>NZ_KV789202.1:0-163976 GCF_001807495.1 Corynebacterium sp. HMSC08C04 | reverse complement strand
AGGTCAGGAGTTCGATTCTCCTATGCTCCACAGCTCGGAACCCGGCACCGTAATGGTGTCGGGTTCCTTTGTTGCTTCGGGGCGAACATCCAGGTGCGGTAACGCTCCAGGTCGCCGTCTTTAAGCTCGTAGCCCGCCCACTCGGCCACCACGCTCAAGGTGTTGGGGAAGCTGCCGCCGATAGTTTTAGCGCGCACCTCCGGGGTGAGCGGGCGGCCCAGCAGCTCGCCGAGCTCGAAGGTGGCCTTACCCCACAGCGGTTCGGTGTCGATGAGGGTGCCGTCCATGTCCCAGAGGACGGCCTTCGGCCTACTCAAGTTCCGGAAGCTCGTTGAGAGCCTCGTCCGTGGCGCCGGTGGCGGCCGCCGCACGGAACACCAAGGTCTCGATGTCGGCCTTCTCCTCCGGTTCAAGCACCGCGTTGGCGTGCTTTTCGTTGAACTCCTCGAGGTTCTCGTAGAACGGCGCCACGACCTTCACCAGCGCGTCGCCCTCAGGGTCGTCGCCAAGCAGATCGAGGGCGTCAAGGAGCATCTCAAGCCGCTTCTTCAAATCCGGCAGCACCGCCGGGTCGAAAGGCTCTTCCCACAGGTCCTTGTCCTCGTCCTGCAGGTAGGAACCGGTGGCGAAGGTGTTCAGGTCGTCGATGAATTCGTCTACCTCGGGCTGAAACTGGGCCCGAATCGAGTTGTCCGCAGCTGCGCTCATGGGCCCATTGTGCGTGAGGCGCGCTAAATGCGCACCCCGAGCAGCCCGTCGAGGGCGGTGGCGATGATCTGGTTGCAGTCGCCGGCTGCGCCGTCGAGAAGCGAAAGTACCTCCGGGGTGTTCAGATCGTCCGCAAGAATCGCGCGAAGCTTATCGACGACTTCCGTCGCCTCCGCCTCAGAAACCTCGCCGGCGAGCTGCTCGCGCCAACGCGTAAGGCGCTCCTCGGCCTCGGCCAGGATCGCGTCGGAGAAGTCCCGGTCCTCGCGGTAGTGGCCCGCAAAGACAGCCAGGCGGATCGCCGACGGGTCGTGGCCTGCCTCCGAGAGCTTGTGCACGAACACGAGGTTGCCCAGGGACTTGGACATCTTCACACCGTCGAGGGCGATCATGCCGGCGTGGACGTAGTGCCCGGCCATGCGCTCGACCTTTAGCGCGGCCTCAGCGTGGGCCGCGGAGAACTCGTGGTGCGGAAACGCCAGGTCAGACCCGCCGCCCTGGATGGCGAAGTGGCTGCCCAGGCGGTTGGTGGCAATCGCGGAGCACTCGACGTGCCAGCCCGGACGGCCCGGGCCGAACGGTGAGTCCCAGGCGGGCTCGCCCTCGCGGTGGCCGCGCCAGATCAGCGCGTCCAGCGGATCGCGCTTGCCCTCTCGATCCGGGTCGCCGCCACGTTCCGCGAAGTACTCCTCCATGGTGGCGCGGTCCAGGTTGGACTCGTAGCCGAACTGCTCGGTGGCGTCGATGGAGGCGTAAATGTCGCCCTGGTCGAGCTCGTAGGCGGCGCCGGCGTCGAGAAGCTGCTGCACCATCGCGATCACCTCGTCGACTGACTCCATCGCGCCGATGTAGTCGCGCGGCGGGATCACGGACAGGATCTCCATGTCGCTGCGGAACAGGTTGATCTGGCTGGTGCCGAGTTCGCGCCAGTCCACGCCGTCGCGCTCGGCGCGCTCGAACAGCGGGTCGTCCACGTCGGTGATGTTCTGCGCGTAGTGGACCTTGTGGCCGTTGGCGAGCAGCTGGCGCTGCGCCAGGTCGAAGGTGAGGTAGGTCGCGGCGTGGCCGAGGTGGGTGGAGTCGTACGGGGTAATGCCGCAGACGTACATCCCCACCTCCCCGTTCGCATCCGGGGTGGTGTCTACTTCTTTGACGCGCTGATCGGCGGTGTCGAAGAGCTTCAGCGGCACCGGGGTGCCGGCGACTACGGGTACGGACGGGTCGGGCCATGCATGCATGCGGACAACCCTACAACTAGGCGGCCATCACGCCAGTGCCGAGCAGCGCCATGACCAAAAGGCCCAGCGGAATGCGGTAGGCGGCGAACCACGCGAACGAGTGGTTGGACACGAACTTCAGCAGCCACGCAATGGAGATGTAGCCGACCACAAAGCCGATGCCGGAGCCGACGAGCAGCTGCAAACCGCTCGCCGCCTGGCCCGCCTGGGGGTCGAAGGCATCAGGCAGGGAGAACAGCCCGGAGGCCAGCACTGCCGGAATGGCTAGCAGGAAGGAGAAACGGGTGGCAACCTCGCGGTCGAGGTTGAGGAACAGACCGCCGGAAATGGTGCCGCCGGAGCGCGACACACCGGGGGTGAGCGCCAGGCACTGCCACAGGCCCATCAGAACCGCGTCCTTCATGGTCAGTTCCTCGAAGCCGCGGGTCTTCTTGCCGCGGCGCTCGGCCAGGATGAACACCAGCGAGAACAGGATTAGCACGGTGGCGGTGATCCAGAGGTTGCGGAAGTTCTCGCGGATTAAGTCCTTGAGCAGCACGCCTGCAAGACCGACCGGGATGGTGCCGGCGATGACCATCCAGCCCATGCGGTAGTCGAAGTTCCGCTTGGATTTGTCCGCGAGGCCGGCGAACCAGGCGGTGAGAATGCGCCAGATGTCTTTGGCAAAGAAGACCAGCACGGCAAGCTCCGTTCCCAGCTGGATCACGGCGGTGAAGCTGGCGCCGGCGTCTTCGCCCCAAAACAGTTGGGAGACGATGCGCAGGTGGCCCGAGGAAGACACTGGCAGAAACTCGGTGAGGCCCTGGACAACAGACAGGACGATCACCTGGACCCAGGACATTGTGGTGGCGGGATCAGTCATGGTGAAAGACACTACCCCGCCCGCTTAGCCATCGCGGTACGCGACGGGCGCGTTGCTAGGCTTTAACCTTGTGAATGCTCGTTTGTTTGCCCCCAGTTCCCGCCTCCGCTTTGTCGCAGTTTCCGGTGCAGTCGCGGCTGCCCTGGCGTTGAGCGCCTGCGGCGCGTCTCCCTCTGCCAAGATCGAGGAAGCCGGCGGAGAGGCAGCTGCGAACATGGGCAGCGCTGAGCCGGTGCAGTCCCCGCAGTCGTCGGACCCGGCGGGCGACCTGGTCGACTTCGAGCCGGTGAGCGATGTGGACGAAACGAACGGCCGCATCGGCGTTCGCACTTCAAGCGCGCTGACTATCGGCACCCTCGAGGAGATTCAGCAGGGCAAGGCCGCCCGCCACGAGCTGGACCAATCCTGCGGCGAGGCTTCCGCCAACGCCGGCACCTTCGCGCTCGCCTGCGCAGGCGAGATCAAGCTCTTCGGAGACCGGGAGGAGACTATCGCCACGGATAAGCCGGTCACGGCGGCCACGGTGGCGTCGACAGGCGAGGTGCTCGCAGGCAGCGACTCGGAGCGCAAGATCTGGGTCTTCGACGGCGGCGAGCTCAAAGACACCATCGACGTCGCACGCGAAACCGACCAGTTGCAGGCGGTGCAGGTGGACGGCCAGCGCGACTCGGTGGTGCGCACCAACCGCTTCGACACCACCATCCAGGACATCGACTGGAACGGCTCGCGCCAAGGCGGCACCCTGCGCGTCGGCCTGGGAGTGGGCAAGGTGCGCGGCGGCGAGCACGGCCTGGTGCTGGCCGCGGATTCCACCGGTAGTCAGCTCCACGTCTACACCACCGACGACATCATCCGCCTCCAGCAGTCCGCGCCGGTGCCGGAAGGACCCTGGGATGCCGCGTGGGACCCCGCGCAGCGCCTCGCCTGGGTCAGCTCGCTGGCCAGCAACACCGCCACCGGCTACGACATCTCCCAGGGCATTCCGGTGAAGCGCAAGCATTTCGCCACCGTCGCAGATGCCCAGAGCATCATTACGCTTGACGACGGCACCGTGGTCGCCGCCTCCGCATCCGGCGACGGCATCCAGATCGTCTCCCCCGCCGACCAAACCGAGAGCAACTAGGAGAAAACCCATGACGCTCTACGACCGCGCACTCAAGCTCATGTTCCTGCTGCCGCCGGAGCGCATCCACGGCATCATCAGCGGCGCGTTGCAGACGCTGCACTTGGTCACCCCGGTCAACCGCGTGATGGAAAAGGCCGTGCGCGTGCACGACCCGGTGCTGCACCAAACTGTTTTCGGCGTGGATTTTCCCGCCCCGCTGGGGCTGGCGGCCGGCTTTGACAAGAACGCCGAGGCGATCGACTCCTGGGGCGCGATCGGCTTCGGCTACGCCGAGATGGGCACCGTGACCCCGAAGTCCCAGCCGGGCAACCCCACGCCGCGCCTGTTCCGTCTGCCGGAGGACAAGGCGATTTTGAACCGGATGGGCTTCAACAACAAGGGCGCGCTCGTGGTCGCCGACAACCTCCGCGCGCGGCGCTCCCGCGACGTGGTGGGCATCAACATCGGCAAGAACAAGACCTCCGAGGATGCCGTGGCGGACTACCGCGCCACCGCGACGCTTCTGGGCCAACTTGCGGACTACCTGGTGGTCAACGTCTCTTCCCCCAACACGCCGGGTCTGCGCGACCTGCAGGCGGTGGAGGAACTCCGCCCGATCCTGGAAGTGGTGAAGAAATCCACCACCACCCCGGTGTTAGTGAAGATCGCGCCGGATCTTTCCGACGAAGACATCGACGCCGTGGCCGACCTCGCCGTGGAGCTGGACTTGGCCGGCATTGTGGCTACCAACACGACCATTTCCCGCGACGGGCTGAAAACGCCCGCCTCCAGGGTGGAGAAGATGGGCGCGGGCGGCATCAGCGGAGCCCCGTTGGAGAACCGCTCGCTTGAGGTGCTCAAGCGCCTCCACGAGCGAGTCGGCGACAAGCTGGTGCTCGTCAGCGTCGGCGGTATCTCCACGCCCGAGCAGGCGTGGGAGCGCATCGCCGCGGGCGCGAGCCTGCTGCAGGGCTACACGCCGTTCATCTACGGCGGGTTGGGCTGGATCCGCGGCATCCACCGCGGGATCGCCACGCAGATCAAAGCCCACGGCCTGGACTCGATTGAGCAGGCCGTGGGCAGCGGGCTGGAGTGGAAAGCGCTCTAAGCGTGTCCGGCTGCGCTGCGGCGCAGCACCACCGCGCAGAGTCCGGCGGCGAGCGCCCAGCCGATCAGCCAGAACGGCGTGGTGGCCATCAGCTCGGTGTCGGGCGCGATGAAGCCGAGCCCGATGAGCACCACGGCCACGATTAGCGCGCCGACCTGGGTGCGTGAGCCTTCCTGCTTGGTGTTGTAGGTGGCGAAGGCGCCGACGATGGCGACCGCCACGATGATGGAGAGCACCTGCGGGGTGACGGGGAACGCGGCGTCGCCTCGAAGCAGCGCCAGCACGGCGTAGAGCACGAGCACGAGTGCGATGCCCATGAACGCGCCGCCGACGCGGAGTTGCACTGGAACCATTCGGCGAATCTTACTGGTTTTCGTACCAGCCCCAGATGATTGCTCGGCCGAGCGAGTGGAAGTTCAGGTTGAAGCCGAGCTGGGTGGGGTTGGCAATCTCGTCTGCGGGCAGCTCCGTGTCCACCGCGTGGACGGCGAACAGGTAGCGGTGCGGGCCGTGGCCGGCCGGCGGGTTCGCACCGTAGTAGCCCTTAACCCCGCTGTCGCCGGTGAGCACCACCGCGCCAACCCCGAGGTCGTCCTTCGCGCCTGCTCCGGCTGGCAGCTCGGTAACGTCCGCGGGGATGTTGAACGCGGACCAGTGCCAGAAACCAGAGGCGGTCGGCGCGTCCGGGTCGAAGCAGGTCACCGCAAAGGTCTTGGTGCCCTCCGGGGCGCCGGACCAGGAAAGCTGCGGGCTGGTGGCGTTGTCGCCGGCAAGCGTGTCGGCGAGGCGCTCGCCGTCGACGATGTCCTCGGACGTGATGTCGAAGGACGGCACGTCCGCCAGCGGGGCGTACGGGTCGGGGCCGGGGAAACGGTCGGAAACATAATTTGCAGTCATGTCCCCATTCCTACCGGAGAGTTAGTGACCGCCGCCACTCCACGCAGCGAACAGTTGCGCGTATCTCCCGTCGGCGGCTACGAGTTCGGTGTGGGTGCCGTCCTCGATGATGCGCCCGGCGTCCATGACCAGGATCCGGTCCGCGGCCGCCGCCTGGTCTAGGCGGTGCGCCACCACCAGTGCCGTGGTGTCTGCGGTGATCCGCGCGGCGGCGTCCTCCAGCGCGTTGGTGGCGTCGCTGCCAGCTTCTGCCGTCGCCTCGTCCAGGATGAGCACCTTCGGGCCTGAGAGCGCCACGCGTGCGAGCGCGAGCTGCTGCTCCACCTCCGGGGGCAGCTCCTCCGCGCCTGCGCCGACGGCGGTGTCCAGCCCCTTCGGGAACAGGCGCGCGAACTGGGTGCCTTCAGGGTCGAGCCCGACACTTGCCAGCGCCCGCAGCAGGTCCGCGTCGGTCGCATCCTGTGCGGCCATCGAGAGGTCCTCGCGCAGGGTGCCGGCGAACAGGTGGACGTCCTGGGTGAGCAGGGTGACGTTCTTGGCGGTCCACGTGTCGCTGACCTGCGAGGTATCTACTGCGCCTACCCGGATGCACCCAGACGTGGGCTCCACCAGCCCCGCAATGAGCGCGGCGAGCGTGGACTTGCCGGCGCCCGAAGTCCCCACCAGTGCGGTAGTTGTTCCCGCCTCGAGCGTGACAGAGAGGTCCTCCAGCACGTTGGCGCCGCCCGGGTAGGCAAACGAGACGTGGTCGACTTCCACGTCCACCGGCTCCGCCAGATCCTCCGGAACGGCCGTAGCTTCACGCCCGTCCGCGAGCTTGGCCAGGCTCACCGCGCGGCCCACTGCGGTGGCCGCGCTCTGCAGCTCGCCGACGAAGAACAGGGCGTTGAACACCGTGACCTCGGCGCGGATGACCATGAACACGGCGGCACTCGCCTGGCCCGGGCTGACGGCACCGGCCGTCGCGAGCCACGCGCCGACGCCAAGCGTGAGCAGCACCCACGCGGCGAAAGCGACCTGGCCGATGCCTGTGAGCCGGATGAACCAGGGCACACGGTCCATCTCCGCCTCCACCGCGCCCCACGAGGTCCGCCGCATCCGTGCCAACGCCCAGCGCTCCAAGTCGAAGGCGCGCAGCGTGGGCAGGCCCCGGACGGTATCCAGCAGCACCGCGTTGCGACGCGCCTCCGCCACGCTCACCGCGTTGGAGGCATCCGGGATGGCGCGGACCACCGCGCGGGCGAACGGGTACGTGCAGATGCAGATCAAAAGCAGGATCAAGGCGAAGCGGACGTCGATAAGCAAAAGCCCGATAAACGTGATCGGAAAGACGAACACGGTGGTGAGCACGCGCGAGCCGATGGCGGTGATGGTTTGGACGACGTCGTCGATGTCCTTGGTCATGCGTGTGATCACGTTGCCGGTGCCGAGCTCCATCACCCGCGGCACAGGTGCGCGCAGGATCGCGTCGAGGCAGCGACGGCGCAAGTCGATGGACGCGCGGGCGACCTTGAGGCCCACCACGTAGTTACCGAGGGCGCGCAGGAACATCTCGACGAGCATGCAGGCCAACGCCAGTCCAACAGTCCACACAAAGGCGCGGGTGCCGGTGCCCAGTAGCGGCACCTCGCCTCCGGTGAGCGGGTCGACGCTGCGCCCGAACAGGTTCGACTGCGTGGTGTACACGGCGACGGTCAGCGCCTGGATGAGCAGCAGACCCGCCCACCAGCGTCTGTCCAGCGCGTTGGGCAGCGCCGAGAGGTACGCGAAGGTCTCCTTCACACTTGCGGGTGCGACCGCGTCTGTGCGTGCGTAATCGGGCGCCATCTACGCCACCTCCAATTCGGTTCCAGCGTGCTGCCACGCGGCGTTTCCGGTGATGACCACGGTGGTTTTGTCTGCTCTGAGCGCGGCGACGGCTGCCACGACGTCCGCCTGTGTCACGGAATCGAGCCCCGTGGTCGGGTCGTCCAGGATGAGCACCTCCGGGTCGGCGGCGAGCGCCCTGGCAAGCGCGACGCGCTGCCGCTGCCCGCCGGAAAGGTTCAGGCCGGCCTCGCCCAGCGGTGCGTCCGGCAACTCGCCGCCTGCGTCTATGCCGCCGAGCCTGCGGAGGATGTCTTGGCAGTGGGCGGCGGCGAGCGCCTGCTTGACGACGTCCTCCGGCACATCCCCGCGCGGGTTCACGTTGTCTGCGATGGTGCCCTCAAACACGTTGACGGTGTGCGGCGGGAACAGCACGTCTGCGCGCTGCGCCCACGCGGCGGCGGTGGCGTAGGAACGCTCCGCCGGCTCGAGAATCCACAGACCCGCGCCTGGGACCGGTGTGTCTGTTAGCTCGGGCCCCGCGGTGTCGTCGCCCGCGTGGTGCAGCTGCTCGATGCGCTGGCCACTCGCGACGGCCCTGCCCCACCCGCTGGCCAGGTCGCCGAACGCTAAGCCCGCCATGGTCAACGCAGGCTGCACCAACAGTGCCACGGATGTCAGCTGCCCCGGGGTGATCTCCCCGCGCAGCGTCATCCACGCGCTCAAGCCCACGATGCCAAGGTTGCACAGCCCCGCCACGCAGAACCTGGCGAAACCGAGCCACACCTCCACACGCAGGTGCGTGAGCATCAAGCGCTTCGCCTTCGCCGTTTCGGCGTGAAAACGTGTTGCCACGGTTGCACCCGCGCCTAGGCCTTTGACGGTGCGAATGCCTTGCGACGCATCCGTGGCCAAGCCAGCGACATCCGCCTCCGCGGCGCGACGCTTCAACGACACCCGCGTCACCGGCCCCGCGGTCCACGCGGCGAACAGAGCGATGATCAGCGCGCTGGCCGGGATGGCCAGTGAGATCCACGGGGAGACCGACCACATCGCCACCATCGCGCAGACCGCGTAGCCGATGGCCATGAGCGGAAACGACAGCAGCTCGCGGTAGCGGCCGACGGTGTTCGCGTCCGCGTCGATGGTGTTGAGTACGGTGCCGGGGCTCATCGCTCCCGCCCCGCGGCGCAGCACGCCCGAGGACAGGTGCTGCTGCGCGTTGTGGGTCACGCGGCGCACCGAGGCTGTGGCCAGGCCGTCGCCGGTGGCCTCGCCGATGAACTGGATGATGAAGATGCCGACCAATACTGCGAAGAGCCACCATGCGTTGAACTTTTCTTCCCCCACCAGGCCGTCCACGATCATGCCCACCACCACCGGCACAAACGCGGAGATGCCGGAGCCGATGAGGTAGCTCAGAATGTGCAGCACCAGCACGCCCGGGTATGCGCCTACCATGTCCCTGACCACACGGTTCCCGCTGCTCCAGCGCGCCGGGTGGAGCCGCGCCGGATCGTCCGCTGGCGGCGCGGGCGGGACGAACCAGCTGTACGTCTTCATTCTGCGCGGCGGTGGCATCATTCTGGAAAATCTAGCAAATATTGGGCGTGCACCGTTCCTGACACGGGGCTAAGTAGCAAAATTTCGTCCGCATGCCCTTCTGCTACTTTGCCCGAGGTGACTAATGGGTAGACACTCATTGGAAACGCCCGGTCGCAAGAAAAAAGACCCCGCCACCTCAGGAGTTGGAATCCTTAACGTGGTGAGCGGAGTCCTCAACGTTGCGAACGCAACAGCGAAGTTTGGCTGTCAACCCATGGTTGACTTGTTTAGTCTCCTGTCGGTAGACTACCGTTATGAAGCGAAACGCCGTCATCAAGAAATTGAAAGCGGAAGCTAAGCGGCGTGGTCTTGAATTTGAGGAAATCGCCCTATCGCGCCATGACGCTTATCGGGTAGGCAGCACAACCCGAACCTTAGGTAGGCACCGTGAGATTGACGATGAGACAGTCAAGAAGTTTTTCGACCAATACGCCCAAGAATTAGGGAAAGGCTGGTGGAGGTAATGACCACGACATACACAGTAACCGCAGAACGCGGAACCAGCGGAGTATGGGTGCTCGAATGCGCCGAACTAGGGGCAGTGTCCCAAACTAAGCGGCTGGCTAATGCTGCCGACGAGATGCGCGAAGCACTGGCCTACCAGGCAGGTCTAGACCCAGACGAACTCAACATTATTGTTGATGTCGTTCTTCCACCGGACCTTGCGGAAATGAAAGCTCGCGCCGAAAAAGAACGCGAAGAAGCGGCACGACTGGCCGCTGCGGCACAGGCAAGCACTCATGACCTCGCTGTTGCAATGAGAAACGCTGGAATGACCGTACGAGATATGGGAACAGTCCTCGGCGTGTCTTACCAGCGCGCCCAAAAGCTCGCAGCATCCTAAAAGGAGGACATTACACTGACAGCGAAAGTTGCCCAGCACGCGCATGATACACACGCGTACTGGGCGTTTTTATCGGCCGGTGGACTCGTGTGCGTTAGCCGCGCGTGACGGTGGGCTTTCAAGGTCGTCCCCAGTTGGTGATGTGGGCGGCGTTAAACGGCTCGGCCTGGTCGAGGATCTGGCGTCTAATCTTGGCCGCTTCGTGTCCGAAAAGTCCAGTCCGGGCGTATTTTTGCAGCGTGGTCTCGCGCAAGATACGTGTGCTGGCGGTAAAAAACTGCGCGGGTGGTAGTACTTAAGTTTCTTTCTACGAGGCCATCATCATGATCGGCGAGATCGGCGGCGATGCCGAAGAACATGCCGCACGCTACATCAAGGAGCACGTGACCAAACCGGTGGTGGCCTACATTGCTGGATTTACCGCGCCGGAGGGCAAAACCATGGGGCACGCAGGAGCGATTGTCTCTGGAGGGATCCGGAACCGCAGAGGGCAAGAAGGCGGCGCTTGAGGAGGCCGGCGTGAAGGTCGGCAAGACTCCGAGCCAGGCGGCGCAGCTTCTCCGGGAAGCGCTGAAATCTGCTTAGCAGATGCTTAATAAATAAAGCTTCATTGCTAGAATAAATTTCATGACCGAGAAGGATAAGAAGTGGCTCGATGAGGAGGAACTTTCCTCCTTCGTCTCTCTCATGGGAGTTACAATCCGTCTGACCAACATTCTGGATGCGCAGCTGCGCGATGACGCCGGCCTAAGCTTCTTTGAGTACACCGTCTTATCCCGGCTGTCCGAGGCCGAGGACCGCGAGATGCGCATGCGTGACCTCGCCTTTACCGCAAACGGCTCTCTATCGCGCCTAAGCCAGGTGGTCACGCGCTTGGAGAAGCAAGGTTGGGTTACGCGCCGTCCAGATCCGAATGATGGCCGCACCACGCTGGCGCAGCTTACCGACGCCGGCTGGGACAAGGTTGTCGCCACCGCGCCTGGGCACGCCGCCCAGGCGCGTCGTTCCGTGATGGACAACCTCACTCGCACGCAGGTGCGCCAGCTCAACCAGATCAACGATCGCATCCTCGCGGCCATCGAGAGCGATGAACGCTACGGCGGGCGTTACTAGGCCTTATTAGCTCGGCGGCAGGCCTCTGCGCGCCGAGACGGTCTTGTCGAAAGGAATCCAAAAGCGCAATGGCGCTTGTTTATTCTTGCTGATGCCAATTCGCGGCCCGCAGACCCACTCCGGCTCTTGCTCACGCTCGGTGAGTTGAATTGGCGTGCCGTTATCTTCCAGCGTGAATCCCAGTGCTTTTCCGAGGTTTCCCGGCCCACGGGCGAGGTTATGGAAGTCGGTGGTGCCGCGGCGTCGGAAAGCGAGCTCGGTACCTTCGGTGACCTCGCCTCCGCGTAGCAGACATCCTTGGCCCGTGCCCTCCGGGGCGCACACGATGTTGCCGTTGCGGTGGATGCCATAGGAGGCATAGACGTAAAGGCGCCCGGGCGGGCCGAACATCGTGGCGTTGCGCGGGGTTGGGCCGTTGTACGTGTGCGCGGCGGGGTCTTTGGCGCCGAGGTAGGCCTCGACTTCCGTCAGGCGGATGCTGACGCCGTTGAAGGTGAGAGTTGCCCCCAAGAGTTGGGGCGCAACGACATCTGCGGGGGCCGAGAAATCAATCATTAGCCCCGAGAGTAGTACTGCTTGCCCGGCTGTGGGTTGGGGACAAGGGTATCGAGGCTGACCGGCTCGAGGCCCTTGGCGCGCAGGCCGTCGATGACGCAGCTGGCAGCATTAACCGTGGTGGCGTGGATATCGTGCATGAGGATGATGCCGCCCGGCTGCGCGCCGCTGACTGCAGCGCTGCATACGTGCTCGGAGTTGCGGTCCTTCCAGTCCAGCGTGTCCACGGACCACATGGCCTCGGCTTGGCCGTTGGCTTTGGCCGCGGCGTCGACAGTGCCGTTTGTGGCGCCGTACGGTGGGCGTAGCCAACGAGGGCTCTGGCCGGTTGCTGCCTTGATGGCGCCGGCACCCGCCTTGATTTCCCCGTCTATGTCGCCGGCGGCGAGCTTGTTCAGTTCGCGGTGCGTGTTGGTGTGGTTGCCGATGGTATGCCCCTCTGCCTGCATGCGGCGCAGCAGCTCTGGGTGGGCTGTGGCGTTAGGGGCGAGCACCATGAAGCTGGCGTGTGCGTGTTTTTCGCGCAAGGTGTCGAGCAGCTGGTTGGTTAGGGTGCTGGGGCCGTCGTCGTAGGTGATGGCGACGCAGTTGGAGCAGTCAGACTTTTGCGTCGGTGCAGGTGCTGGGCTTGGGGTGCGCTTTTGCGGCGCAGGTTTCGAAGAACCGAGCTCTGGTGGCAAGGAGTTTAGGAAGTCGTTATTGAGTTTCTCGGCTTCTTGCTGGAGGTTCGGCAGCTGCATCTGTGGCAAGTTGGGGACCGGGAAGGGCGATGCCGGCGCTGCGTGGGCTGAGACTGGAAGTGCGGCGGTAAGTAAGAGTGCAGCGGTAGCGGCAGCGAGGCGGCGCATGCAAAAGCCTTTCTAACGAGGGTGTTTCTGTTCCTAGATTATGGTCACCGCCGTTTCTAAAACCGTAGTGACACGCAACCAGAGTGAAAAGAGTTAACTACTGCGACTGATGGGACTCCCGGCCGGGCCAGCGATTTTCTTTCTGCGATACCCCTGGGGTAGCATTAAACGCACTGGGGCATTAGCTCAATTGGTAGAGCATCTGCTTTGCAAGCAGAAGGTCAGGAGTTCGATTCTCCTATGCTCCACAGCCCAGAAACCCGGCACCATTCGGTGCCGGGTTTCGTCGTTCCTGCGTTGCCCTCGGCCCGCCGCTTCCGAGACTCGCTTCTGCATCCCCCACAAAGGGAGCCAAGCAAAGGGACCACCCTCGAAGAGAGGAGAAATGAAGGAGAGAAGGGGAGGAAGTTTAGTCGGGCCAAGTTTGGCTTAGTGGCCGTGCTCCCACTGCGCATAAGCCTTGGCGTAGCGCCCACCGCGCGCCATGAGTGAGGCGTGGTCGCCGTCTTCGACGATTTCGCCCTGCTCCATCACGATGATGCGATCCGCCTCACGAGCCTGGTCCAAGCGGTGCGCCACCACAAGGCAGGTACGCCCGCGGGTGACGGCCCGGGCAGCTTCCTCAAGCACGGCGGCGTGTTCAGAGCCGGCCTCTGAGGTGGCCTCATCCATGATGAGCACCGGCGGCTGCCGCAGCACCATGCGCGCCAGCGAGATCTGCTGGGCGGCTTCGGCGCCCATCTCCTCGTTGCCGGCGCCGATGCGGGTATCGAGGCCGTCGGGAAGCCAGCGCGAGTCTTCCGTCAATCCCACCTCGTGTAGGGCTGCCCATAGTTCCGCATCGCTAGCATGTGGCCGGGCGAGCAGAAGATCCTCGCGCAGCGTGCCGGAGAAGAGGTGGACTTCCTGCGTAATCAGCGCGACGTGCTCGGTCACCCAGGTATTGGGCACCGTTGCGGTGTCGACGTTGTCAAGGCGGATGCTGCCCGCAGTGGGGTATTGCAGCCCGGCCACAAGTGCGGCCAAGGTGGATTTACCTGCGCCTGAGGTGCCCACCAGCGCGGTCGTGGTGCCGGCCGCCAGCGTGAGGCTAATGCCGTCTAAGACCTTGGCGCCGCCGGGGTAGGAGTAGCTCACGGCGTCGATATGCACCGCGGGGGCTTGCCCAAGCAGCGCTACTTCCTTGGTTGGCACGTCAGCGCCCAGCAGAGCCAGCGCCACAGCGCGGCCCAAGGAAGTTGCCGAATGCTGAATTTCCCCAGCGAAGAACAAGATGTTGAAAACGTGCATCTCTAGGCGCATGACCAGCAAGACCGCGGCCGTGGCCTGGCCTTGTGTGAGCCATCCCCACGCCACCATCGGAACCGACATTGAAAGTGAACCCAGCAGGAGCACGCCGAAAGCGATGCTGCCTTGGCCAATGATGCGGTTGATAAGCGGCACCTTGTCGCCCCAAGCCTGCACGGTGTGCCAAGAGTAGTCCTCCATGCGGCGCGTGGCCCAGCCGTCGAGGCGGAAAATCCGGAGGGTCTCCAAGGCGCGGATGGTATCCAGCAAGACGTTGTTGCGGCGGGCCTCCACGGTGGAGACGGCGTTGGCCACGGCGGGGATATCGCGAATCGTTCCCTTGATAAACGGATACATCACGGCGACTGCGAGCATGCACAGCAAAAGGTAAGCCGGGTGGATGAAAGCCATGGTTAGGAAAGTAAGCGGCAGAATGAAGATGGTGACGGCAAGGCGCTCACCCATCATGGCCACTGCCGTGACCACGGTGTCGATGTCCTTAGACAAGCGCGTGATCACGTTGCCGGTTCCCAGCTCCATCACGCGCGGCACGGGCGCGCGCAGCACCGAGTCGAGAGCTGCGGTACGCAGATCCACAGCCAGTCGGCGTGTGCGGGCGTTGATGAGGTAGCCGCCGAGCGCCCGGCCGCTGACCTCAACGAGGAGGCAGGCTGCGATGATCCATAGTGCAGCAATCATCGCCTTGCGCCCAGAGCCAATCACAGGGACTTCGCCACCCTGGATGATATCCACGAGGCGGCCGAGTACCTGCGAGCCCAGGTTCATCATCAGGATGGTCAGAGTGAAGATGCCGAATACCAGCGCCAGCTTCGCCTTCGACGGTGCGGAAGGCAGCGTGCGAAGGAACTGCCAGGACTCACGGGCGGAGGCAGGAGCTAGGGCATCTGCTGCGGGTTTACTCATAGTTCTAGCATCTCCTTCGCGTTAGCCGCCCACGTCGACGCGCCGCTGATTACGACGGTGATCTGGTCCTTGCGCAAGCGCGCCACGCGCTCAGCTACCGTCGCGAGTGTTAGCGAATCCAAGCCCGTGGTGGGGTTATCAAGCACCAAGATTTCCGGGTCCGCGGCAAGCGCGCGGGCAAGCGCAACGCGTTGGCGTTGACCGCCCGACAGGTTCAGTCCAGCCTCCCCAATGGGGGCATCCGGCAAGGCGCCAGAGTCATCAAAACCGTCGAGACGAGCGACGATGTCCTCGCAGGCCGCGGCCTCAAGCGCCGTGCGAACCTGCGATGCCGGGATGTTGCCGAGCGGATTGATGTTATCGGCCAGCGTTCCCTCCAGCACGGAAATCCGGTGCGGCGGGCACAGGGCGCCGTGAGCAGAAAGGCGGGATATGGTGGCGTCGACAAGCGCGCGCCCTTTGGTGGTCTCCGGTACCCAGACCTGCAGGCCAGGGCTTAAGGAAAGCGCATCGCCGTGCTTTGCGACGTCCCTTTTATCCAGGTCCTCCAGCAACTCACCGATGCGCTCCACGGAGGCCTGGGCCCGCGCCCACGCCTCGGTGAGATGGCCCAGCGCGATCCCAAGGACGTTGAGCGCCGGTGGGGCGAGCATCGTGATACTCATCATCCCACCTGGGGAAATATTGCCCAGGTACATCTGCCATGAGGTCCATGCGAGCAGACCGATGGTAAATGCGGTGGGCACCATCTGGCGCAACCAGTTCAACCAGACGCTAAGCCTTAGCTCGCGCAGCATGGCGTCGAGGGCGGTGTGTGCAGCGGTGCCAAAGCGTTGCTTGGCCACCTCGTTAGCGCCTAGACCTTTAATAACGCGGGAGCCCTGCGCGTAGTCCGTTGCGAGCGAAAGCGCCGTGTTTTCCTTGTGGCGGCGGGCTGCCGCCACTCTCGTTAACGGTTTTGCGGTGGCCCAAGATACCGCCGCGGTGACGACGGCACCTATCAAAAGCACGATGGAAACCACGGGCGAGATCGGTGCCAGGCTGAAAATCGCGCCCAGCAGATAGCCCACCATGGTCAGCGGAAAGTTGAGCACCTGCTTGAGCTGGCCGATGTAATGGGAATCCTCGTCCATCGTGTTGAGCAGGCGGCCTGGGTTAAGTCCGGAGGTAGAAGAGCGGAGCAGCTTCTCCAGCAGCCCGAGCCGCAGCGTATGCGTGGTGCGGGCCTGGCTGAGATCGGTGAAAGCATCCGCGGTGGCCTCGGCGAGATAGACGATGAAGAGCAGCAGTGCGGTCAACGCCACTGGAATGGCGAGCGTGCGCCAGGAAGGGTCGCTGAATGCGTATTGCGTGGCTTGGCCAATGACCACGGAGACAAGCGCACCCAATGGCGCGTTGATGGCGGCGGAGATGAGAATGCCGGCCACGCCCACCGGCTGCGCAAAGAGCAGGCGCCGGGTTGCGCTGCGGGGTTTAGACCAATTGGTGGTTTCGGTGAGAGAGGTCTCCCCGGCGGGTGGCTGGCTTGGCAGGTACCAAGACCAGGTTTTCATGCGAGGATAGACAGTCATAGCTGCTTATCCTATAAGAAAAGGCTGCCTTCCTTTGCTCGGATTATCCGGAAAGAAAGGCCGCCTTAGCAGGTTTTATGCTCTGCAGGTTCTATGCAAGGTGGTAATTCGATACGTCGTATCCAGAGAACTCGCGGTCGATACCGTTGTCATCAACAGAACGGAAGATAGTGCCGTTCTCAATCGCAAAGCGGAGATTGTCAACACGATGTGAAGGATCCCCGCTGACGGAGCCGGCTGGGAAGTAGTAGGTCGCTCCGCTCTTGAGCTTGACAATGAGAGACTCGAAGCTCATTTACTCTCCTTGAGATAGGTTCGAAATACTCAAGAATTCAATCAGCTCTAGGTCTCTTAATCAAAGAATTGAGATCAAGACAACTTGAGCGCTACCCCCTTGCTCGGGGGGATATTACTACTCCTGCTCGTCAGTCTGCAGGCGGTGCTTGCCCTCGTCCTCGCGGTCATCGGTGATGCGGGAGGTATCGGCCTCAGCGGCCGCAGCTTCTTCCTTGTGCTTTGCCAGCTGCTCATCGATGGAGCCCAGCAGCTCCTCATCGCGCTCGACGACGCCCTCTTCAGCGAGGTCGGAATCCTTCTTGAGGTCCTGCTCGGAGGTGGAAGTGTAGACCAAGGTGGAGCCCTCAGCCGCTGCGTTTGCGCCGCCACCGAAGTCCTCAACGCGAGGTGGAACCTCGGAAGGAGCTTCCTTGCGGATCTTGAAGAAGTAGTAAGCGCCGCCGGCAACTGCGGAGACAAGAGTCAGAATAAGAGCGAATGGCCAGAACTTGGAGCCCTTGTCTTCCTTGCGGAAGTTGACCTTCTTTGCCTTTTTCAGTTTCTTTGCGCTCTGCTTCTGCGCCTTGTTTGCGGCCTTACGTGCAGCCTTGGATTGCTTCTTTGCCTGCTTCTTGGTCTTCTTCTGCGCCTTCTTGGCATCCTTGCGAGCCTCTTCGAAGCGTTCAGATGCCTGCTTGCCAGCTTCCTGGCCGCGCTCCTTGAGCTCGGCGATGGTGCGCTCGAGACGCTCGTGGGCAGCCTGGGTTACAGCACCGGCGTTGCGGCGTGCCTCTGGGAAGAGATCCTTGCTGCGGCTTTCCGCACGTGCGGCGGCGCCTTCAAGGGCGGCATAAGCTTCGAGTTCTTTTTCCTCGCGGTAATCCTTGAAACGGCTCCACAGATTGTTCGCTAGACCGATGGAGGCGGAAATTGCGGTGGGGTTCATCCCAGATGCTCCTTAAATTAGTTTATGGTGCGCTTCACCCCAGCGTAGTGACGGCGCGAGGGCCCCGCCACTATAGCGTTTAATCCTTATGTGGATTTCCTAGCGTGCGAGGACGCGATCCGAAAGGATGCGCGCCACGCCAACGTTGCCGGAGTGGGTCAGGTGGTTGAAGAAGTTATGCGGCTCCGCAAACTCGTAGACGCCTCCCATCCAGCGCATGCCGGTCGGCGCACACATATTGTGGTCGATGGTGGCCGAACGTAGGTCAAAGTAGTCCACATGGTTTTCCTGGGCGGCCTGGAACATCGCATGGTTAACGTTGTCTTCGATGGTGCGTACGCTGCCCAGTGCGGAGAGGTTAGCGCCTAGGCCTGGGTTCTCCTTGATGCGGATTGGGCAAATGGAGCCGTTTGCCGCAGAGAAGGCTGGGTAGCCCACCAGGGTGATCTTGGCGTTTGGGGCGGCAGCGCGGATGCGGTTTATCTGATTGCGCATCGCGTTCTTATAAGCCGTGCGGTTCGGGTCAAGGATGAAGTTCGTGTTGACGACGTCATTGAAACCGAACTGGATCAGCACGTTGCGCGTGCCCGGGTTGAGGGTGTGGGTATCCACTGCGTGGCCTACCTGCTGGACAAAGTCCGAACGCGGCGTGGAGCCAGCAGCGGTAGCGCCGGAGCAAGCGTAGTTGATGACGCGCTGGCCCGAGGCGCGGCCGAGCTCGCGGCCAACGTTGGATGCGCCCTGCGGGCAACCCTGTGGGCTCGGAGCGCCTGGGTCGCTGCCGATCTTCATGGCGCTAGACAGCTCGGCAATGGGGGAGCCGATTTGATCGAAGGTGGGGTTGGCAAAAATGGAGTCGCCGAAGAGGATTGTCTCAGATTGCTGAGCCGATGCGGCTGCCGTTCCAAGAGCTGCGGTGGTTACTACTGCAGCGCAGACAGCAGAGAGCTTGGTCAAAATCTTATGTTTTTTCAAGAGAGAGCCTCGATGTCGTTTGCGTTTGGAGCTGGTCGCAACTTGTTTAAGAGAGGTGGTATAGACAAGTCTGACATTGGGAATTGGCCTTGATTTTACTGCTTTTTCAGGCCAGTTACCCCCGCCGCCACGCCTTCTAGGTAGACAGCTTGGTTCATTTTGGGCGATTTTTATTCGCGCTAATAAACGTTAACCCCGCAGGCAGAACCGTTTTAAAGATGGTACCTAAAATTTAGCCCTCCTTTCTTAATAGACCGCTTGGTACATTTCATCTCAACGAAATCGAAGTGACCAGCGAAGGAGGTGGGCATGACTCCGCGACTCTCGGCCTCTGCGCCTTTAGACCAAATCAATGAATGGACGGCTCGGGTGCGTCAGCGCACCGCGCTTTCCTTCGAAGTGATTCCGCCGCGCAACGACGCTGATGCGAGCAAGACATCTGAACTGCTTGCAGTGTTGCAGAGCTATCACCCTGATTACATCGCAGTAACCAGCTCGCAGCGCTCCGGATGGTTGCGTGGCACGGCCGCATTCATTGAGCAGATTGCGCGCACTACCTCGATGCGTCCCCTGGCGCATCTTGCTTGCACTGCCGGTAGCCCGGAGGAACTTAGCGAGTGGGTCGATGTACTCGTCGATTCTGGCGTCCGCGGATTCCTCGCACTGCGCGGGGATCTTCCGGAAGACGGCATGCCCGTGGGCTACCTGCAGCATGCTGATGAGCTGATCCGTCTCATTCGGCGTCGGGAAGCAGCGCAAGCGGCACGTTTCGCCGCAGGCAACCTGGCCGTCGGCGTGGCGTGCTATCCCAATGGCCATGCGGAATCAGCCAATGCTGATGAGGACATCGATGTCCTGCTGGCCAAACAGCGCTTGGGCGCGAACTTCGCCATAACGCAGCTCTTCTTCGACCCAGAAGACTATGCGCGCTTCTATCAACGCGCCCGGCTCGCCGGCGTGCGCATCCCGCTTATCCCCGGAATCATGCCGATGACCAGCGTGGCCCGCCTTGAGCGAATGGCGGGGCTGTCCGGGCTCGACGTCCCGCCAAAAGTGCGGGCAGCGCTCGCGGCAGCGGAAACCCCAGAAGAAGAACAAGAAATCGGTATGGAGCTCACGGCCGAACTCGCGCGCGGCGTTCTGCGCGCGGGCGCGGAGGGCCTCCATATATATACGCATAACAACTCAGCCATCACCCACGACCTACTGAGCAGAATCGGAGTAAATCGATGAACGCACCATTTCCTCACACAACCATCGAAGGCTATCCGCGCGTCGGCGCGAACCGCGAGCTAAAGCGCGCACTCGAGGCCTTCTGGGCCGACAAGATCGATGAGGAGACCTTCGAATCGGCCACGCACTCGCTGCGCCTTGATACCTATGCCCGCCTACATGACCTCGGCCTGCGTGAGGATTATGCCATCCCGGCGGACGTGGCCTATTACGATCACGTCCTCGAAACCGCGCTGACGGTGGGCGCAGTCGAGGGCGAAACCCTTGCCGATGAGTTCCGTCTAGCGCGCGGAAATGCACAGGCAGCACCACTGGAGATGACCAAGTGGTTTGACACCAACTATCACTACATCGTCCCAGAAATTGCTGACGAGCAGGAGTTTAAGGCGCGTCCGCAACGCGTGTTGAAGCTGGTGGAGGAAGCCCGGCAAGCAGGCCACAAGGTGCGCC
This sequence comes from Corynebacterium sp. HMSC08C04, assembly GCF_001807495.1. Lineage (NCBI taxonomy): Bacteria > Bacillati > Actinomycetota > Actinomycetes > Mycobacteriales > Corynebacteriaceae > Corynebacterium > Corynebacterium sp. HMSC08C04. Next base: position 143,625 of record NZ_KV789202.1, on the reverse strand, counting down.
CAGTGCTGGTGGGGCCTGTGACGCTGCTTGCGTTGTCTAAGCCGGCGGAAGGTTCCCACACCCAGCCTCTCGAGCACCTGGGCAAGCTGGTGGATTCCTATATCGAGGTGCTTGGGTACCTGCATGCGGCGGGCGTGGAGTGGATTCAGCTCAACGAGCCAGCGCTGGTGGCTGATCTGCAGTCAGCAGATGACGCTACGCTTGCCGACGCCCTTATTCAGGCCTACGAACGCATCCTCGGCACTGCGAAACGCCCACAGATCTACTTGACCACGCCTTATGGCGCAGCCCGCAGGGGATTGGACGCGATTGCGAAGCTACGCCCGGAAGCAGTCCAGGTGGACTTGAGCGTGGGAACCCTGGCGCTGGAACCGGATTATTTGGAGCGCGTAGCGCAGTTGCCGGTGCACGTGAGCGCGGGCCTGGTTGATGGCCGCAATGTGTGGGCGGCGAACCTGCGCGATCTGCGTGCCAAGCTGGAGCAGCTTCCGGGCGCCTCGGTTACTACCTCGGTATCTTTGCAGCACGTTCCGCATACCGTCGCTGCCGAAACCACATTGCCAGTTGACGTCGCGACGTGGTTCTCCTTCGCTGATGAAAAGGTACGCGAGGTCGTGGCCCTTTTCGCCGGCCCGCTCGACGCCCCAGAGGCTTATGCCCAGGCCGATCGCGCGGTGCGTACCCGGGCGGAATCGGCGCGCACGCATAACCGGGACGTCGCCAAGCGCACGGCAGGGCTGCCGGAAGGGCAGGTCCAGCGTCAGCCGCTGTTTGCCGAGCGCGTCGAGGAGCAGAAGTCCCTGGGCCTGCCGCAGCTTCCGACCACCACGATCGGTTCCTTCCCACAGACCCAGGAGATTCGTGCCGCGCGCGCCGCGCACCGCAAGGGCGAGCTTTCCGACGCCGATTATGAAAAGGCGCTGCGCAAGGAGGTCGCGCAGGTCATCGACCTGCAAGAACGCCTAGGGCTGGACGTACTCGTGCACGGCGAGCCGGAGCGCAATGACATGGTGCAGTACTTCGCGGAGCTGCTCGACGGCTTCGTGGTCACCGAAAATGGCTGGGTGCAGTCTTATGGCTCGCGCTGTACTCGTCCGCCAATCGTTGTCGGTGACATCTCCCGCCCGCAGCCGATGACGGTGGAGTGGGCCAAGTACGCGCAGTCGCTTTCTGCAAAGCATGTCAAGGGAATGCTAACCGGCCCGGTGACCATCCTCGCGTGGTCCTTTACCCGCGATGACGTGCATCAATCAGTCTCCGCGGACCAGTTGGGCGTGGCGCTGGCTGACGAGGTGCGTGACCTCGAAGACGCCGGCATCAGCATCATCCAGATCGACGAGCCCGCACTGCGGGAGCTGCTGCCGCTGCGTCAAGAAGAACGCCAGGCTTACCTTGATTGGGCAGTGCGTGCCTTCCGTTTGGTTGCCCTCGAGGCGCAACCGACCACCCAGATTCATACGCACCTGTGTTACTCCGAGTTCGGGCAGATCATTGATGCGGTGGCAGGCCTCGATGCCGATGTCACCTCCATCGAGGCGGCGCGCTCACGCATGGAGCTGCTGCAAGACATCGATGAGAAGTTCCACTCGGAGATCGGCCCTGGCATCTATGACATCCACTCGCCGCGCGTGCCTTCGGTGGCGGAGATGGCCGAGCTCATCCGGGCAGCACTACGCCACGTGCCGGCGGAGCGGCTGTGGATTAACCCAGACTGCGGTCTTAAGACCCGCGGCTACGCCGAGACCGAGGCCTCGTTGCGCAACATGGTCTTGGCCCGCGAAGAGGTGCTCAGCTCACTCGTCCCCGCCTAGAAGCTCAGCTCGTCCAAGCTCGAAATCTCGCCCGAGCCGTCGCGACGCAGGTGCACCGCTTGCAGCCCGGCGGCGCGGGCGCCCTCGACGTCGTTAGCCAGCGAGTCACCCACCATCAGCGTTTCCGCGGGAGTAGAACCCACCACCTGGCAGCCTGCCAGGTAGGCGGTGGCCTGCGGTTTGGGGATTCCCAGATCCACCGTGGCGATGAGACGCACCTCTGGCAGATCTAACTTGCCGGCCCGCAGCTTTGCCTCCTGCATCTCGCGGGCGCCGTTGGTGAGGACGCCAACGCGAAGACCTGCTTGCAGGGCTCGCTGCAGGGCGGGCAGGGCGTCGGCAAAAGCGCGCCAATTGCGCTGGTAGGCGGCAAGATAACCCGAATAGGCCTGCAATGCGTCGTGCTCCGAAAGGTCTTTTTCTAGAAACTCGCGGCAGCGGGCGATGCGCTGGCCATGATGGGTGACCTCGCCGCGCTCATAGGCGGCGAACCACTTGCGCTCGATGGCGGCAAAGCGTTCATGTTGGCCAGTGGGAAGCCCTAGCTCGCGGCACCATTCGTCGAGACCTTCGCGCATAGCGGAGGTATGGTCCATCAAAGTGTCATCGAGGTCGAAGAGCACGGCGCGAATCATGGACTTAAGCATAGTGATCGCTTAGGGCGTTATGTCATTTGCGGCGCGCGAGCCAGAAATTCCATACAATGGTCGGCATGACTCAGAAGACCGCAACTGCAACGATGCACACCAATCACGGTGATATCGTTATCGACCTGTTCGGTAACCATGCACCGGTAACCGTGGAGAACTTCATCGGCCTGGCAAAGGGCGAGAAGGACTACTCCACCCAGAACGCAAAGGGCGAGCAGTCCGGACCGTTCTACGATGGCGCAATTTTCCACCGCATCATTGATAACTTCATGATCCAGGGTGGCGATCCAACCGGCACCGGCCGTGGCGGCCCTGGCTACCAGTTCCAGGATGAGTTCCACCCAGAGCTGCAGTTCGACCGTCCATTCCTGCTGGCTATGGCAAATGCTGGCCCAGGCACCAACGGCTCCCAGTTCTTCATCACCGTGGCTGCGACCCCGCACCTGAACAACCACCACACCATCTTTGGTGAGGTCACCGACCCGGCATCCCAGGAAGTCGTGTCCAAGATCGCCAAGGTTGATACGGACCGCATGGACCGCCCACGTGAGGACGTCATCATCGAGTCCATCGAGATCGCCTAAGAGCTCTTAACAACTGAGCCCACCACCACTTATTAAAAGTGGCGGTGGGCTCATTGAAGTTTTTTGGGAAAATATGGAAAAGACATTGCGCAACTACCTAAAACAAGCGCCGGTCACCGCCGGGGTCATCGCCCTGTGCACGCTGGTTTGGACAGTTACCGCCATCCAGTCGCATTCGCTTACTGCGTCCTACTACGGCTCTTCGCTGGCCTATGACTGGACGCTGTGGGGCCCGGACTTTGAGGCTGCGCCGTTGACGGCGCTAAGTGCCGGGTTTATGCATATCGATCTCGGACACCTAGCGGTGAACATGTTTCTGCTTTTGCTCGTAGGCCGCGAAATCGAACAGGCCTTAGGCGGAGTGTTGTATGCCTGTGTATATCTGCTCTCTTTGCTGGGCGCCTCAGCGGCCGTGCTGGGGATGGATTATCAAACACCGACGGTGGGGGCCTCGGGAGCTATATATGCACTGCTGGCTTTGCTGGTAGGGCTCTACAACTCTCGCGGTATGGATCTGCGGGCACCCATTGTTCTTGTAGCGGCCAACGTGGCTTACACGTTTTTGATGTCCGGCGTATCCCTATGGGGTCATTTGGGCGGTTTGTTCACAGGCGTGATTCTCGCATTTTTTGTTTTTAACAGCCGTCGGGGAGTGCGATGGACGGGAATTTTCACGGTTTTCTTGGCTTTAAGTTTCTTTTTAGGCCTTCAAGCAGGGTTTTGGGGATAACTCCGGCGAGTTATTCACCAAAACGCTTGTGCGAAAGAATTCCACAGTAGTTATCCACAATGTGGATAACTACATTTTTGTAATTTCTCGAACGCATGGCCGGAGTTTTGCCTGATCACGCAGGCAAGAAGACTTACATCCTTGTAATTTAGCCCTTGTGGAAGTGGGTGAAAACAGTTATACACAGGCTGTGGAAGAAAGCTGGGGAATTTGATTTTCACAGAGTTATCCCCAGCCTGTGGATAACTTTCCTCCCATCTTGTTGGCAACTCGGGAAGGGGGCAGAAGCGGGTGTGTACGAAAGGACAATTTTGGCTGCGCGCGGAGTCAAAAATAGCTGGGAAAATTCTGGAAAATGCAAGCTCAAGTGGCAATTATCCGAAAGTATCTGAGGTATTGAAGGATGCGATGGTGGCCGATTAGCGTCATGTGAGTAGTTCACAGCGCGTGGAGGGAGAGACCGCGCCGCTGTGAACCTCAAACTTCAAAAAATAGTGAATAAAAGGAAACGTAGCGATGCGCATTCCCCGCCTCCATCTCAGCTACTACGTAGCAGCCGCCGCACTGTCTGCGGCAAGCCTCGTTGCCCCTGCTGCGGCACACGCAGAGATCCCCGCCATGCCACAGGGCTATCCGATTGAGAATCTCTACCAGGAGTGCAGCCCAACAGAAGCTACTGCAGCGGGCTATCCAGATTGGCACTTTGGTGAAACTGGCCGCCGTTACCTTTCGGATGGCACCATCCAGTTCACCAACACCACCAAGCAGACGGTTCCGTACACCGCCACCGTCGAATCCGGGACTAATCACGAGATCGAAGCAAACTCTGCCGCCAAGTGGCCTTCCAACTGGAACACCACCGCAAAGGCAGACATCGGTCTGACTCTGTCCAACGGCTGGATAGAGGGGGAAACCATCGGGCCGATCAAGCTTGCGCCTGGCGATTCCTTCCGCGTGGAATACGGCACCGTGGAAAAAGACTTCATTTCCATGTTTGTGGACTGCAAGGATGGCATCTATACCAATATCCAGGGTGCAAATGTCATCCGTGGTACCGCACCGGCCGAGCGTTATGCCTGGGCAACCGTAATTCACGCCGACGGTACCGTTGATGACCAAGCGCTTGAGATTCCTTCCCGCGCGCCGGGTGCGAACAGCAAGGTTGTTGACGGTGGCTACAATGCCGTCTCCGGCCCAAGCCTGGAGAAGATTGCCGATGAAAAGCAGGACTATGTGGTCAACCCTACGACCGACCTGCAGCGCGAGAATTGGCCGAGCGAAGGCGAAGAGTGCACCGCTGGCGATATGCAGTGGTACCCGAACACCATTGAGGGCGTAGCTCCTACTTTCCGAAAGCCGGGCTTTTCCCAGGACTTCATGAACTGGACTGAGGCTGATTACACCTATCGTGGCATCACCGACCACCTGGTGGGCGCGCAGTACAACGGCCAGATGAACTGGCTGGGCAATAAAGGCCGCCTGCCGGAGGGCTGGCTCGGCTCCATCGGTGCCGCACAGCGTGCCTACATGCCGGTGGGTACCGCGCTGGCGCCGCTCGACCTTAAGCCAGGTGAGCGCGCGCGCATCGAATACGGCACCACCATGATGCGCGTGAACTACAGCGAGCTGCACTGTGGCCGCGATGGTAAATACAGCCTCGTTCACGACTTCAAGCAGGCCTCCGCGCCGGCCGGATTCTGGGCGGAGGCCACCGTCACTGGCAAGGATGGCTCGACCCGCAAGGTTGACGTCACCCCAGATGAGTGGCGTGACCTACCAGTTGCGACCCAGACCGCTTATTAACACCACGACACCGCCTACCAACCCCACTTTCTTTCTCACTAAATAGGAGTACATCATGCGCTTTAACCGCACTCTCGCCCTGGCAGCATCCGCAATTGCTGCAACTTCCATCGCCGCTGCACCAGCAATGGCACTGCCTGCCGTTAACCACGGCGCTGCTAACCCGACCACCATCGGTGAAAAGTGCGTCAACCCGGGCGATACCGGCCAGACCGTTGAGATTGTCCGCACCTACTTTGATGGTTCCGCAGGCACCTGGACTGTCTCCAACTACAATGCTGAGCCGCTGCCATTGACCCGCGCCATCAAGGAGACCAAGACCAAGACCTGGAACGTTTCCGTAGGCGTTGACTTCGACATCCTGAAGCTGGTCAACATCAAGTTTAACGCTGGCTACACCGATTCCCAGACCTACGAAGTAGGCGAGACCGTCGGTCCGTACAACGTTGCACCTGGCAAGACCGCCGTCATGCGCGCGGGCTGGGTTGTCTCCGACTTTGAAGGCGAGAAGACCGTGTGCGGCCAAGACGGAACCTGGCAGGGCACCGGCGAGACCTTCACCGCGTCTCTGCCAGCAGAGCGCCACGTTGAGGTCTCCACTCGCGACAACATGAAGTTCAACTAGGGGAGGCAACTGTGCACAAGTTTGCACGCATCGCCGCAGCATTGCTGGTGGCAGTAAGTGCGGCCACTCCGGCTGCGCAGGCTGTCGACGGCGCGGCTTCCTACCGCCTGCCGCAGCGCTGGAACGATGACTACAAGCCGGGCACGCACTGTGCAACACCGGGCGCACAGGGCACCTATGTCACGGCGGAGCGCATGTGGTTTAAGCAGACTGACGCTGCCAGCGTGGCTAATCGCAACGACTACACTGTTCCAGTTAGCCACACCGTGACTGATAAGCGTACGCAGACCACTGAGGTCAGCGTTTCGGTGAAGCCAATCGGCGACATTGAAAAGTACATGTCGAACGCATTTGGCTTTAACTTCGTCCACCAGATCCATTGGAGCCTCGGGCAAAAGATTGGCCCCTACGATTTGGAAGCTAATCAGCAAGGCAAGCTCGTGTGGGGCTTTATGATGCTCGACGCGGATTCGCAGGATGTGCGTTGTTCCGAGGATCAGCAGTGGGTAGAAAAGGGCGCGCCGTACTTTGTCAGCGCACCGTACTCACGCTATTCGGAGCTACGCATTGACGACGCCCCGGTGTATTAAGACGTGTTCTAGCCTCAGTGCCTAGCTACCTGCCCCGCCTAAAATCTTGGTTACAAGATTTAGGCGGGTGCTTGCGTTAAAGGTGACGATGAGGCTGGAGACGTGCTTTTTCACCGAAGATTCTGAGATTTCCAGCGCTGCTGCGATCTCGGAATTCGAATTGCCCTGTAGCAGCAGTTTGAGCACGTTGATCTCGTTAGTGCTGAGGTGATGCGTCTCGATGGCGGTGGCGACTGGGTCCTTACGGGGCGCATCCCCGATGTATCCCACCAGGCGGTGCATCGCTACGGGTGCAACGACGGTGCCGCCGTGGATGGCCTCGTGCACTGCATCGATGATGGATTGCGGTCTTTGGTTTTTCAGGATGTAGCCAGCGCCGCCCTCTTGCAGAATCTTGAGCATGGTGTCATCCGAATCAAAGGATGTCACCGCCAAGAAAACTGGCGGGTAGGGCCTTTCCTTGATTTTGCGCAGCAAAGTGATGCCGTCCATCGTGGGCATGTGAATATCTGCCAAGACGATGTCGGCATCAACGTTGTCCAGCATCGAGAGGCATTCTGCGCCGTTAGCTGCCTCAGCTACCACCGAGATGTCATCGGTGGTTTCGAAATAAAGCCGCAGTGACGAGCGGACCAGCGGGTCATCATCAACGAGAAAGACTCTAATGGACATCGAGGCTTAGCGGCTACGACCACACCACCAACGCTGCGGGCTGGTGGAGCAGCGGAATACGTTTGCAAAGTCTTCTGCCTGAGAGGTGTAGTAGGTGAAGCCACCGGTGTTGGTGGTCTCTGTCTGAGTAGCAGACTCAGCGGCATTGGAAGAACCGAAGGAAGAAGCAGCGCTAGCAAACGGGGTGCCCATCAAACACAGGGCCGCACCGGCAGCGGCTGCAGCAGAACGAAAACGCATGTGGATACTCCTATTGGGGAGAGAAATAAAGACGATGGGCCTTAGCCTACTACAAGGTAAGTTTATCTGCGCACCATGCTGGAAATTGGGATATAAAGCGCACTTACCCACTTACCATTGTGGGGGCCGCTGCTGAAAGTGCCGTTTGCTGCGGCAACTCTTTTTTCGATTTCTGAAAGGCCCAGTCCAGTCGTCATATGATGATCTGCCTGGGCTCCAGCGATGAGTGAATGGACTTCTATATCGAGACCGCGGTAATTGCGTTGTAGCCGGATGGTGATTTCGGAACCTGCTTCGGCATATTTGATCAAGTTGGCGCTAAGTTCTGAAAAGACCAAATGCAGATCGTTGGGCAAAGCCATGGAACGCGCTAATTTCCCGAGCTTTCCTTTCACAGTGCATTCGAAACCATGGCTTTTCAGGAAGCTCTGCATTACTTCCAGTTCTTCTGCGATGGTCGAGCGTGCTTTCTTTAACGTTGGAAGGTCCTCGTTTTTCATAAGGCGCAACAGATCGCGGACCTCCCCCATTGCCTTGCGCGCGTCATCCGCGATGGCTGTGGAGTTCTCAGCCACCTTCGGGTTGGTTTCTAGAAGGCCGAGTGTTTCTGAGCGCATGATCACCGAGGTTAACGTCGTTGCCACGGAATCATGCAGCGTGGTCATCAGCGCGTGTCGGTATTCCTGGTTCCTCTGCTCAGCGGCGAGCCGGCGTTGGCGCGCCTTTTTTAGCGAAACGCCGAAAATGATACCCAGCAAATTGATCGCGGACACCAGAACAAAGCTAAAGAGGTCGAGCGAGGTGAAGATGCCCTGTGCAGGATCGATAATGGAAAGAAGTACCAGCACCAGCCCTGGGATAACGGCGTGAGTCCATGGACGTCGGTAGGAAATTAGCCCAACGATGACTGCGCTCCATGCGACCAATAAGAACGAGCGCCATTCAGTATGCCATGTGCAAATACCAAAAAGCGCGCTATAAGCCGCGGCCGCCCACAGCGGGTGGTTCATACCGAGCGGGGTAAGAGCCACGCCGAGGACAGCAAGCAATAGCGCGCCAGGAGTTAGGGAAGATGGATCGACGGCGACGGTCAGCATCACGACGATGATGCAACCGACGCCGGCGAAAAGGTAGAACCTCGTAGAGTTCATGGTCTGGGGATGAAGTTTAGCGCCAGCCCATCGTCATGAGCAGGCCGATGATGGCTAAGCCGAAACCGATGCCGTAATTCCATGGGCCCAGTTCCTGCATGAATGGGATGGACTCGCCGGCCAAGTAGTTGACCACGAGCCACAGCAGGCCGATGATCATCAGGCCCAGCATGATGGCGATGTACCACTTTGGCGTGCCCTCGGAATTGATCTTGACCGGAGTGCGGTTGGTCGCAGAGCTAGAGGACTGCGGAACGCCCGAGCTCTGGGTGATCTTTGACTTTGGCATTGCTAAACCTTCAACTTTTCTTTAGGCATTCTTTTTAACGGTTACTTTAGCAGGCGAAATTCGCCTGCTACTAGCGCGGGAGCAGCTCTGTGGCGGTGAACTCCCAGACGCGGAGCTCCACGGTTGCGTTCTTGCGAATGGCATCGCCCGCATTCACAGAAGCCCAGCCCACGCGGCCGTTATCCACCAGTGCACCGGTAGGAACAACGGGGCCGGTGCGCACGCTACCCTGCCAGCCGGCAGAGCGCAGCGCGGATTCAGCCTCAGAAGGCGTCTTGTGCAACAGGTTCGGTGCCGTGATGAGCATGCCATTGGAGACCTCAATCGTGACGGTCTCACCCTTGGCCAGCTTGCTGCCCTGGTTGCTTACGGACAAAACTCGATCCGCCGGCTCCTGAGAGTCCACGACGTTGACGTTTACCTCAAAGCCCACCGACTCCAGCATGCTGACAGCGCGGTCTTGTGGCATACCGGTTACGTCAGGGACCTTGGCCTCCTCCTTGCCCTTGGACACGGTGACCTTGACCTTTGAGCCCTTAGACAGCTGCGAGCCGCCGGCGGGATTCTGAGAAATGATCTGGCCGGCAGGAGCATCGTCGTTTTTCTCTTCGACCTGCTCGTTGAGGGAAAGCCCGGCGTCGCTAAGCGCCTTGCCCGCCTCTTCCAAGGTCATACCGGAGAGATCCGGCACATCGGTGATCTCGTCACCGGAGGAAACAGTCAACGTAATCGAGGAACCCTTCTGCAGCTCCGAACCCGGCGCAGGGTTCACGCGGATTGCCTGGCCACGCTTAATATCCGGGTTAGCTTCTTCGTTGACGGTAACCAGCAGGCCCATCTTCTCGAGTTCGGCGACGACCTCGTTGCGTGGGCGCTTTTCTACCTCGGGAACAATGACCATGTTGGCGCGGGCGGTCGCCTCCTCTTGCTGCTGAGCAGCACGATCTTCCTCGCGCGAGGCATTCCAGAAGTCCCAAGCAAAGTAGCCCATGATGGCAACCAACAGGCCCGCCAAGAAAAGCGCGAGCCACTTCAGGCCATTGCCGCCCTCCTCGTCCTCGTCAGGACGAGTGGATTGCACAGGAGCGCGATGTGCACCGGCCACTGGCGCCACCATCGAAGTCGCTTGCTCTTCCTCGTTGACGTGGCCGCGCGCAGCTTCAGTGAGCTGGCCATTGGCCATGCGCTGCAGGTCTTCGCTCATCTCCCAGGCGGATTGATAGCGGTCAGCTGGATGCTTGGCCATAGCGGTGAGGATGACCGCGTCGATGTTGAGGCGCTGGGTATTAGTCAGGTGCGTCGTGTCGATGTACTGCGAAGGCGGAACCGGCTCTTCTTGAACATGCTGGTACGCCACCGCGAACGGGGTCTCGCCCTCGAAAGGGGTGCGGCCGGTGACGGCCTCGTACATCACGCAGCCCAATGCGTAGACATCGGAGCGTGCATCCGCTGGGTTTCCACGGGCCTGCTCAGGAGACAGGTACTGAGCGGTGCCGATGACCGCAGAGGTCTGTGTCATGGCGGAGGTGGAATCATCGAGCGCACGCGCGATGCCGAAGTCCATCACCTTCACCTGGCCGGTGTTGGTGAGCATGATGTTGGCGGGCTTGATGTCGCGGTGAATGATGCCGGCCTCGTGGGAAGCCTGCAGTGCATTTGCCACGGGTGCCAGTAGCTGCGCTGCCTCCTGAGCTGGAAGTGGGCCGTCTTCACGAACGATATCGCGCAGGGTACGGCCGTTGACCAGCTCCATCACGATGTAGGGGATCGCCATGCCATCGACGGTCTTTTCACCGGTATCGAAAACAGAGACGATGTTGGGATGATTCAGTTTGCCGGAGTTTTGAGCCTCGCGGCGGAAGCGCTCACGGAAATTGATGTCACGCGCCATTTCGGGGCGCAGCATCTTGACAGCAACCGCGCGCCCCAGAACCGTGTCTTCGGCGTCATAAACCTCAGACATGCCGCCAGATCCGATGACCTGGCGAATGTGGTAGCGGTCATTGACCATGTTCTAGGCACCATCCTGGGGTAGTAGATTTTCTAGGGGGTTATCAGGCTGCGAGTCTACTGCGGTTGGAGACGTTGGTGTTTCATTGACTTCGGTCTCCTGCTGGACAGTAGTAGGGATTTCCTGCTGCGTGGGGGTATGAACCGGCCGGGTCGGGGTGTTTTTCTCCTGCGTAGGTGTCTCCTCCTCAACCGAGTGCGTGGTGGTGACAGTGACCTGCTCAGGGGTATCTTCCGTGGTTTCTTCGGGGGTAACGACCTCGGTTGTTACGGGATCGCGGTACTCCGTAACCACGATGGATTCCGGCGGAGTGGTGGGCTCCGTGGACTCGCCTGCGCCTTTGAAGAAGTTTGCCGCGAAGAATCCCAATGCCGCCAAGGCGGCCAATGCGGCAGCAATAAGAAGGCCTACACCAAATCCAGAGCTCTTCTTTTTCTCCTTTGGCACGGGGTGTGGGGTGTCCTTGACTGGGGCGCGCTCCGGGGTGGCGGTTTTGGGGTTGGCCACGCTGGCGAGCATCTCCGTGGACGCGGAAGGGGAAGGCTCGGCCGCCATTGGTGCTAATGCCCCCGACTTAGGCTGTGGCGGGCGCTGGCCGTTGCGCACTGCAGCGACGGCGTTGGTGAACTCGTTGCCGTCCGCAAAACGGGTGGTGGGATCCTTGCGCAGAGAAATCCCGATGAGCTCACGAGCAGGGGCGCTAATCGACGTCGAGAGTGGCTCCGGCGCCTGGCTGATGTGCGCGAGCGCGACGGACACCGAGGAATCGCCGCTAAACGGGCGCTTGCCGGCGAGCATCTCGTAGCCCACGACGCCCAAGGAATAGACATCGGAAGCCGGCGTGACATCGAGACCCTGTGCCTGCTCTGGGGAGACATACTGCGCAGTGCCGACCACCATGCCGGTGCGCGTGAGAGGAACCGCAGCTGCTGCCTTGGCGATGCCAAAGTCGGTGATCTTGACCCGCCCGTTCTGGGTGATCATCAGGTTGCCGGGCTTGATATCGCGGTGCACCAAACCCATGCGGTGGATCACGGCGAGGCCATGCGCTGCCTGCTCCATGACATCGAGCGCGAGGGTCTCCGGCAGGGCGCCCTCGCGGGCTAGAAGATCGGCGAGGGACTCGCCGCGGACGTACTCGAGCGCCATGAAGCAGAAGGTACGGCCGTTGTCCTCGAGCTCGCGGTAGTCATAGGTGGCCACCACGTTTTCAGAGGTAATCGACTCTGCCGACTGAGCCTCGTTGCGGAAACGGCTGAGGAACTCGGTGTTGTCGGAAAACTCAGGGCGCAGTACCTTGATTGCTACCTCGCGGTCACCGCGGACGTCGTCAGCCAGCCACACCGTGGACATGCCGCCGTGGCCGATGATCCACTGCAGCTGGTAGTCATCGCCGATGAGGGCTTGGAGATGCTCTTTATTATCTGAGTTGCTCACTTTTACTGTCCTCCATATGCGCGCAGGATGGCGCGTCCGATAGGGGCAGAAACCTGGCCGCCGGTGGCAGACTCGCCGAGATTGCCACCGTCTTTGACCACGACGGCGACGGCAATGTCGCGGTCCGGATCGAACGCGACGTACCACACGTGTGGAGCCAGGCCATCGCCGTGCTCTGCGGTGCCGGTCTTGGAAGCAAAGGAGTTGCCATCGTAGCCGAAGGTCGAGTGCTCCGAGCCGTACATCAATTCCTTGATCGTGTTCGCAACATCCTCCGTTACCGCTTGCTCGGCTTGGCGGGGTTTGGTCGCGCGGATCTCATTCATCTGCGCATCAGTGATGCGGTTGATGAGGTAGGGCTCCATGCGCTTGCCCTTGTTGGCAACGGTGCCAGCCATAATGGCCGCCTGCAGTGCAGACATGGTCACGTCTCGCTGACCGATGGCGGACTGGGCAACCTGCGCGCCGTCGGCAAGCTCGCCCAAATTGCCGGCAGCACTGTTGACCCCGAGATCATATTTTTCGCCCACGCCGAAAGCCTCGGCGTACTTGCGCAACTCATCAGCGCCGATGGATTCAGACATCTCCACAAAGGCGGTGTTGCAAGAAAGCGCGAAGGCAGTCTGCAAGGTAACGGACTGGGAGCCGCCACACATCTGGTTTCCATAGTTGGTCAGCTCCGTCACGGAGTCCGGCAGCACGATGGAATTAGCACCCGTCAGCGAGGACCCGGGATTAAAGCCATTGTTGAGGCCGGCGGCCGTGGTGATGATCTTGAAGATGGAACCAGGAGGCAGGGTTTCCTGCGTGGCGTGGTTGAGCAGCGGGGTGCCCTCCTGCTCCTGCAGCGCGCTCCAGGTCTCGTCGGCGTTTTCTCCTAGCAGGTCATTCGTGTTGTAGCTCGGCGAGGAAGCCATGGCCAGGATCTTGCCGGAGGAAGGCTGGATGGCCACCGCCGCGCCGTTGTAACCCGGGCCAACCAGCTGATCATAGGCGGCCTGCTGCAGCGCAGGATCGATGGTGACCTCGACGTTGGCACCTACCTTTTCCTTGCCGGAAATGGTGTCGAGCCAGTTCTGGGTGAGGAGGGAATCGTCGGTGCCGTTGAGGATCTCGTTCTGAGAAGCCTCCAACTGGGAAGCACCGAACTGGGTGGAAAGGTAGCCGGTGATGTTGGAAAAGGCCGGCGAGTCGGTGGGGTAGGAACGCGAGTACTTGCCCTCGGAATCCTCGGTGGACTTAGCCAGCACCGTATCGCCGGCGAAGATCTGGCCACGCGGGGTGGTCTGCATGGCGTAGAAACCGCGCATGTTCTTCGGGTTATGTGCGTACTTGTCATCTGAAAATGCCTGCACCACGGTGAGGTTTACGAGCAACACTGCGGTCAAGAGGATGGCAAAGAGAGAGACGAGGCGGATCGACTTATTCATCGGGTTGCCTCCTGTACGGCGGGGAACATGGAAGTATCGGTAGGCGCATTGCTGCTGGTCTCACGCGCTGGGCGACGAGCCGCGTTAGAGATGCGCAGCAGGATTGCCAGCAGCATGTAGTTAGCCATCAGCGAGGAACCGCCAGCCGACATAAATGGGGTGGTCAGGCCGGTCATCGGCAGCATGGCGGAAATACCGCCAGTGACCACGAAGACCTGGACTGCCAGGGTCAGCGACAAACCGGATGCAACCAGCTTGCCGTAGGAATCACGGGACTTCAGCGCGGTATTGAAACCGCGAGAAGCCAGCATGCCAAACATGACCAGCACGGCGGCTAGGCCAATGAGGCCGAACTCCTCACCGATGCCGGCGAGGATGAAGTCGGAGTGCGCCACTGGGACGATCTCTGGGTGGCCTTGGCCCAAGCCCGTTCCGGAGATGCCGCCGGAGGACATGCCGAACAGTGCCTGGGAAAGCTGGTAACCGCCGCTGTCGTAGTTGCCCAGCGGGTCCAGGAAGTTGGAAAAGCGCGTTTGGATCTTCGAAGAGATCTGGTAGATGCCAAAACCACCAACGCCTACCAAGAGCAGGCCAATGAGCAGCCAGCTGACACGGCCAGTTGCCATAAACAGCATGCCGAGGACGGTGGTGAACAGCAGCAGCGCCGGGCCGAAGTCATTGGAGATGCCCATGATGACGATGGCTATTCCCCAAATCACCAGAATCGGCGCGAGGTCACGCAGACGCGGCAGGGAAAGGCCCAAGAAGCGGTAACCGGCAACGGTGAACAGCGAGCGCTTTTGGGTAAGCAACATGGCGAAGAACAAGATGAGCATGATCTTCGAGAACTCGCCAGGCTGGATAGAAAATGGGCCCAGCCACAGCCAAATACGCGCCTCGACTCCCGGCGGCTGCGGCCACACCAGCGGCAGCGCCAGCAGGATGAGGCCGGCTGCGCCCAGGATGTAGGAGTAGCGGGTCAGGGAGCGATGATCCCGCAATACAACCAGCACCAGCACGAAGAGGATAAGGCCGACGATCGTCCACATCACTTGCCGCCGGGCCAGGCCGCCGTCATTGACAAGGTCGAGGCGCGCCAGCATGACCAGGCCGGTGCCGTTGAGCAGAGACACAATCGGCAGCATGAGCTGATCCGAATGCGGCGCCATGAAGCACAGCACCAGGTGGGCGACGGTAAAGACGCCGATGAATCCACCGATGAGGTAGAGGACATCCATGGTCAGGATGTTGCCCTGGGAAAGTTCCAGGCTGACGGTGGTGATGGCAAAGACCACGGCCGCCAGAATCAGCAGCCCGAGCTCAGTGCCGCGGGAAAAGATCTTCTTCACTTAGCTCACCTTCCGGCACGTGATTCCTGGTTTAGCGGTTTTCTTCTCTAGCTTCTCGTCCGTCTTCTTGCTCGGCGTGCTGATGCACGGCTTGAGTGCCTTGGAGGACAGGCTCGAAAGCTGGGTTTGTACCTCGGCATAGGAACCCGAAGGCAGGTTATCTACGGCCGCGCGCTCGGAATCTGGCAGGTCAGTGACCTTGAACGGGGCGAAATCCCCCTCACACGGAGTGGATCCGAGACGCAGCGTGTTTGCTTTATCGACGCACGCATTTTGGTATTTGTGGTGCAAAGAACGCCCAAAGACTGAGAAATCTACGCCTTGCTCGATGCTGAGTGCCCCTTCTTTGTCGGTGGCGACGTAGAAGTTGTTAGAAATCTCGTTCTTGGTCCAGAATCCGCCGCCGATGACGAGCGCGAGCACCACTACGAGGGCGCCGATTACCTTCCAACCAACTTTCTTCTTTGGACTGTGAGGTTCCTCGGTGTCGTCTTCCTCTTCTTGGGGCGCAGGCGACGCCTCCCGTGGCCTTGTTAGCGCAGCCGCGCGGCTGGCGGAGGAATCCGGGTGTGTCGGCTCAGGTACGACGCCTGCGATGGCGCCGACCTTGACCGGCGAGCTATCGCCTTTGCCCTCGACTACCTCGGCCAAGACGATGGTGACGTTGTCTGGGCCGCCGGAACGCAGGGCGAGATCGCGGAGGGTAACCGCGGCGTCGTCAAGCGTGCTTTGCGAAAGTGCCAGTTCGATGGTGGTTGCCGTAACCGGATCCGAAAGACCATCGGAGCACAGTAGCAGGCGGTCTCCGACCTTGGCATCCAGCATGAACAAGGTGGGATCCACCGGGCGGCCGGTATAGGCCTTAAGAATCAGCGACTTCTGCGGATGGGAGGAAACGTCCTCGGGGTCGAGGCGACCCTCATCCACCAGGGACTGCACATACGTGTCATCGCGCGTTACCTGGGTCAGCTTGCCGTCGCGCAGGCGATAGCCGCGGGAGTCACCCACGTGGCACACGCCGAACTCGGTGCCGTTGAACATCATCGCGGTCAGCGTGGTGCCCATGCCCTCGGTCTCTGGATGCTGCTCGACGTGTGCGGAAATGGACGCGTTTGCATCCTCCGCCGCGGCGCCCAGCAGCGCGAGCATGTCATTGTCTTCGGGGTCTTGGTCGAGGTGCTCCAAGTGCTCAACCATGAGCTGGGAGGCCACCTCGCCGGCGGCGTGGCCGCCCATTCCGTCTGCTAATAACAAAAGATGGGGACCAGCGTGGGCGCTGTCCTCGTTGTTTTGGCGTACTAGACCGCGATCTGTGATCGCGGTGAATTTAAGGCTTAAAGTCATGCCATCAACCTCACGGTCGTGCGGCCAAGTTTGATGTCGGTGCCAACGCCAACTCGCTCCGGCTGATCGATGCGAACGCCACCCACGAAGGTGCCGTTGCGGGATTCCAGGTCTTCCACAAACCACTCGCTGCCGCGGCGGAATAGGCGCGCGTGATGACCGGAAGAAAAGTCATCGCCGGTGACAAAGTCACAGTCCTGCGCACGGCCCATGGTGCACTCTTCGAGCGTGCCGAGCTGCATGTGGGAGCCACGCAGGGGCCCGTCCACGATGTTGATCTGCTTGGGCGTTTCGCGACGCCGCGGAGTGGCCTTCGCCTGCGCCGAAGGCTGGTAGACGCCGGCAGCCTTATTGGCGTCCCGGCGCATTGCGTTCAAGGCCACCAAGATGAAAAGCCACAACAGTGCCAGAAGGCCGATGCGAAGAGCTAGCAAAACGACTGAATCCATGGTGACCTCCTTACTTTCTCGGCGGGGTTTAGTAGTTGTGGTTGTTCTCGGTGCCGGTGATACGGACCTCGATGTGGGAGTGTCCCATGGTGATGACGTCTCCGTCGGCCAGCAGCCAGTTTTCAATTGGCGTCTCGTTGACGGTGGTGCCGTTGGTGGACTGCAAATCTACCAAGACGGCATCCTGTCCGTTCCACGTAATCTCCGCGTGCTGGCGGGAAACGCCAGTGTCGGGCAGGCGAAGGTCGGCGTCGTTGCTGCGGCCGATGATGTTGGAACCTTCCCGCACGTGGTACACGCGGGAGGAACCATCCTGCAGCATCAAGTTCACTGCGGGGCCCTGCGAGTGTGGCTGCTCTGAATTTTGATCCGGTGCCATAAAGGTGGTGGTTGCTGCCTCGTCTGCATTAAACGGGTTACTCATGTGGTCCTCCTGACCATCGTCTTCGTGGAAGATTGCGTCGAATCCGGTTTCCTCGGCGGGTTCGTGATCAATAAACGAAGACACTCGAAGCTGTCCTGTACGTAATCCTGATTCCTCCGCGATGCGTACGATGACCGGGCCGGCGAATGACCAGCCGTGGTTTCTAACAAAGCGGGTGAGTTGGTCGGCGAAATCTGCGGGCAGATCTGGGTCACGGGAGAGGTTTTCCAAGTCCTTGGAAGATACGCCTACTGTCATGACGTTGGGGCTGTAGAGGTTTTCGTCATCACCGCGTGCGAGATTGTCCTGCGCCTCCTGCTTGAGGAGCTCTTCAATCTCCGCGGGAACGACCTTGCCTCCGAAGACAAAGGCCATGCCATTGTCCAAGCCTCGTTGCATGGCGGAATCCAGCTTCGCGAGCTTTTCAAAAATTGCCACGTGCTGTCCTCCTTTTCTATGACAGGCTAATTATAGGGTGCCTACCCCTTCTAAACGTAGCCGCGCCGCCTAAAGTTCCGATGCTTTTAAGGGGCTTTTCCCCAGAAAACTTCGTGTTTGCCTGCGGATTTGTAGATTCTTAGCTACTGCATGCTAATGTTAATTGGTCGCCAAGACACTCAATACCCAGCCCGGGTGGCGGAATTGGCAGACGCGCTGGCTTCAGGTGCCAGTGTCCTTATAGGACGTGCGGGTTCAAGTCCCGCCCCGGGCACGCTGTGAAGTCTCGAGACATCGTTCCTTTTGGATGGTGTCTCGAGACTTTTCGTTTTACCTTTTAGAAAGTGCTTCCAAGGCCCCGCAGGTGATTACTGGAAGGGATAGCGAATGCTGTACATGGTTCCGGGTGCGTTGGCCGGAGGGCTAGTCTATGTAATTCTCCTAGTGCTCAGCTGCGTCATCAGCGTCATTTCTGGGCGGAGATATCGGCTCGGTGCGCATGGCCGATTCATTGTTTATTGTCTCATTGCGGTGGGTTTCATGATCTTTTTGGTTGTGGCCGGAGGCGGAGGCAACTGGGCCACCCATATGCAGGCGAGTGGTTACATTTTGGCTGGCTGCATCTTGAGTGCCATAGACAGCAAGATTGTTCCAGGGGATGAGGAAGCCGAGTCATGAAAGACCCTTTCCGGTTGCGTGGGCCAATCTAGAGGCCGCCTAAGAGATCCCACTGCGCTGCTTGGGCGCAGAATTCCTCTTTGCTTAACGAACCTGCGCCGGTAGGAATACAGCCGAGCAGTGGCACGCCGGTGACCTTGGGAAGCTCCGTGATATTGAGGCGAGTGGCGAGGTCCGGCTCTTGTGGCAGCATGCCGCCAACCAGCCCTTTGACGTGAATGCCGCGGGCGCGGGCAGCTTCCACGGTGAGCTCAGCGGCGTTGAGGCTGCCCAACATCAAGCTGGTGACTATGAAAAGCTCGGCGCCGAGGTCACGGGCGACGTCGGCAAGCGTGAAGCTATCCGCGAGCCGAACCAGCAGGCCGCCCGCGCCCTCCACGAGTACGACGTCTGCATTGATGCTGCGAATCCACGCCAGCACCTCCTCTTTTTCGGCCTGCGGTAATCCCGCGCGCCGGGCAGAAAGGTTCGGCGCTAGAGGCTCCGGGTAGTGCTTGAATTGCCGGGATTCCACGCCGGTAAGGCGTGTGACCGTGGCGCAATCGCTCGTATCTCCTGTTTGCAGTGGTTTCGCCACCACCACATGCTTGCCCGCCGCTTGGTACTGCGCGGCCAGGGCCGCCGTGGCAATGGTCTTTCCCACATCCGTATTGGTTCCGGTGATGCAATAGATCATGCGACCTCCCCGGCGGCAACGACGGCGCGGCAAATGCGCGCTACTTCCTCATCGGTACAGATATATGGCGGCATTGTGTAGATGAGCCTGCCGAATGGGCGCAGCCATACGCCTTCTTCAAGGGCCGCCGCGGTGGTCGCTTTCATGTCCACGTCATGGTCCATTTCCAATACACCGATGGCGCCGCGCACGCGGGTGATGCCGGGGGCGTCGCTAAGCCCTGCGCGTAAACCTTGCTCAATGCGTGCGACGTCCGCGCGCCAGGTGCCTTCCGCAATCATGGCGGTGGACTCGGCTGCCACCGCGCAGGTCAGGGGATTGGCCATGAACGTCGGCCCATGCATCAATGCGCGTGGCTGCATCGTCTTCGCCACCTTTTGCGTGGCCAGGGTTGCTGCCAACGAGACAAACCCACCCGTTAGCGCCTTGCCCACGCACATGATGTCGGGCGTGATTCCTGCCGCCTGCGTCATGAAGAGCTCACCTGCGCGACCAAACCCGGTGGCGATTTCATCCGCGATGAGCAAGATTCCGTGCTTATCGCATAACTCCCGCACGCCTGCGACTAGCTCTAGGTCGTGGAAGCGCATTCCGCCTGCGCCCTGCACGCCGGGTTCGATGATGACCGCGGCGACTTCTTCGGTGATAAAGGACTCGAAATTATCCAAGTATTCCGCCCGCTGCTTAGCCGAGGCGCCTTTCGTGGGCGGAGCTGGGGCAAAGATCTGCTCGGCAAGGATGCCCTTCCACATAGAGTGCATGCCGCCTTCCGGATCGCATACGCTCATTGCGGTGAAGGTATCGCCGTGATAGCCCGAGCGCCAGGTCAAAAGCTTGGTGCGGCCGGGTGGCGAACACTGCAGCGCCATCTTTACCGCCACTTCCACCGCGACGGATCCGGAATCGGAGTAGAAGACCTGCGCGTACTGGTGGTTGGTCAGATCCATGAGGTTTGCGGTAAGCCGCGCCGCCGGTTCGTGAGTGAGCCCGCCGAACATGACGTGGCTGAACCTATCGATCTGATCCTTCGCCGCCGCCACCAGCCGCGGGTGCGAATGGCCGTGGCATGCCGCCCACCAGGAGCTCATGCCGTCGATGACGCGTTGGCCATTTGCGAGTTCTAAATAGGCACCATCGGTGCGCAGTACCTGCAAGGCTGGCGCGCCGGGCGCGGCATAGGGGTGCCAGATATGGGTGGAGTCGATCGCAGCGACTTGAACACTGTTCAAAAAAGGCATGGAATTATCTCTACCACAGCAATAATCTCTTTTAAGACTGTAATTGAACAACGTTCAAGGCCGGGTGTAGCTCCCGCGCTGTTCTTTCTTTCCTTGGCCATCGGAACTTCTCTAGCAGGCAGTCAAGTATCTTGAAATCATGAGGAAATTCGTTGCTGTTTCGAGTGCTGTAGTTGCGTTGAGCGTTGCCGGTTGTTCATCGGAATCCGAAAGCGATTCTCCGAAGCCGGTATTCCGTGAGACTGCCGAACAACAAACCGAGTCCACCGAGAAAACTGAGTCCACAGAACAGACCCAGCAGCAAGCAGATCCGCAGCCGGTAGTAACCGAAACGGTAACTGCGGAAAATAAAGAAAATGAAGAGGAAGAGTGCGCGGACGGCGGCTCTGATTTGCAGAAGCGATTCGCCAACGGCGCGAAGGGCGTTCTCAATACGAATGAAGATAGTTTTAAGTTCCACTACACGGTCAGTGACGGCGCCTATGATCCGTGCGCGGAGCTTAGCTACGCCGTACTGGATGGCGCCTTCGGTGACGAAAACGGTCCTGCCGGAACGGGTGCATCAATCGCAGGCGGAATCCTCATTTGGTCCGAGGGTGAATTGGTCGGCGGCCACGGTATTACCGCTTCTTCCGTGGAAGAGGCTTCCGTGGTGGGAGACGATGAAATCGAGCTCACCGTAGGCAATCGCGGCCGTTCTACCGCAGAGGGAATTACCGAAACCGCACGCGTGCGCCTAGAGGTTGAAGATGGTCAATTAGTCCCAGTTGGCGGAGACATTGAGCAGTACAAGTCCTTTACGGACGGACGTGTGCAGCTGTATCCCTAAAGTTTGTGGCCAACCCGCATTTGAAGCCGGAAAGACCCATAAACATCACACCGGCTTGCATTATTAACGCCTGCCACCAGAAGCCGGTGAGCGCGTATTCTCCTGTCATCCCGTGGTTCATGAGCAAGACGATGAAGAGCGTGAGCGCGGACAGTAATCCCGTCGTGGTTGCTGTCAGCGCGAAGGCTTCACCGATTTGTACCCGGAAAATGCTGTTCCTGGCAGCACCCGCCAAAGTTAGCGCCCCTGCGTCGTGAGCGATCCGCTTGCGCATTAACAGCGAAGTAGTAAACGCCGCCATCACGCTCGGCGCGATCGTCGGCCCGAGTACCACTACGAACACCTGCCACGGCGACATCGTAAACTCCTCCTCCATGCTCAACATGGCGCGGAGACCTGAGCCCACGGCGATGATGAGGCCGCCGAACAAGATCCACGGCATGATATGTGGTGCGGTGAAGTTGCTGCGTACGCGCACGTTCGCGCCAGCGATGCCGAGAGGTCGGGTCCACTGCATAAGCAGTGGCAACATCCATGGAACCAGGAATGCGAACAAGAGGATAAGGCCCAAACACGCGGACATTGCATCTATCGGATCTTCGATCAAGGTGCAGGCAAACAAGATCCCGGCACCAAGGATTAAAGCGAGCGCACACTTGGCAGCTGTCCACCGTGGCATCCCCGAACGGTAGATGCGCCTTAATGACAAGAATCCACCCAGTACTGCGGCAAGTACGCACACCGCACTAGCAAGCACAACACCGCCCATCGTCACGGAGATACCGTCCACTCGAATGTTGTCGCGGTGGAAAGCATCGAGTGCGAAGTCCGTGAGAAATGTAGCGCAAAAGGCGCCAGGAACCGCACCGCATGTAGAGACCGCCGCAATCTGACCCAGCACGAGTACAAAGATGAGCCAATTGGGCATGCCCACCATGCGCCAGCTGCGGTAGATGTGGATGTGCTCGTCGATGATGAGCTTCATCTGCGAGAAAATGATGAGAATATTGGAGCAGATAGCCAGCCCGAGGATGGTTCCGCCCAGAGAAGTTGTGTCATCATCGGTTGCGTTAATGAGCGCTACGGCGAGCGAGAATCCCATTCCGGAGATAAAACACGTCAGCGCCACCGCCAGCCAGGAAGGCCAATTGCTGTGTAGATCCTTAAGCCATACGGACATGGTGTTCCTCCAGCTTGTAGATGCGATCGGCCTTCGCGGCGGCCGCGTGCGAGTGGGTGACCATTACCACCGTGCTGGGTACGCGGACGAGATGATCCATGACCACGTCCGCCGTGTCGTCGTCCAACGCGCCGGTGGGCTCGTCGGCGAAGATGAAGGGGGCGTCGGCAAGCAATGCTCGCGCCACCGCGACGCGTTGCTGCTGTCCGCCCGAAAGCTGTGCCGGTAAGCGCTTTTCCAGCCCGCCGATGCCCAAGCTCTCAAAGGTCTGGTGCAGCTTCGCCGGGCTGCATTTACGGCCGGAGAACTTCGCCGTAAGTTCCGCGTTCTGCTGGGCGTTAAGCGATTCCAGGAGGTTATAGTCTTGGAACACGAAAGCGCGGTGCTTGCGCCCCGGTGCATTGACCTTGCCGGTTGTAGGTTTGTCGAGGCCAGAAAGCAGGCCGAGGAGCGTTGACTTGCCGCTTCCGGAAGGGCCCATGATGGCCACGAACTCGCCCGGTTCAATGCGCAGCGAGAGGTGGTCTAGCACCAGATTCTTGCCGTATTTCTTCGTGAGATTTTTTGCGATGAGTGTCATGCTTTCGATTTCACGTTGAAAGGCGCGGTATTCCGATGGGGGAGACTCCCAGAAATTTAGGGGAGCTAGCTCCACTGCGTGTGTCCGAAGTGCGGATTAGGGTTGTACTCTATGGCAACTTTCAAATCCGTGGCGTGGAATCTAGTGCTAGCGCTGCTGTGTATTCCCGCTGCTGTGGTTTCCGTTGTCATGCTGCCGTGGATTCCGCTCGTTGCGTCCCTCATGGCCGTCATTACCCGCGGCGGCGCACGGTGGTTGGGCGTGAAGATTCGCTACCGCACCCCACATCGCTGGTTTGATTGGCAGCAGTTCTATCACCTTCTGATTCAGCTTTTGCTCTCGATTTTGAGCATGGCGTTGTGGCTGTTCGTGGGGTCTATGACGGTGGTATTCTTCATCGCTCCTTTCTTCACGGATAGGTTCAACATCGGTAGCCTCGTCATTGAAAATCGAGCCCTGGCTATCGTGGTGAGCTGGACGTTTGGCTGCCTGTGCTTGCTGGTCCTTATCTTTGGCGCGAAGTTTTTAACCTTTCTTTCCGTGAGCACCACCCGCCTGGCGTTGGAGAGCGATGCGCGAGCCACGCTTATCGACGCCTTCTCCGGCGAGCGCCGCCGCATCGAACGGGAGCTACACGACGGCCCGCAGCAGTACCTCACCGCGCTCAAGCTCAACCTAGCCGCGGCGAAAAGGGGAGACACCGCGGCTCTCGACGCCGCCGACCACAACGCCAGCCTTGCTCTGTCTGCCTTGCGCGACACGGTCCGTGGCATCGCGCCGCAGGTCCTCTTCGATAATGGCCTGATTGCGGCTCTCGAAGAACTCCTCGTCCATTCCGGGCTGGAGACCACCCTCGAATGCAAAGGCGAAGAACGCTCCCTTGATGAAACCAGCGCCTTGTTGGCCTATCACTGCGTGGCAGAGGGGCTAACCAACGCCGTAAAGCACGGTGAGGCCACCGCAGCGACTGTGAAGCTGGATTACCGAGAAGGAATAAAAATTTCCATCACCGATAACGGGCACGGGTTAACCGCAGGCGAGGGAACCGGCATCGCCGGCCTGGAAGAGCGCGCCATAGCCCTGGGCGGAAGCGTGAAACTAGAAGACACTGATCAGGGCGCACGGTTAAGGATGAAACTGCCATGAAAATTTTGCTTGCTGAAGACTCCGCCCTGCTGCGTGCGGCAATCGAACAACTCCTGCGTTCCTTGGACCATGAGGTCACCACGGTCGAAGATGCTGATCAATTGCGTGCTGCGGCAGAAGGATTCGACATCATTGTCACCGACGTCAGGATGCCGCCGCTTTTGCAGGACGACGGCCTGCGAGCAGTCAATGAGATTCGCAAACGTACGCCCGAGCAGCCCGTCGTGGTGTTGAGCCAATACGTCGCCGCCAGCTACTTGGACGGGCTCATCGAACACGGCGGATTCGGCTATCTACTCAAGGAAAGAATCGCCGATGTGGATGAGTTCATCCATGCACTGGATACGGTCTCTGCAGGTGGCACCGTGGTAGATCCGGAAGTCGTGAGCACTTTGCTCTCCTCCCGGAAGATGGGCGTCGATAAGCTCACGCCCCGAGAACGCGAGGTACTAGCCTTGATGGCACAAGGCGCCAGCAATCGCGAGATCGAAGGCAAGCTCGTGCTCACTGCCGGTGCAGTAAGCAAACACGTGGCGAATGTTTTCATGAAGCTCGGGTTCAGCCCCGAAGACGAAAACCGCCGCGTCAAGGCAGTCCTGGCATGGCTGCGCACCAAGCGAGAATGGAGATTGGAATGAAAAAGATTCTGGCGGCATCTGCAGCAGCAGCGCTTTTGGTTGGCGGCGGCACTGCTTTCGGTGTTGCCACGCTTGCGGCATCTCCGGAGCAAGCAGATTATTCCGTCGAGAGGTCCGCAGACGTCAAGGTCGAGATCATGGATCCCGAAGATGTCTTAAACCCCGATGACGAAGCACGCATGCGTCGTGACGTTGAGCGAATCCACTTCGCAGCTCCGGTCAAGCAGCTGAACTACCTTGTCTTCAAAAAGAACAAGGACGAGGTAGAAGATTCCGTCGAAGAGTATCTACGCGATAATCACCCAGACCTCATTGGCGATGACCATTTCACCGATGGCCAGCTCTTCGTTGGCGTGGGCCTCGATCCACGTCAGGCTTTCATCTTCGCGGGCAACGATGTGGGGAAGGACCTGTCCCTGGAACTAGAAGATGGTCATTTGGAAGACGCAATCGAAGAGATCAAACCGGGCGTGAAGGCAGGAAATATCCCGGCAGGTCTTTTCGCTGGCGCTGACTATGCTGCCGATGCAGACAAGGTCAGTGAGGAGCTTTATTCCGATGCTAAGGCTAACCGCGGTCTCGGTATTGGCTTTGGTGGTTTCGGCGCGGGTGCGGCTGCCGGAGGAATCGTTGCTGCGGTGGGTGCTACGCGGCGTCGGAAAGCGCAGCGTATTGCGACCGCCCGTGAGGATTGGAAATACGTTTCACGGGCTTATGGGGATATCGCTCAACGCTTGAATGCCATCGACGTGCGTGCGCACTCTTTGCAATCAGCGCTTGTCGACGCCCGGATGCGCGAGGAATGGGAGCAATTGCGCGACGAGTTCCTCAATCTCGACGATAAAGTTAGCGCTTTTGCCAGCCTGAACGAGCAGTCCTCCGACGAGAAATTCGAACAAGCGGCGAGTGGAATCGAGGAAGCGAAATCCATCTGTGGCCGCGTAGATACCGCAGAACACAACATCGACCGTCTGTATGCCGTCGAGCATGCTGACGTTAACGCGCGCCGCAAGGAACTCTATGAGCTACGCAAGGACCTGATTGAGGCGCGCACGGAATCCACGGGCGGGGTCGCGGAAGAAGCATCCCGACTGATTGCCGTTTCCGAGGAGATCGATGCGGCCGCGCCTGAATTTATGGATCGTTACCTCGAGCTAGTGGAGCGCGCAGCCACGCTCTTTGGGCAGATCCAAACGCAGTTACAAAAGGAAAACGAAGCGGATGAATTGGCGGCGCGCCCGCGTATTGACGAGCCTTCCTTCTATCCGGGAGTGGGTTATCACGGATTCGTACCTTTTATGGCGATCAGCTCATGGAACAGCGCTTCCGTAGCTTCTTCACCCAACGTGAGCAGCAACTTTAGCTCGGGGTTCTCCGGCGCTGGTGGTGCCTCGAGTTTCTGACACTTTGAGTATTGTCCGAACGTACACACCCGGCTACCCTATCTTGAATAAAATCCGTGAGCAGGGTCTATTCTGTGGGGCATGCGTCGAATTACCACCTTCCTCACGGCTTCTTTTCTAGCCGCTACCGTGTCCATCGCACCTGCTCAAGCTGCCACTTTTGAGACCTCAGTGCCAGAGAGCTATGGCATCAACGATCCGAGCTGCGTTTCTGATGTTGAGCCAGTGGTTCTCATTCATGGCACCAGCGATAATTCCTCGGCCTGGACGGATCTGATTCCGCGGCTGCAGGAGCAAAACATGTGCGTGTGGGCATTCGACTACGGCGCGGACGATGTCACGTTGCAGAATGCAATCCCGGCCATGAAGGCGATTGGGGATCTTGATGCTTCTGCTCGCGAGATTGCAGAGCAAATCGAGTATGTTCGGTCCGCTACTGGCTCTGACAAGGTCAACCTCGTGGGCCATTCCCAGGGCGGGCTGCACACCAAGACTTTCACGCAGCTCTACGGTTCCCCAGAGGAGGTCTCCCGTGTTGTCGCAATCGGTGGCAACTATCACGGCACTACGCTGAGCGGTATGGGACCTGCGTTGAGTGATATTGCCAAGGTTATGCCGAAGCTGGCTGCCTTCTTGGGCACTACGGCCGGCATTCAGCAGCTGCAGGGCTCGGACTTTATTGAGAAAATGAACAAACTGCCCGATACCGCGCCGGGGGTTAAGTACACCTCGATCTATAGCCCGGCGGATACCACCGTCACGCCGAACGAAACCTCGAAGCTTACTGCGGTACCAGGCGCCGACGTTGAAAACGTCAGCTTGGGCGACGTCTGTGAGGCCCCAGCAGCGCATCCAGATCTGCCGCACGATTCTTGCGCGCTCGATCAGGTTATGTGGGGTCTTACCCGCTAATGATTCATGGGGCACTCGCTTGTCGACGTCGTGGCAAACAAATGCGCTACCTGCCGCGAGTGGTTCGCCTGCACGCGGACGAGTACTTTCTGCCCTCCTAGAAGGAAGAAAGCTGCGAAACCTGGGACTGTGCCTGGGAGAAGAGATCCTGGATGATTTTGTTGATGTCCGGAATACGGAAGACCTGCGGGCCAACCGGCACATCAACCGTAGGCTGGCCCGGAACCACACCAACCGAAATCACGTTTGCTGGGGCAGGTGCTGGTTTTGGGGCAGGTGCTGGTTTTGGAGCTGGAGCTGGGGCTGGTTTTGGAGCCGGAGCGCCACCATTTAGACCACAACGCGCGATCGCCTCATCCGCGCGCGCGATGGCATCGCGGATTTTGCCACCACGCGGGTGGAAATTAGCAGCGGCGAGCGCCTGGGACTTCTTGGAGTTGTAGTCGGAAGCGTTGGTGTAATAGCGGCTTGCCTGATCGCAGGAGATCTGGCCCGCAGGAACCTTCGCGAGGTAGTCATCCACCATGTCGGCGGAGGCGGCTGGGGTGGCAAGGGAAACGGTGATTGCGGTGGCTGCAGTCAACAGTGCGGACTTACGTACTTTGCTCATGCAGGCCATTGTGCCATGAAAGTGCAGTAAGTGGAAGGTTTACTCGGCCAAGGACAGCATCTTCAACATATCGCTCTGTGCTGCTCATGACCGCAATCTAACAATGCTTCTCGCGTAGTGCAGGGGTTTTCAGAAGCGGTGCGAGTTCAACGTGAGGTTCGGCCAAATCTACCCATGCGTACTCGGCAATCTCCGCTGCAATGTTTGGGATGACAGGGGATGGATAGCTGAAGACATCTGCAATGACCTCATGATTTTCCTCGTTGGCGGCGGCTGCGCGGAAGGTGCCGCGTGGGCTAAGTAGGGCACCATCAAGCGTGACGCCAATTTCCTCTCCTACCTCGCGCACTGCAGCTTGGAGGGGCGTTTCGTCGGGGTCTGGCTTACCACCCGGAAACTGAAACGCGGTGGTGTTTTTCTTTCGCACGCAAAGGACATGGCCTTCTGAGTTGTGGAAAATGACAGCGCTTACGTGAATTTCTTGTGTTGGCATGGAGACGAGCTTATCAGGACATGAAGTAACCCCCTTCCAATATGTAGTACATGTGCTATCTTCTTTAGTGAGGATTGAACCGAAGGGAGTGTAATGACTCGAGTAATTGAAATCGACGGCCTGGCTTTCTCCTATGGTGCGAAGAAAGCTCTGGGCGGAGTGGACTTGCATGTTGACCCCGGCGAGGTGGTGTGCTTGCTTGGCCCAAACGGTGTGGGAAAGACCACGCTGCTGGAAAACATTGTGGGCACGTTGACTCCAACTGCCGGCAGGGTTCGTGTTTTCGGGCAGGACCCTCGCAGGGTAAAGGCCGGGTTCTGGTCTCGTGTGGGTTTGGTTCAGCAGAATTGGTCCGACCACCCCAAGTGGCGCGTTAAAGACCAGTTGGCATGGGTTGGTGGCATCCATGAAACCCACTCACCGGCAGCAATGGGGGTTGAGCAGGCGCTTGAGTTGGTGTCTTTAGGGGATAAGGAAAATCAGAAGATTTCGAGCCTGTCCGGTGGCGAGCGGCGTCGCCTAGATTTTGCGGCAGCGCTCATCGGTGGGCCTGAGTTGTTACTCCTAGATGAGCCGACGACGGGGCTCGATCCGGTCTCGAAGACACAAATGCACGACGTGATTATGGACCACGTGGATCGTTCTACCACGGTCCTTATGACCACCCACGATCTCGCTGAAGCTGAAAAGCTCGCCAGCAGAATCATCATCTTGGGTGAGGGAAAAGTCTTAGCAAACGGCAGCCCTATGCAGCTGCGCTCAGCACATTTGGGAACTGCGGAGGTCTCGTGGGTTGCAGATGGGGTGCGCAACGTTCATGCCACGGAAACGCCAGAGAAATTTCTGCAGAGCCTTCCTCTTAGTTCCATCTCTGAATTAA
Source organism: Corynebacterium sp. HMSC08C04 (assembly GCF_001807495.1). Classification (NCBI taxonomy): domain Bacteria; kingdom Bacillati; phylum Actinomycetota; class Actinomycetes; order Mycobacteriales; family Corynebacteriaceae; genus Corynebacterium; species Corynebacterium sp. HMSC08C04. The sequence goes on along the minus strand of NZ_KV789202.1, from coordinate 114,335 downwards.
CCGTGACGCGTCCGACGCTAGAGGATGCCTACCTTTCCATCGTGAAAAAGAATGGGGAACAGTAATGAAAATCTTCAAAGCAGCCCTCCGCCAGGCGGCAAGTGACATTCGGCCGCAGCTTGTAGGCGTCGGAGCGTTCATGGTGTTCGCGCCCGTTCTGTTTATCGTGGTGATGGTTCGCCAAAGCTCGCAGGAGATGATTGAGCAAACTTCGACTTCGTCGGTAATTCTCGCTGGTTTGGTCGGCAGCTTTTCGACGTTCGTGATAATGCAGATTGCTGCCGAGTTCTATAGCGACAGATTAGGCGGCGCCTTAGTGCGCGCGCGAATGTTGCCTAATGGCTCGTGGGTGTGGGCAATCGGCAAGACAATCTCTTGTGTAAGCGTCGTATTCATCATGCAGGCAGTACTGCTCTTTGCCGCACTTTTTATCTTGCCGAACCTAGAAATTTCATGGGGTCGTATTGTTCCCATGCTGGGCATCGCTTTGCTCTCGAATCTAGCCGCAGCACCTTTGGGGCTGGTGCTCGGTGCGTTCATGCGTGGGACATATTCACAGCTTGTCGGTTATGCCATCGTCATAGCGCTGTTTTCTACCAGCGGCAGCTTTATCTCCTTGGCTGACGTTCCTCGCTGGATACAGATTCCGCAGCTCATCCTGCCCTTCTACTGGTCCGGACACCTATCGCGGTGGATCTCGGATAATCCTGCGCAGTGGGAGTACGGCGGAGAATTCACCCCTGTGCTAGCTGTGGGGGTTCTTCTTACTTGGATCATCGTTGGATTTATAGTTGTTATTGCCTTGCTACGCTATAGCTTCCGCAAGGAGACTTTTGGCTCCCTCGCCAATATCCAATCCAAGACTCGGGCCCAAATCGGAATTTAGAAATGACTGAAGACATAGTTCACAACCGCATCGCTGTGATGCGTACTGACCGGCGAATCAGCCGGCGTGAACTCGCCGAGGCCCTAGGCATTCACTATCAGACGATTGGGTACCTAGAGCGCGGCGAGTCTGCACCGTCGTTGCATCTTGCTTTGCGTATTGCGCAGTATTTTGGAGTGTCGGTGGAATCCGTTTTTTCCTTGGATGAATTCCCGCCGTTGTCTTAGCGGTTTGCCACCTTATTTACTTGCTTTTCCATGAGCTGGCGGAGTGCTTGCTCATCGTGCGAGCTGACGCTGACGACGGCGCCGTCGACAAGCGCGTGCGCCACGAATTCGCTCTCCCCGGGCTCGCCGACTAGTGGATTTCCGGCGCTTTCGATGGTTACCTTTGCGGCCTGCAGGTTTTCGGCGCCTTCGATTTGCATGTCGAGCGGTGTAGTGGAGTAATCGCTGACGATTCTGCTGACGTCATTGGAAAAGGAAGCGCACTCCGCGAGGTCAGCGGGGAAGGGGAGCGTCTCTGGGTTCGTGCTGAGAGAGACCGTGGCATTTACGTCCCCGGCGCTGAAATCGGCGGCGGAGAATGTATCCGGATTCTTGTAAATCTTGGCGATGAAATCCATCGCTGAGGTGGCAAGCGGTGCGCATTGCTCGGGGGTCGTGGTCTTTTCGGAGTCGCTGGAGACGAGGTCCTCGGTGAGAGCTTGGTCTTCGGTGCTCATTAGCTCGTTGATGTTTGAATACTCGTATCCTTCTGGCGCATCTTCTGCAGCGAGAATGTGATCGTGGGCGGAAACTGGCGGCTTTGGTGCTGCGGGTTCTTGCTGGGAGCAACCAGAAAGAAGTGCGGCGATAAGAATGAAAGAGATCTTTTTCATGCAAAAATTATAAATGGAATTTTTGTTTTAAGTAGAGATCCAGATATTCACTGAAATCAAGGCAACAAGCACGATGATTCCGCCAATGAGGTTTGTTCGCAGCGGTTCTTGTTCAACCTCGCTCCACCGGCCGCGGAAGATGAAACCCATCGGGGCGAAGGTGAGCACGCCGAAGTCGGAAATGCCGACGAGGATTTTTCGCCGATACTCAGCGATACGTTACTGACAGCAACATAAAGTAGCTGCAGAGCACACATCGCTGCGGCGCCAATGAGCCACGGCCAGAATGCCATTGCCCACTGGGCTTTGCGGTCATCCCCGGCGAAGCGCTTGATGTACGGCGCAAAGTGCCAAGCGGTGGCGAACATGCCTGCCACACCCACCGCGCACATGACTAATTGCACCCATGCGGGCCAACCGAGTGCATCCACAACCGTTGCTGTGTCACCAGCGCCAGCGGGCGTGATGACGAAATAACACACGCCTTCCATGATGGAAGCAAAGCTGAACCAGATCCACACCAGGCGTCTCGGTTGTAGCAGCGAGCAGATGATACCGCTGAGCAGGCTAAAGATAGGTCCCGCGGCAGCAATCAAAGCAGTGTGCGAGGCATGGTTGTGACTAGCTCTTTATCTCCTCCTTTAAAGCAGCGGCCTGCTCGTGGGCACGGCGGCGCCTACTTGCGATGGCCTGCGCGAAAGTCTGCGTCCAGTTCTTCTCCGCGATGGGGCCGGTGGGCTCGGTGGCTTTCCACGTCCCATCTTCGAAGAGCCAGAAGATATCCCCGGTGTATGGGTCCATGATGTAGAAGGCTGTGCCATCCGTCTTGATGTTGTGGTGGTGTTGGCACAAGCAAGCAAGGTTTGCGGGGGTTGTTGGGCCACCGTCGGCGAAATTGACGCGATGGTCCGTTTGGCATTTATAGGCCGGATGGTTGCAGCCCGGGTAGCGGCAGGTGCCGTCGCGGCCCTCAACATACTTTCGGATGTTCGCCGGAGTGATGTAGTTCTTGCTCTCGGCGTATGGGTCGACCTCGTGGACCTCCGAAGGGGACACGGGAGTACGGGACCAACCGTGGCCTTGGATGAAGGTTGGCGCGCCGGGGATGTCAGTTGCTTGGTAGGTGTGCAGGATAACCTTTGGCTTGGCCTCGCCGAGGATGAGGCGCGTCATGGCCTGAGCGAGTGGAATCTGCTCGGCCTCGGCGAAGGCGCGTACCGCCTGGTCGACGCTCGCGATGGTTTCTGGATCTGCTTCCAGCGTTACGGAGAATGGGTCGGTGCTGTATCGACCATGGCGGCGCGTATCTTGCAGGGCAATCGTGTCATCTTCGGCGCTAATGAGCTCATTGAGTTTGCGCTTGATATTTGCTTGCGTGGGCGGGACTTGGTTCGCACGCTTTGGCGTGAGGTACTTGGTGATGCCTGCGTCGATGCGGGCGAGGGCGCCGGCAAGCGGCTCCCCAAGCTTGTCTAAGGACTCGTTGATGGCGATAAGCCGATCTAAATCTAGGTGGAGATAGCGCTCTTGGAGAGCATGTAGTTCTGGCATGGATTCGAGACGATCTAAAGCCATGAAAATTTTGGATATGCGCGTAGGGCTAACGCCGGTGGCAGAAAACATTCTCTGCACCGCGAGCTCAATATCGTTATCGAACTCCGGCAGATGCTCGCGCCAGAAGCGCAGCTCTGCATGCCGGATTTGTGCGGCGGCTTGGGCTATTTCGTCTTCGGGGTTGGTGTGAGAGTGGTAGGGCACTTTCATAGCAAGAGGTTCCTCACCGTTAAAGTGTTTCGAACTAACTTACGAATAACACTTTAAAACATGCCCCGGACACGGCTTGACGACGCCGACTTTTCCCAGGTAGTGACCTACTTTTCGGAAGAAAGGAACCGCGTTACAAGTGAGTCATAAGCGCGCACTGTAAGCTCCAAATCCTCGAGATAAAGGTGCTCGTCGTGGCTGTGTAGCTGGGAGTTGGCGCTCGCCATATCGCGGGCTTCGGCATGCATGGCAAAGCCATAGGCGTTGCCGCCCATACGGCGCGCGAAACGCAGATCGGAACCACCCGTGGCATGGACTGGAACCACATCTTTATCGGGGAAGAACTCTTTGGAGGTTGCCTCAATCGCGTGCCAGAGCTTCGTATCGGTGGAAGATTGCGTGGCGTCTTCCGTAATCAGGTGCTCGATTTCTACCTCGTCAGCAAGATCTCCTAGTGCCTCGCGCAGAAAGTCATCGAGCTCATCCTGGGTCTGGCCTGGGAAGGGGCGGATATCCATCTCCAGGTAGGCGTGGGAAGGCAGCACGTTGATTGCGCCGCCAGCACGTAGGACGGTCTCGGCGATGGTGGTGTGGCTAAACGCGTGAGCGTAGGCGGCAAGATCGCCGAACTTCGAGTAATCGCCGGTACCTGCAATTAGTGCCGCCTCTGTTTCTGGATCGAACTTGAAGGTCTTGACGAATCCCTCCCAGATCTCATTCGAAGCAACGGGCGGTTCAGCAGCGGCGATGCGGCGTGCGACCTCGCCGATCTTCAAAATTGCAAAGTCCTTGCCATAGGGCGTGGATCCGTGGCCGGCGTCGCCATGCACGTGGATGCGGCGCTGGCCGGCGCCCTTTTCGCCCACATTAAAGCCCACCGCGTCGGGTAGGTGGCTGCCGCCGGTCTCGGACAGGCAGTTCTTCCACGAAAACGCATCCGGGTGCTGCTCCGACATGAACTTCACGCCGAGCCCGCCGCGGGCTTCTTCGTCGGCCATGCCTACGAATGCAAGGGTGCCGCCCGGGTTGCCCTCCTGGGCAATCTTGCGGGTGACCGCCGCCATGGAGGCGGTAATAAAGAGCATGTCGACGGCGCCGCGGCCGTAGAGCTTGCCGTCTTCAATGAGGGCGTCGAAAGGCGGCTTGGTCCACTTCGGCTCGTCAACGGGAACCACATCCGTGTGTCCCATGAGGGTAAGCGGCTCTTTTTCTGGATCGCCTGGGACGGTGACAACGATGCTTACGCGCGAGGGGTGGGATTCATAACGCGCGATGGAGACGTCGGTGCCCGCGAAGAACTTCTCCAAGGTGTCGGCGTTGCGCACCTCGTTGCCGGAGTCCGGCGTGAGGTCATTGACGCAGGCATTGCGGATGAGTTCTTGCAGTAGTTCCAGGGTGTCGTCGTAAAGCGTCATGCGTTTAAGGGTAGTCGCCGGGTGAAATTTCGGTTCTTTTAACAAAAATTGAACGACGTTCAAGTACGCTGCTCTCCATGAGCATTATCGATATCGCCCGTGATAAAGCCCTAGGCCAGGGAATTGGTCTCAGCCAAGAAGAATTGCTGGAAGTGCTGCAGGTTCCGGATGAGCAGCTCGAGGAAATCGCAGACATTGCGCACCAGACTCGCCTGAAGTGGTGTGGCCCGGATGTTTCCGTGGAGGGAATCATCTCGATTAAGACCGGCGGTTGCCCGGAGGATTGTCATTTCTGCTCACAGTCCGGTCTTTTTGAATCCCCGGTGCGTGCGGCCCGCCTGAACATTCCGGAGTTGGTGGAGGCCGCCAAGAAGACCGCCAAGACTGGTGCGACGGAGTTTTGCATCGTTGCCGCTGTAAAGTCGCCGGATGAGAACTTGCTTTCCCAGGTCGCGGAGGCAATCCCAGCGATTTTGGATGAAGTCGATATCGAGATTTCTTGTTCCCTTGGCACGCTGACCCGCGAACAGGCGCAGCGCCTGAAGGACATGGGTGCCCAGCGCTATAACCACAACTTGGAGACCTCCCGTTCCTTTTTCCCCAACGTGGTGACTACGCATACCTGGGATGAACGCAAGGAGACCCTGGAGAACGTGCGCGCGGTGGGCATGGAAGTATGCTCCGGCGGCATCATCGGTATGGGTGAGTCCTTGGAGGATCGCGCCGAGTTCGCGTACCAGCTCGCGCAGATCGAGCCTTGCGAGGTCCCAATGAACTTCCTCGATCCGCGCCCTGGCACCCCATTTGCGGATTACCCGCTGGTTCCGCTGGGTGAAGCGCTGCGCGCCGTTGCCGCTTTCCGCTTGGCGATGCCGGCTGTGACCTTGCGCTTTGCAGGCGGCCGCGAGCTTTCGCTTGGCGACGACGGCACGGAGAAGGGTCTGCTCGGCGGCATCAACGCGATCATTGCGGGCAACTACCTGACCACGCTTGGCCGTCAGATTGAAAAGGACGTCGACATGCTGGGCCGCATCGATCTGCCGATCAAGGCTCTGTAATGGATGAGTTGGCTGCTGCCGTATTGGCAGGGGAGGAGCCAATCTTCCATCCGAATACCGGCGAGCCGTTTAAAGACGCGCACCTGCATCCAGCGGCGGCCGCCGGCTTGGACGTGCCGCGTTTTTGCCAGATCTGTGGCCGCCGCATGGTGGCGCAGGTCCGCCCGGACGGATGGAGCACGAAGTGTTCGCGCCACGGAGAGTTGGATTCGGATTGGCTCTACGTGGAGACCCTTCCCTAGCTTGGCCCGAGTTGTCCTAAATTGGAGGCATGGATCCCGCCTTTGAATTAGCCCACAAGTCCGCGTTGCGTTCTATTGAGCGCGTCGTCACGGAGACCGCGGAACCGACGCAGCCAGGGCTTGCGCTTAGCGACGTCGCCAAGCAACTGCGTGCAGGTGGCGTCATGGTGCTCACGGGGGCGGGGGTGTCCACGGAGTCGGGCGTGCCGGATTATCGCGGCCCGAAAGGTTCGTTGAGCAGGCATCGACCCATGACTTACCAGGAGTTTCGGCACGATCCCGCGGCCTCGCACCGCTACTGGGCGCGTGCCTTTGTGGGCTGGCGCGTGATGGATACTGCGCGCCCGAATCGCACGCACTACGCCTTGGTGGAGCTCGAGCGCGCCGGGCTGCTCAGTGGGCTTGTCACGCAGAACGTCGATGGCCTCCACAAGGAGGCGGGGCAGAAAAATGTCGTTGCCTTGCACGGTGACATGAAGCACGTGGTTTGCCTGAACTGCGGGAACGTGGAAGAGCGCGAGCTTTTCGATGTCCGCGCGGAGACCCTCAACCCGGGCTTCTTAGCGCGCTGGGGGGTCAGCGAGGACCAGGTCAACCCGGACGGTGACGTGGCGCTTTCGCAGGAGGCCGTCGATGAGTTTGTGATGCCGCCCTGCGTTGTGTGCGGCTCACTGCTCCTCAAGCCGGACGTGGTCTACTTTGGGGAACCGGTTCCGGCCGCGAAGAAGGATGCGGCCTATGAGATTCTGGCTGGATCGCGCTCCCTGCTGGTGGTGGGCTCCTCGCTGGCCGTGATGAGCGGTTTCCGTTTTGTGCTCGACGCCAAGAAAGCGGGTAAGCGGGTATCCGTGATTAACGGTGGTCCGGGGCGTGGGGATAATCGTGTGGATACGCTGTGGCGGACGCAGGTTGGTCCGGCTTTTGACGAGCTGCTCGACGAGCTGTCCATATAGGGTTCAGTCCCGGCATAAACCAAATGATGAGTGCCGCAACGAGTGCACTGAGTACACCTACGTGAAGTAAGTACTTGACCGGCGTGAACCACCACGCCGCCAGCGTGCCCGCGATGATCAACAACCACAGGGAGGGGATGACGTAGCCGGATGCCACGGTGGTGTTTTCATACCAATTGAGGTTGGGGAAGCGCCCGCGTGCTTCCGCGCGGATGCGGCGCTGCGGTTTGTGCGTTTGAGCCACGGCGCAGAAAAGGACAAATGCGAGCCCAGCGGCCCCAACGATGAGGTTCCCGGTTGCTCCGCCGAATACGAGAGTGGCTACGGCCACGGCGATGGCGATGCGTTCGCCTACCGTGAGCGGTAGGCCGACTGCTGGATCTACATCGGGGTAAATGTTGCGGAAAGCGTCCACGGAGGGGGTGTTTTCTGTGGTCAAAGAGGGGTACACGGTTGACGCCTGCCTTTTAAGTTAGGTAAGTATAACATGCATTAAGTAAGCCTAGCCTATCTAAATCTCTTCGTTAAGGTGACTCACTCTCATGAAAAGAACCCTTCTTGCATGCCTTGCCTCCGCGTTCTTGGTTGCAGGTCCGGCCGCTGCGCTGACACCCCAAACAGCCCATGCGGCAGAAAACTGCACCTGGAACTGGGGAATTAAGCAATCATTCCGCAACTACATCAAAGGCAACATTGCACATGGTTCGTGGGGCGCAAATGGCATTGGTTTCACAGGTGATGAACGCGGTCAGGGTGCGTTTACCTTCACGCCGACAAAGGCCAGTGTGGAAGGGGACTCGGTGGTGATCCCCTTCAACGGAAACCTCAGTTTCAAGGGGCACAACGGCGTCCTTGACATGAACTTGTCCGACTTCCAAGTCCACGCCTCGGGAAACCGCGCAGAGATCTCGGTGGACTACGTCTCTTACGAGCTCGATAGATCCGCCATGGCCCGAGGCCAGGAAATCCGGGGTGACAATGAAGTCATTGCGATTATTGACCTGCAGAATCCGGTCAAACCCGAGAGCGGCTCGGTCAACCTCACCGGCTCCACCACTTTGACGCAGGGCGGAAATCGCCTCTTCACCGGCTTCTACGAGCCCGGCGAAGCCTTGGATCCTTCCTCGGGAACCGTGGGCCTTGATGGTAGTTGCGCGGCAGGCAAAGGCACCGGCGATGTCCCAACGTCGATCACTGGTAAATTTACCGGCTTCAACAAAGAGGCCATGGCAATCCTGTCCGAGACTAACGACACCATGAATGGCATCACCACGTTCATGGGTAACACCGAGAAATTCTTGAGCCAGCTCAAGTCCTTTTATGGCGATTCCGCTGGTAATTCCGGTGGTACTGCGGCAGGCGGCTCCAACGGGGCATCGCACAGCGCAGCGCAAAAAGGTGGTGACACCAAGAGTACGGGTGCGTCTACAGCTTCCGGAAACGGAAGCCAGTCCGCAGGAACCAAGGCCGAAACGGGAACGCAGGCTGCAGGAGCTGCGGCTGCAGGAAGCGCTGGCAACGGGGACGAGAAGTGCGAGGCCACTGGCGTTACCCAAGCTAGCGCTGCATGGGGTGTAAAGAAGTCCTTCCAGTCCTACATCACTGGCTCGATTGCGCAGGGCCGCTGGGACCTTAACGCAGTGGGTTACGAAAATGAGCGCTTCACCTTTAACGGCAACTCCGGCGCTGTAAACGGGAACGCAGGCAGCATTCAGTACTCCGGCTCGATGCACTTTAGCGGTCACCACGGCAAACTCGATCTTAATATCTCCAATCTCGCGGTCACCTTCAACGGCAACTCCGGGCAGCTGATTGGTGACGTCAGCTCTTCCAACATGGAAGGCGAAAAGAAGGACTTTGGCCGAACCGTAATCGGTGATCTCAGCTTCAGCTCCCTCGACGTGGGAGAAAACTCCCTACAAGGTGAGGCGAGCGTGGCCCTGAGCGAGACCGGCTCCGAGGCTTTTGCTGGTTTCTATGAGCCAGGCACACAGCTGGATCCGCTCTCCATCAGTGCAGACCTAGGAGGCAGCGCAGATTGCGCTGCCGTCACAGGCGGTGGCTCTGGCGCCGCGGGCACCTCCGGCGGATCTAAATCCGGATCTACTGGTGCTGGCGCGGCAGGCAAGAACGCAGACGCAGCATCGCTGACAGGCGGCGAGTCGCAGGGCTACCAGGACGGATCTGGCAACTTCAAGATCAAGTCTGCCGCAGCGCAGGACAAGGGCTTTGAGTGGGGCGACTCCCGCACCTACCTGCTGCTGCTCATCGCCGGACTCGTGATCGCGGGCGGCTCTACTAGCCGCTTGGTCATGCAGAACCCGGCTTAACCAGCTTAAAAAGAGAAAAGACCTAAAACATGAAAAAGTTCTCCTCTATTTTTCTGACGCTGGTGTGCGCGCTGACTCTCGGCGCGTGTGGCGTCCAAGGCGGGTATGAGGACCTAACGAGTGAACTGCCCGCAGCAGATAGCGTGAGCGACCCTCGTTCCTTTACCGGACTAAGTAACGTCAGCGACTTCAAAGACATCGAACCAGTGGCGGATTCCGTGGAACCGCAGCTGCCAGTAGAACTCACGGACGCTGACGGCAACGATGTGACCGTCAATGACGTCTCGCGCATCTTGGCTCTCGACATCTATGGCACCTACACCAAATCGCTGACTGGCTTAGGCCTAGCGGACAACATCGTCGGTCGCACTGTTTCCTCAACCGAACCCAACCTACAGGATCTGCCGGTGGTTACCGAAGGCGGACACAATATCAATGTTGAGGCTGTTCTCTCGCTCGAGCCCACGCTGGTGATTGTCGATCACTCCATCGGGCCGCGCGACGCAATCGATCAGATTCGCGCCGCTGGCGTGACCACTGTGGTCATGGAACCGCAGCGCACCATCGATTCGGTTGGCGAGGACATTGCGAAGCTTGGCGGGGTCGTCGGCCTGCCCGAAGAAGCAAAGGAGCTGGGGGAGAGGTCAATTAAGGAAATCGATGAGGCGAAGGCCGCCATCGCCGAGCTGGTGCCAGACGAGCCCATGCGCATGGCATTCCTCTACGCGCGTGGCAACGGTGGTGTCTTCTTCATCATGGGAGAGGGCACGGGCGCCCGCGACCTCATCGAGGGAGTCGGTGGCGTGGATCTCGGAACCGAAAACCATCTGTCCTACGCCGAACCAGCAAACGCCGAGGCCTTGGCCAAGATCGACCCCGAGGTGATCATCATGATGACCAACGGCTTGGAGTCGACCGGCGGAATCGACGGCCTCATGCAGCGCCCAGGTGTCGCACAGACCACTGCCGGAAAGAAGCAGAGAATCGTCACCATCCCGGATGGGCAATCCTTGGCTTTCGGGCCGATGACGGGGCAGACGCTCATCAAATTGGCGAAGGCAGTTTATGCTCCAGACGCTTAATACAACGCTGAACGCACAGCCTGACGTTTTTGAGAAGCGCCAGCGCAAAAGAACGTGGGTCTTCATCGTCCTGGCGGTGCTGCTGTGTGCCGCTGCGCTGGTCTCCATCGTGTTGGGCCAGTACTACGTGCCTGTGCAGGATCTGTTTCCAATCCTTGCCGGCGGTCCGCACCAAGAGGCCTTGTCCGCCAATGTGGTGTGGGAGATTCGCCTTCCACGAATCGCACTGGGCTTTTTGGTCGGGGCGTCGCTTGGCGTGGCTGGCACCTTGATGCAGGCCGTCTTTGCCAACCCCTTGGCAGAGCCCTCCATCATCGGCGTGACCTCCGGCGCTGGCGTGGGCGCTGCCGTGGTCATCGTCTTCAACGTCTCCTTGCTGGGCACCTTCATCGTGCCTGCCGCAGCTTTTCTCACGGCACTTGCCGTTACCGCGTTGATCTATCAACTCGCTCGCCATGGCGGACGCGTGGCCGTTGTCAACCTGATCCTGACCGGCATCGCTATTAACGCAGTGTGCAATGCGGTCATCTCCTTCATGGTTTATCTGGCGCCCACCGCCAACCGGGAGCAGATCATTTTCTGGCAAATGGGATCCCTCAACGGCGCGCAGTGGAAGCACGTCTGGGTGGTGCTGCCAGTGGCTGCATTAGGAGCGTTCGTGGCTTTCCGCTTGGGTGAGCAGCTCGACGCCTTAGCCTTGGGCGAACGCGCGGCGGGGCATATCGGCATCAACGTCCAAAGGTTGCGTATCGCCGCGATCGTTGCTTCTGCGGTGCTGACCGCGGGCGCAGTGTCCTTTGCTGGCCTCATCGGTTTCGTGGGACTCATCGTGCCGCACCTGTTGCGCACCATCGTGGGGCCTGCGAACAAAATCTTGTTACCAGCCTCGGCTCTTGCTGGCGCGGTACTCATCGGGTTTGCCGACGTTGCTGCACGTACGCTGATTCCCTTTGCGGACTTGCCCATCGGAATCTTCACCGCGCTAGTGGGTGGCCCCTGTTTCTTTGTGTTGTTGCGGCGGATGATGCGAAAAGGGATGCACTCATGATTTCGGTGCGGGGACTTACTGTTGAAATTGGGCACCGCAAGCTTGTCGACGCCGTTTCTTTCGACGCACAACCTGGCGAGGTTACGGGTCTCATCGGGCCGAATGGCGCCGGCAAATCGACGGTATTGGCCGCGGTCGCGGGAGACCTTGAATACTCCGGAAGCGTACAGCTGGCTGAGCTTGACCCCACGGGGCTTTCCCCAAACGAACTGGCCCGTCTGCGGGCGGTGATGCTGCAGGATGTTGGAGTGTCCTTCGAGTTCCTAGTGCGCGACGTGGTTGCGATGGGCCGAAGTCCGTGGGCGGGCACTTCATCTGAGGCTGAGGATGAAGAGATCGTCGCCGCGGCCTTAGCTGCTGCCGACGTCGCGCATCTGGCCGGCCGTGACGTCGTTACGCTGTCGGGCGGTGAGCGGGCACGGGTTGCTTTGGCCCGTGTGCTCGCGCAGCAAACCCCGGTTATCTTGCTCGATGAACCCACCGCTGCCCTGGATATCCACCATCAGGAGCAGGTACTTTCCTTGGCCCAAGCACTGGCTAAGCAAGGCGGAATTGCAGTCCTTGTGGTGCTGCATGACCTCAACGCTGCTGCCGCGTATTGCGATCACATCGTGTGCATGGCGGACGGGAAGGTGGTGGCCCACGGAACCGTGCCGGAGGTCTACGCCGATGCGGCCTTGTCCGAAGTTTATGGATGGGACATCACGGTAGCTGAGATCGATGGCCGGCTGTGCGTGTTGCCGCAGCGCTGTCCGCCCACGGGCATCGACTCACTTATCTCCACATACAAATTGTCCAACATTTAAATCGATCAATACTCAAATCTCAACACTTTGTCTAAGGAAAAATCATGCGAAAACTAGCCCTTGTTGTTACGCTCTCCAGCTCCCTTCTCTTGGCACCGCAGGCGAGCGCCGAGCAAACATGCGACCCCACCCAAACCTGTGCGGAACCAGCACCGCAACAGACCTCCAGCTTCGCTGAAGCATGGAATTACATCTTGGGTTTGACCGCGCTCGGTGGAATGTTTGCCATCATCGGTCATGCGATCATGAAATCGGGGCTACTTCCCGCAATGCCAGCGCTGCCGAGCATCTAGTTAATGAGCTTAAGGAGCGTGCGTACGATGGCGTGCACACGCTTGTCCAGTGGCATGTCCTCGTGCATGACGACGGCGCGTTTGTCGAAGTCCTGAACGTAGATGTTGCGCACGGTGCCGTCCTTGACCTTGCTGCCGTCTAGGAAGCACGTCTCGGGAGGAACCACCACGGCGTCGTTCTTCGTGGCGATGCACGTGTAGGTCACGCCGGGCTCGAGGTCGCCGTCGACGTTTGTATCGAGGAGGATCTTACTTCCGACGATTTGCTGCATGCCGGCTGGTCCGAACCAACCATCAATGATGGAGCGCATCACCGCTTCTTGGCGTCCGCTGCGCACAAGTCGGCTGACGATTCCGCCCTGCGTCGTGCCGTGGTTGGGGGAGCTTAGGCAGATGAGATGGCGGACCTTTTCGGCGCCGCCATCGATGCGCATCCAGTAACGGGCTAACAGCCCACCCTGAGAGTGACCGACGAGGATAGCTTTTTCTACGCCGGTAACGTTGAGGACTGCATCAATGTAGGAGCCCAGTTGTTGAGAAGACTCAGGGATGGGCTGGGTTGCTCGGTTGCCGTAGTCAGGGGCAAAAACTGCCCATCCGTCCTCGCGGAGTTGGGTGCCGAGCAGCTGCCAGATGCCTTTAGTGTCGCAGGTGCCGTGAATGAGGATTACTGGCCAGGGCCGCTCCGGCGTTGGGCGGGCGGACCAATCGTCCTCGAAGATGCCGCGGGGTTTGATGCGTGCGCCGAAGGGGAGGGTGGCTGCGGTGTCCGCTTCTAGGATCTTTTCTCCGGGCGTGGAGTCGGGGCGTGCGTGGAGGCGCGAGGCGATTTCTTGGGAGACGTCCTCGCGCAACGAGATTGCGGTTGCAGGGGTTGCGATTCCATAGCGCGGTGAGTCTTCACTGGGGCGCCAAAACTTCCCGAGTTGCTCGAAGATTGAGTTTCGCAATTCAACGATCGGATCTGGTGCCATGCGTCAAAATTGTACCCTTCATCCATTTATGCACTTCATGGGCAGTTTTATGAAGTAGTTTAAAAAGTTTGGAAAACGCTTGACCATCATCCAAAAGTTTTATAAACTAAGGCTTGCCTAATCACGGGCGGTTACTTGGGAAGATGCGCTCCACTTCTTTACCAGGTGCCGAAGATTAGTCATGGGGAGAGGGCCCGCCAGTGCGCAGCTGGTGGGCCCTCGTTAATTCAATAGCCTTGGGGCAGTCTAGCGGTCCCTCGACGGTTTCCCGGCACCGTTGAAGCTGCCGAAATGGTGTACCCGAATTACACTCGCTGGCATGACTGACCTGCAGCATGCCCACTTTGTTGAAGAGGCAGTATGCCGTCTCATCGAGCTCTATGACAGCTCGTGCTCCCTCGCGCGTGAATCCCTCGCGACGGGGGATTTCGATCGTTATAGGCACGTGGTCTATCCCAAAATCACTGTGCACGTGCGCGAATGGCAGCCCATCGACCGTTCCGAACCCTTTGGATACGTGGACCAGGCTGGCCGCTTTTCTGCCGTCATTTCCAAACCTCAGCTCCTGCGTGATTACCTCACGGAGCAGCTATCAAGGCTGACAGAGAACTATCCCTGTGACATTTACGTAGGCCAGTCGAATGAGCTCATCCCACCGGAGTACATCCGTGACGCCGGCTCAGTGCCCGAGAACCGCGGTGAGATACCGCGCCCCACTCTGGACGAGGTCAACGATGCCATCATCGACGGCGAGTGGAAGGCCTTCCACGGTAAGGAAAAACCGCTCTTCCACTTTGGCCCGCAGCGCTTCGACATCGCGTGCGCGCGCATTGAGCACTACACCGGCATCGAGGTCGATACGGTGCAGAGGTACATCCTGTTCACCAACTATGCCATGCACACCACGGAGTTTGTGAAGTTTGGCCTGCGCGAGCTCACCAAAGAGGATTCCCGCTACACGGCGCTGGTGTTGCCTACTGGGGAGACGATCCATTCGAATGACGCCGTGCTTCTCGACGTCGACGAGCTCACCCTAACCTCCCGCTATCAGATGCCACGCTTTGACCTCATCACGGCCAGCGGGGACGGAATCACGATGATCAACATTGGCGTTGGTCCATCCAACGCCAAGACAATCACGGACTGCCTTGCTGTCCTGCGCCCCGAGGCGTGGATCATGATCGGGCACTGCGCTGGACTGGACGGCCGCATGCGTATCGGCGACCTCATCCTGGGTAACGCCTATCAGCGCGAGGACCACATTCTCAACCGCAAGGTGGGCGCGGGGAATCCGATTCCCGCTATCCCTGAAGTGCAGCGCATGCTGGAGGCCTCCGTGCGAGAGGTCTACGGTGACGATAATCCTTTGATGCGTACCGGCACGGTGCTCTCGACCGACGACCGCAACTGGGAATGGCGCACCTCCCGCGACCTGTGGGAGTGGCTACAGCACTCCACCGCTGTGGCGGTGGATATGGAGTCCTGCACGCTGGCGGCAAACGGTTACCGCTACCGCGTTCCTTATGGCACGCTTCTGTCCGTCTCCGATTTGCCTTTGCATGCCGTCCCCAAGCTGCCCGCACAAGCGCAGGCCTTTTACTCGAACTCTAAGGAAGCGCACGTGATGTGCGCGGTGCGCGCAGTGGAGCAGCTAGCAGGAAATCCCTCCCGTTTGCACACAAGAAAGCTCAGAAGAACTTTGGGCGAGGTTCCTTTCCGATAGACTATACGAAAAGATTCGTCGGTCGAAGGAGCAGGCAAGCCGCATGAGCGTCCCAGAATGGTTTAACTCAGAACGCGAGAACCTCACGTGGGAAACATTCGGCGAGGCAAGCCGAGCGCTCTCCCAACAAGTCATTGATTCTGGGTGGTTCCCTGATCTCATCGTGGGCGTGGCCCGTGGCGGCCTCATCCCAGCAGGCGCCATCGGCTATGCAATCGGCGTCAAAGAAATGGGCGCAATCAACGTGGAGTTCTACACCGACATCGGTGCGACCTTGCCCGAGCCAGTTCTGCTTAACCCGCAGCTGGATATCGAATCCTTGCAGGGCAAGAAGGTTCTGGTGGTCGATGACGTGGCCGATTCTGGAAAGACCCTCGATCTCGTGGTCAACCTGCTGGCGGAAACGGCCGCTGAGGTGAAGTCAGCCGTTATTTACACCAAGCCCACGACCATCTTTGAGCCGGATTTCTCGTGGAAGAAGACAGATGCCTGGATCAATTTTGCGTGGTCGGTTCTGCCTGTTATCACTGTTGACGGTTCTTTTAGGGAAGGGGCCTAGGGGCCGCTAGAGTATGTGCGGTGTCTCAACAACCCGCACCTACTTCTGTTCTCGGCAGTTTTAAATATGCATTTTCTTCGCCAGCGCGCTTTCGTATGGAGGTCTTCGGCGGCCTCGCGGTAGCGCTGGCGCTGATTCCTGAGGTTCTCAGTTTTTCCATCTTGGCGGGGCTCGATCCGCGCGTGGGTTTGTTTGCCTCGGTGATCATGGCAATCTCCATCGCGTTCACCGGCGGACGCCCCGCGATGGTTTCTGCGGCGGCGGGCGCGGTGGCCTTGGTTATTGCGCCGTTGTCGCACAGTCACGGCCTTGACTATGTGGTGGCCACCATCATGCTGGCCGGCATCTTGCAGATCATCTTGGCGATGCTGGGCGTCGCCAAGCTTATGCGTTTCATCCCGCGCTCGGTGATGACCGGATTCGTCAACGCTTTGGGCATCATGATGTTTACCGCGCAGCTGCCGCATCTTAAGCATGTGCCGTGGATGGTATACGTGCTGGTGGCAATGGGGCTGGTGATCATGCTGGTGCTGCCGCGGCTGACCACGGTGATCCCTGCGCCTTTGGTGACCATCCTGGTGGTCACGGTGTTGGCTATTGCTTTCGGGTGGAAGGTCCCGGACGTGGCCGACCAAGGTGAGCTGCCTACGAGCCTGCCGGGATTGTTTATTCCGAACGTGCCGCTGAATCTGGAGACGCTCGAGCTCATCGCTCCTTACGTGGTTGGCGTGGCTCTGGTGGGACTGATGGAATCGCTGCTGACGGCGAAGCTCGTCGACGACATTACGGACACGCACTCCGATAAGACGCGCGAGTCCTTAGGCCAAGGCGTGGGAAACATCTTGTCCGCACTGATTGGTGGAATGGGTGTGTGCGCGATGATTGGCCAGACCATGATCAATGTGAAGGGCGCGCAGGCACGCACGCGCTTGTCGACGGTCCTCGCCGGCGTCTTCCTGCTCATCCTCGTCGTGGTCTTGGGGGAGACCGTCGGCCGCATTCCTATGGCGGCGTTGGTAGCGGTGATGATTATTGTCGCTGGTACGACCGTGGATTGGCATTCGATTAACCCGCGCACGCTGCGGCTTATGCCGCTTTCGGAAACAGTGGTCATGCTGGTAACCGTGGTGGGCACCTTGCTTACCCACAACTTGGCAGTGGGTGTGGTCGCCGGCGTGCTGGCGGCGTCGGTGGCTTTTGCTCGCCGCGTGGCGCATTTCGTGTCGGTGGACTTGGAAGGAAACACCTACTTTGTGCGTGGGCAGCTTTTCTTCGCTTCCTCGAACGATCTGGTTTATGCCTTCGACTACACGTTGCCGGAAGAGCACGTGGTTATTGACCTAAATGGCGCCGAAATTTGGGATGCCTCCACGGTGGCGACGCTGGATTCGGTGCAGGAAAAGTATGCCGACCGCGGGGTCGAGGTGGAATTCCGGGGCTTGGATGGTGCGAGCTTGCAGCGCTTGGAGCGTCTGAGCGGCAAGTTAGACAGGTAGTTCTTTTGGTTGATTTTCTCCTTAAATATTGATTTTTAGGTAACCCTAACTTTAAGTTGGTTTCGGTAAGTTAGGTAAGCATTACTTTTCTAAGGAGAATTTATGACCATTGCGCTGGATCGACCGTTATCGCTGGCTTTGCGCGAGGAGACTGCGCGTGCCCACGGGGCGGCGGAGGGATCGAGCTTTATGCAGCGGCTCATGGCGGGAGAGCTAGATGCCAAAGCTGTCGCCGATCTGACCGGTCAGCTGTGGTTTGTGTATGAGACATTGGAGCGAACAGTGCGTGCTGTGGCGGAAACGGCCACCGCGGGCGCTGTGGCCGATCCGCGTTTGGAGCGCCGCGATGCTCTCGAGGTCGATCTGACTCAGCAGCTGGGAGGGGATTGGCGTGATAAGGTTCGCATCTTGCCGGCTACCGCGGCTTATGTGGCCCGCCTTGAGCAGTTGGCTACACCTGAGCATGCAGTTGAGGTTGTGGCGCATCACTATGTGCGCTACCTCGGTGACATTTCCGGCGGCCAGGTTATTGCGGCGCGGTTGGGTGCACTGTATGGGATTGATCCGGATGCGCTTAACTTCTACGACTTCACCGCGATCGGGAAGATTCCTCCTTACCGCAATGGTTACCGACAGCGTATTGATGAGATGCGATTGGCAGAAGCAGAGCGGGCGGCGCTTATCTCTGAGGCCCAGGCGGCCTTTGCGTTTAATTCGGGCATCTTTGCTGAGTTAGATCGGCGACACTAAAACAGGTCTTGACTTTAAGCTTAGCCTTGCCTAACCTCTGTTAGGTATAGCAAAGCTCAGTTTGCATACTCTCATCTACACTCTTTCTGATTCGGAGAACTAAATGAAGCCAATCTCTGTACTCACCGCCACCACTCTCGTGGCCGGTGCTCTCGCAGTACCCACTGCTTCCGCTGCGGAAATTCCTGCCCTCGCTTCCGGTGAGCTCAGCTGGCCCATCAAGGAGTCCTTCATTTCCTACCTGCAAAAGCCTTTTGCGCAGGGTGAGATTAAGACCACTGATGGTGCCGTCTTCGCTGACAATTCTTTCAAGCTTCCAGTGAATGCTTCCGCATCCACGGTTGACGAAAAGGGTAACGGAACCATCGACACTGATGGCTCGCTGCACTTCAAAGCACACCCGGGCATGGGCCCAGATGGCGGCTATGGCCTCGATATGACGTTCAGCGACATCAAGGTGGTGGTTTCCGGCACTGATGCCACCATCACGGCGGACTTGAAGACCACCGGTGCCAAGGGGCCAGGCAGCAAGGAGGCAATTGAAACCGACCTGGATGACGCAGAAATCTCCACCTTTAAGTTGAGCGAAGCAATTGTTCCGGCAGCAGAGAAGACCTACACCACCACAGATGCACAGACGTCCATCACCAAGGTTGGCTCCGACGCGATGCTGGGCTTCTACGAGCCGGGACCGCTAGAGGACGGAAACACTGACCTCACTGTCACCTATGGCAAGGCGGCTGCTGAGCCAGAAGTGAAGCCAGAGCCGAAGCCAGAGTCGAAACCAGATCCAAAGCCTGACGCGGGTTCTTCCGCGGGTGCAATCGGCGGCATTGTAGCCGCGATTGTTGCGATTCTGGCTGCAGTCGGTGCTGCCTTCTCTGGTGCGATTCCGGGCCTGAAACTGCCGAAGCTGTTCTAGGCAAGGGCGGCGTCGTCAAGCGTGGCTTGGTTGTGTCGCGGTTGTTCTAAGGGGGAATGCAGTGGTGGATATCCTGAGCAAAGTTAGGAGATCCAACCCAAAAAGTTGCCTTGACCGGCATGTTTGCTAAAGCAAACCTTCCTAGCGCGACGGAAATAAATCTGTATTGTTGGTGTTGCACTTAATGAATCGCCCCGGTTTGATAGGCAATTGTACTTTCCGGGGTGTCTTAGAGAAAGGTTCCTGACATGGACGAGAAGCTGCAAACCCTCCTGAACAATCAGGTCAACAACGAGCACGGCGCTGCTCTTATTTACACCCAGCTGGCATACGAGATGGATAACCTCTCCTTCCCAGGTATGCGCGACTGGTTCTACGCGCAGGCAGAAGAGGAGCGCGCGCACGCGCAGAAGTTCGCGCAGCACCTGCTGGACCGCGGCTACCGCGTTGAGCTTTCTGACATCTCAGTTCCTTCCATCAAGGCAGCTACCCCGCTGGATGCTTTCGAGGCGGCTTTCGCGCACGAGCAGAAGGTCTCCGAGCAGATTCGCGAGATCGCGCGCACCGCTGATGCGGCCGGCGATCTGGATTCCCGCTCCATGATCAACTGGTTCCTGGAGGAGCAGATCGAGGAGGAGTCCACCGTCAGCGAGATCGTCGACCAGATCAAGCTCGTGGGCAACGATGGCTCTGGCCTCCTGCGCATCGACGCAGAGCTTTCCTCCCGCGGCTAAGCCTTTAGCTCGAGCGGCACGCGCAGCAGGGGATCGAGCGCAATTGCGCGGGTAATCGCCCCCACGATCTCCTGATGCGAGGGGATGAGACGTAGCTGGGCGGACTTTCCGGCTTTTTCTCGTACGACTGCCGCGAAACGTTTCGGCGCAGCAGGGTCATCAAGGAATGCTCCACCGGCGAGCACAACGGTGGTGGGCTCATGTTCCTTGATGAGTTGTGCCGCGACAAGGCCTAGATGGCGAGCGCGTTCATCGAGGATTTCGCGGTGCGCGGAGGTATCGACGTTGTCTAGCTTTTTCTGCACGGCGGCGGTAGTTAAGGTTTCCTCTGGGTGGGGCACCTCTGCGATGGAAGGCAGGGGGATGATCTGGGAGACTTCGTCGCCAGTGGAAAGCGCGGCGCCGATCGAGTCATCCGCAAAAAGCACTAGAACCGGATCGGTATTTCCAAGTTCCGCGGCTTGGGTTTCGGAGCCCAAGATTGCGGGCACGGCGGAGGAAACCACAACGGGCACGCTGAACTGATAGTGCAGGCGCTCTGCGATGTCGACGTCGACCCAACCCAGGTTTGCGGCGGTGACGCGGCCCGCGGCGTCGACAGTGCCGGAGGTGGTAATGCCCACGGAGACCAGTTTGCGGTCGAGGCCTGCGCTTAGGCGATGGACGCCGGCCATGATGTGCTCGATGAAGTCCTCCTCGCTCAGCTGCGCGACGGGGGTAGGTACGTCATCTTCGCGGATGGTGCGCCCGAGCGTGTCGTAGAAGCCGATGTGGGTTTGCGAGGTGCCCACGGCGATTCCGGCCAGGATCCAGTCATTTTCGGCAACTTCGAGCGGAACCGTGGGGCGCCCGCGGCCGCGGGAACGGGTGAGATCGTTTCTTTCCTGGACGAGGCCCGCCTGGAGCAGTGCCGCGGTGGCGCGGGTGATGGTGGGCTGGGAAAGTCCTGTCGCCTCGACGAGCTCACTGCGCGTGATGATGGGGTTTAAACGCACGAGGTGAAGGCACTTAGCCGCTGGGGTGCGCGGGCGAGTGAACACGGGACCAGGTTTGAGCATAAGTAGAAGTATAGATTTTCTAGACCGTATTGTCTAGCAGGTATCCGCAAGATTAGACAACATTGTCTAAGGGATTCTTTCTATAGTGTGGTGTCCATGGATTCAATTGCGGTTTATTGCGGCTCGGCCACCGGTAACTCGGAAGCATATATCGAAGCAGCCCGTCAGCTGGGCGGGCAGCTGGCAGATCGTGGAATCAACTTGGTTTACGGCGGCGGCAACGTGGGGCTCATGGGCGTGGTAGCGGATGCATGTCTGGCAGGAGGCGGAACGGTCACCGGCGTGATCCCCGAACAGCTGGTGGACCTAGAGCTTTCACATCCTGGCCTGACCTCACTTGAAGTGGTGGAGACCATGGCGCAGCGCAAGACCCGCATGGAGGACTTGGCAGATGGCTACGTGTGTCTGCCGGGCGGCGTGGGCACCCTCGAAGAGCTCGCGGAGGTGCTGACCATGCAGCAACTAGGCCACGTCGACGGCCCCGTTGGCTTGGTGGACGTCGCCGGATTCTGGCGTCCTTTCGTGGACATGTACGCGGGCATGTCAGAGGCGGGCTTCGTGCAGCGCCGCTTTGTGGATGCGATCGTGCTTGAGCCAACGCCAGCGCAGGTTCTGGATGCCTTTGCGGGTTGGACTAATCCCGGGATGAAGTGGGATAACAAGTAGCTAACAAGCTGACAACGTTTGGCGCCTAGGTTGGCCCTAGGCTCCAGGTAAAGGATAGACTTCACCCTCATGAGTTCAGAGCCAAACCAGAGCCGCCATCCTTCCCTCTTGGACGCGGCCTGCGATAACTTTGTGCACGATCTTGCGGAGCTAAGCCCTACCGAAGCAACGGCGTGGGGCATCCCGGGATTCGAAGGCGAGCTGCAGGATTTCTCGCCGGAGTACTACGCGGCTATTGCTGACCGCACCCGTGACATGGTCGCTGACGTCGATGCTCTGGATGACACCACTGACGAGTCCGATGATGAAGATGACTTCGACGATGTGGATTACGTGACCGCAGCCGTCTTGCGCGATCGCCTTTGCCTAGAGCTGGACTTGCACCACCACGGCGAGGATATGCGCAGCCTCAACAACATCGCCTCCCCGGTGCAGACCATTCGCGATACTTTGCTGCTGATGCCGCAGGATACCCCTGAGCAGCTTGATGCCATTCGCTCGCGCCTGTCCAAGGTCGGTGGCGCACTAAGCGGATACAAGGATTCCTTGCAGGAGTCGGCGGCACATGGCCTGATTCCGCCGCATCGCCAGATCAACGAAGTCTTCGTCCAGTGTGAGCGGCTTGCCGACGCCGGTTCCATGCTGGAGGGCCTTGGCGTCGAGGGTACTGAGGTCGAGGCGGCAAAGAGCGCTTTTGGGCAGTTCGCTGATTGGCTCTCCAATGAACTACAGCCGCAGGCTTCCACCGAGGATGCGGTGGGCCGCGACCGCTATGAGCGGTTTTCCAAGCTTTTCGTCGGCGATACCGTCGATCTTGATGAGGCCTACGAGTGGGGCCTGGAGCGTGTCCAAGAAATCCGCGCTGAGCAAGAAAAGATCGCGCACGAGTTGTATGGCTCTGAGTGCACCGTGAAGGCCGCGATGCGCAACCTCAACCAAGAGGAGCGCTACGTGCTGGAGGGCACCGATGCGCTCGTGGAATGGATGCAGGGCACGGCGGAGAAAGTCATCAAGGATTTGGATGGCACCGAGTTCGACATTCCGGAGCAGATCCGCGATATCGAATGCTGCATCGATCCTGCCGGTACAGGCGGCATCTTTTATACCCCGCCTTCAGATGATTTCTCGCGTCCCGGCCGCATGTGGTGGTCAGTTCCGGCTGGCCAGGAGCGTTTCCACACCTGGCAAGAGCTGACCACGGTTCACCACGAGGGCGTGCCGGGCCATCATCTGCAGCTGGGTTCTGCGCTGGTCCAAGATGATCTCAACCTGTGGCGCCGTGCGGTGACCTGGAACTCGGGCCACGGCGAAGGCTGGGCGCTTTACGCTGAGGCGCTCATGGCGGAGCTGGGTTATATGGAGGATCCGGGATTCCGCATGGGGCTTCTCGACGCCCAGCGTTTCCGCGCCGCCCGCGTTGTGGTGGACATCGGATTGCACTTGGGCAAGAAGCTGCCGGACTGCAGCAACTCTGGCAAGTGGGATAAGGCCCACGTGAAGACCTTCATGCGCGAAAACACCGCGATGGATGACGCGAACCTCAACTTTGAGGTCAACCGCTACTTGGGCTGGCCGGGGCAGGCGCCTTCCTATGCCTTGGGCGAGCGCCTATGGCAGCAGACCAGGCAGGAGGCCGTGGAGCAGGGAATGAGCGTACGGGACTTCCACTCCGAGGCCTTGGCGCTCGGCTCTGTCCCCATGTCCGTGCTGCGCGAGGCTGTACTGGAGACTGACTAAGGGCGCAGACGCTTTGCCAAGCGTAGGAGTTGTGGCAAATAACCAGCGACGACGAGGACCGCTATGAGGCGGGTGAGCTGGACTGCGATGACCGCGGGGCCGGCCCCGCCCTCGGCCGAGAGTGCGAGTACGGTCTCCAGCGCGCCGGGGCTGGTGGCCAGGTAGGCCTCGAAGTAGGAAATGTGTAGCCACATGGTCAGCGGCCAGGCGGTGGCCGCGCAGATGCCGATAATGACCACGATGAACAAAATTGTGGCAGGCAGCTGCTTGGCAAAGGCCTTGAGCGCCGGCAGCGAAAGCCCGCCGCCGCAGACCCAGCCGATGGACAAAAACGCCATCACCTTAAAGGCGTAGAGTGGCTCGAGCGTGTGGCCCTCCGGCAACACGAAAGAGGCTAGCACTGTCAGCAGCAAGGGACCGAGCACCGCGGCTGCGGGGAGGTGGAGGAACCTGCCTACCTTTTCGCCGATGAAGGCAATGGCGATCACTAGGGCAACTATCCACCAGGTGGTTTCGCCGTCGACCGAAAGATCCGCTCCCTTGCCGGCGGGCGTGTCCAATAGGGCGACCACGGCCGGTAGCGATACCGAGACTACTAAGAGGCGCAGGTATTGGGTGAGGGCGACGTAGCGGAAGTCGGCACCGAGTTCGTCGGCAAGCGCGGGCATGAGCGAAGCACCACCCGGCAGCATAGATAAAATACCGGTTTCGGAAGAGACATCCTGTGGCCGTGCGCGGTGTAAGAGTTGGCCGCCGATAACTCCCACCATCAGAGTGACAAGGGAGATCGTCAGGGCGGCAGGCAGGAAGCCAAGCAATTGGCCCACCGGAACCACGGTCAGCGGGATGGCAGCCATGATGCCAATAAAGCCGCGCGACAGGCTATAAAAACTCCGGTTTACGTGCAGATCTTCCCCGGTAAAAAGCGCCATGGCGCCGGAGGAAAGGATCGCTGCCAAAATCCAGGCCGCAGGTACGTGCCACATGCTAAAGAGCCAGCCCAGTACGACTGATGCTGGAATAACAATGGCCCACCGTGCCACGGTACGGGCACTAAGCCGGGTGCCTTCCTGTTGTGCGGCCATGCGAGCCTCCCGGTTCTGCTGCGGAAAAGTATAATGCCTGCTTTTCTCCACTACGGGGAGGGCAGTAGGCGGGTTATCACCTTACATCATTCAAGATTTATGATCGGGGGCGTGGAAATCGATGTGGTGCAGTGGATAATTCTCTTCTTTGGTACTGCGGCCGCGGGATGGGTCGATGCGGTCATCGGCGGTGGCGGATTGATCTTGATCCCGATGCTGCTGGCGGTCCTGCCGGGCCTTGCTCCGGCCGCTGCTTTGGGCACTAGCAAGCTCGCCGCGGTGACCGGCACCGGATCCGCTGCCGTGACCCTCGCTCGCAAGGTGAAGCTGGACAAGGCAGAAATGGCGCGCTTCATCCTCATCGCGCTGGTGTGCTCTGGGCTGGGAGCCAGCGTGGCCTCGAGCCTAGATAAAGACGTCATGCGCCCCATCATCATTGTCCTCATGGTGGCCGTGGGCATCTTCGTGGCCTTCAAGCCAGACTTTGGCAGCAGCGACGCGGCCGGCATCCGCGGCGGTTGGCGCACCGTCGTGGTCCTCGTGCTTTCCGGCATTATTTCCTTCTACGACGGCATTTTTGGGCCGGGCACCGGAATGTTTTTGATCATGGCGTTTACTTCCATCTTTGCCCAGAGCTTCCTGACCTCTGCAGCCATGGCCAAGGTGGTCAATACCGCCACCAATCTAGGTGCGCTCATTGTTTTCATTATCGGTGGACACGTGTGGTGGACGCTCGGCATCGTGCTCGCGGTGGCGAATATCGCCGGCGCGCAGCTGGGCGCGCGCACCGTGTTGGGCGGCGGCGCAAAGTTCATCCGCTACGCGCTGCTTACCTTGGTCGTGGTTATGAGCTGCTACCTAGGCTGGCAGCAGTGGGGATAACTACATCCGGTTCTTGGTGCGCGCGGTAGCAACAGCATTCCACGGGTCTTCCGGCCACGGGTGCTTGGGGTAGCGGCCGCGCATATCGGCGCGCACGCCGGCATAGGGGCCGGACCAGAAGCTGGCGAGATCATCGGTCACCGCGAGCGGGCGGCCGGCGGGGGAGAGTAGGTGGAATTGCACGCGGTGGCCGCAGTATTCGGGGGATTCGGCCAAGCCGAAGCATTCCTGCAGCTTGATGTGGACCACGGGGCGATCACCGGACCAGTCGATGGCGGCATCACGGCCGGAGGGCACCGGAAGGCGCTCGGGGGCGAGCTCGTCCAGGTGGGTGGCTTCCGGCCAGGGCAGGAGGCGTTGTAGCGCGGGGTACATGTCGAGCTTGGCGGCGGGAGTTCCCTCCGCAATGCTGTGCAGTTCGGGGCCGAGCCACTCGGCGGGATCCGCGGAATCGACATCGGGCCAAGGAGCGCCATAGTGAGCGTGCAGGTGGCGCAGGCGGTCTTTGAGGTTCTGGGCTTTCTTGCTGAAGGTGAAAAGACCCAAACCTTCTTCGCGGATGCCGGCCGCAAGTGCCTCCTCGGCCGCGGGGCCGGTGACCTTCACTGGGGTCTCAGAGAGCGTGATGGCGCCCGCAGCCTTGACCTTGATACCGTGCACGCGACCATCGCGCAGGAAGGCGCGGGTTTCTTCGGTGACGCCGATGGTCTCGAGGGCTGCCGTTTCCTCGATGCGGGCGGCCGAGCGGATGATGGCATTGCCCGCGTTGGACAGGGATACCTCCGCGATGGCGAGCCATGGTGCGCCGGCCAGGCCCGAGTTATCCAGCAGCCGTGCGCGAGTGCCGCTGGCCAGCAGGTAATCCTCGCCCATGCGCTTGGCCACCTGTTCGGGAAAGGCGGTGGCGACGACCTCGCCGGGATCGGCGGGGCCGAGATCCTCGACGAGGCGGGCGAGCCGCTTGATCTCTCTTTGGGGTGGGCGGTGACGGGTGAGGTCGGGGGTTAAGGGGGCGTCGGCAAGCGAGGCAATAATGGGTGCGGCCTGGCTGCCGTGCCGGAGCAAGGAGGCGCCAAGGCGTGGATCGGTGGGCAGGAGGGCGAGCTCCTGCGTGGCACCAATGCGCTTGAGCGTTGCCTGCGCGGATGCGAGGGCCTGGGCTGGGGGCGGATCGAGCAGCGGGAAATCGGGGCCCGCGCCCCAGCAGTCCAAAAACAGCGCGGCCTGGGTTAGGTCCGCGGAGAGGATCTCCGGAGTAGTGTGTGGGGAAAAGTGCTGATAATCGTCCTGCGAATAGCAGCGAATCACGGTGCCTGGTGCCTCACGGCCAGCACGACCAGCGCGCTGGTCGGCACTCGACTTTGAGGTAGACACCGTCACTAGCCCGGACATGCCGCGTTGGGTGTCGCGCCGGGGAACGCGGGAAAGCCCGGCATCTACCACCACGCGCACGCCCGGCACGGTAAGCGAGGACTCCGCGATAGAGGTAGCTACGACGATGCGCTGTTCATCGGTATATAGCGCGGCGTCTTGCTCCGCGGTGGTCTGCTTGCCGTGCAGCGGGAACACATTATGGCCCTGCAGCGCTTCACAGACGAGGTTTACTTCGCGCACGCCTGGCACAAAGACCAGCGTTGATTCCTGCTGACAGGCTGCCTGCTTGGCGACGTCCCCGTAAAACTCCCTCGTTCCCGCCGCCCTGCCCGGCAGGGGCGCGTAATGGATATCAAGCGGATGGGTCACCGCCTCGGTCACGTGCACGGGTGCGTCCATAAGTTGGGAAAAGCGCTGTGCATCCACGGTGGCGGACATGGCGATGACGCGAAAGTCCTCACGCAATTCGGTCAGCTCCAGGCACATGCCTAGCACCAAATCCGTATCGAGCTGGCGCTCGTGGACCTCATCGATGGCAACGGCGGACACGCCCTCGAGCTCCGGATCCTTAAGCAGGCGGCGCAGCAGCACGCCCGGCGTGACGAACTCGACCTCGCTGCCCTTGCGGGACTCGCCTCGGATGGCGAAGCCGACCTTGTCCGGGGTGCCGCTAAGCGTGCTTAATCGCTGCGCGGCCGCGCGCACGGCCACACGACGTGGGGCGGTGACAATGACTTTGCCACCTCCTGCCGCATGATTGGCTAGCGCCGGTGGCACGAGTGTGGTCTTACCCGTGCCGGGCGGGGCCTGGATGACGACGTTTCCGGTTTCCGGCAGCGAATCGATGGTCTCGGCGACGGGCAGACCATCGCCGATGCGAGCGAGATCAAACATTTACTTGGCGGCTCCAAAACCTTCGACAGGACCGTTGAGATCCTGGCGTTCCCAGACCTCTTCATTGTCTTCCAGCTCGCGCACCACGCGGCCGGGTGATCCCAGGACCAGCGAATTATCCGGGATATCGGTGGTAATAAGTGTGCCTGCGCCGATGACACAGTTCTTTCCGATGGTGATGCCTGGCAGCACAGTGACGTTGGCACCGAGCCAGGTGTTGTCACCGATGGTGATGGGCTTGGCTATCTCCCACCCACCAGCGCGCATCTCATGATCGTTTACCGGATGCCCCACCGTAATCAGGGAGCAATTGGGGCCCACCATGACGCCATCACCGAGCATCACCTGGGCCTGGGCCAAAATGGTAGCGCCAAAGTTAATGAAGACGCGCTCGCCGCATACTAGATTGCAGCCGTACTCCAGATTCAACGGCACATGCAGGCCTGGCACCGCGGAATCTTCCGGCAGTATCTCGTGCAAAATGCCTTCGGCACGCTCCTGGTCCGTATTGTGCAGCTCGTTGAGCTGCTTTACCAAGCGAAAAGTGCGCTGGTGCTCTTTCTTCGCCTCCGGCATGCTCGGCAAGAACCACTCCCCACCGGTCATTCGCTCCCATGAGCCGTAGCGTTCCAAGTCCTGCCGCTCCTGTGCATCCATGGTGGTCATTGTAGAGGGTGAGTGGATCGATTTATTGGGGTGCTCGGATTAGGGTGAGGTCATGCTTTTTGATTCGCTGCCGCGGCCGAGCGTGCGTGTGGCTCCGGGGGTGGGGCATGTGCCGGGATGGGTGGGCGTCGATAAGCAGAAAGCCTTGGTAGAGGAGATGCGCGGCATTGCGCGCGAGTATGCGGCGACACCGATGGCGATGGTGCGCCCGCGGTTGAAATCCGGCGGGCAAATGAGCGTTTTTCAGCTGCATTTGGGCAGGTATTGGCATTATCCCAGCTATCGGTATGTAGATAATATGGACGGCACGCGGGTTCCGCCGGTTCCGGAAAGCCTGCGGCGGATTGCTCCGGGGGCATTGCGCGCCGCGGCCGAGGTGGCACCCGAGCTGGAGCCATGGGTCGAGACTTTCGTGCCGGAGATGGCGCTGGTGAATTACTATCCACCGGGATCGGCCATGGGCATGCACGTGGATGCCTTTGAGGAATCACCTGCGCCGGTGATTTCGCTTTCCATTGGGGATGAGGCACTTTTCCGTATGGGGCATACCGAGGCGCGCACGCGGCCGTGGGACGATATCACGCTGTGTAGTGGTGATTTGGTGGTCTTTGGCGGACCGAAGCGCTACGCCTACCACGGGGTGGTGCGCGTCAATGACGGCACGCTGCCGGAGGGCTGTGGGCTTAGAGAGGGACGTATCAACATCACCATCAGACAAGTATCTGCACGGTCTGTAATCTAGAGATGTTACATAAAGCTTGAAGAAAAGAAGGTTTTCTCATGTCTCGTATTGGCATCATCATCGGCAGCATCCGCGATAAGGCCGTCGGCAAGGTAGTAGGCGAGTGGCTCAACGACGTGGCCCAAGGACGCCAGAATGGCGTGGATTACACGTTGCTGGATCTCAAAGAATTCGATATTCCGGTTCTGACCACCGAAGTTGTACCGGCTGCCGCTAATAAGCAGTACGAGGACGAGAAGGTCCAGGCATGGTCTGATGCAGTGGACGCCTGCGATGGCTTCATCTTCATCACGCCAGAGTACAACCGCTCCGTGCCAGGCCCGTTCAAGAATGCCTTTGACTGCTTGGCCGCAGAGTGGGCGGGCAAGCCCGTTGCCTTCGTTGGCTACGGCCCATCCGGTGCCGTTCGCGCGATCGAGGCATGGCGCCCTATCGTGGTGAACTTCTCCATGCCACAGCTGCGCAACCAGATCGAGTTCTTCCTCGCCACCGACTGGGCGGAGGGCGAATTCCGTCCGGTCGATTTCAAGGTGGAGCGCACCACTTCCTTGCTGGCTGAGCTGGAAGACGCCGTTTCCGCATAATCAGTGCCCGTTGGCCGCATATAAAAAGCCAGCCCCCGCGCTCTTTCCGAGCAGCGGGGGCTGACTTTTATGTGGCCGGCTTAGTTACTGCAGGCCAAACTGATCCCAAGCGGCAGGGGAGAGGTTCTGGTACACGTGCTTGTGCTCCTGGTACTCGGCAAGGCCGGTCGGGCCGAGCTCGCGGCCGTTGCCGGACTGCTTGTAGCCGCCCCACTCGGCCTGCGGCAGGTATGGGTGGAAGTCATTGATCCAGATGGTGCCGTGGCGCATAGCGCGTGCCATGCGCTCAGCCTTGCCGGCGTCGCTAGTAAATACGGCGCCTGCCAGGCCGTACTCGGTGTCGTTCGCGGTAGCGATGGCTTCTTCTTCAGTGGTGAAGGTCTCCACGGTGACAACCGGGCCGAAGGCCTCGTCGTGGACGCATTCCATGTCCTTGGTGGCGCCATCGATGATGGTCGGCAGGTAGTACATGCCCTTGCCCAGGTCCGTGTTGCCGGTGCCGTGCTGGCCATTGGTGTCCTCACTGGTAGCGGCACGGCCGCCGGTGAGAATCTTTGCGCCCTGCTCACGGGCCTTGTCCACGTAGGCGGCAACCTTCTCGCGGTGCTGCTCAGAAATCAGTGGGCCGGTCTCCGCCTTATCGTCGGTCGGACCGCCGATCTTGATGTTGTTGGTGCGCGCCACCAGTGCCTCGATGAACTTATCGTGCAGGGATTCTTCCACGATGATGCGGGAACCCGCGGAGCAGACCTGGCCGGAGTGGAAGAAAGCGCCGTTGAGGGCGTTATCTACAGCGACGTCGAAGTCCGCGTCGGCGAAGATGACGTTCGGGTTCTTGCCACCGAGTTCCAGCGCGGTGCGCTTGACGGTCTCCGCAGCGTTCTTTGCGATGATCTTGCCGGTGACCAGGCCGCCGGTGAAGGAGACCATATCGACGTCAGGATGCTGGGACAGTGGGTTGCCGCAGTTGGCACCGGCGCCGGTGATGAGGTTGCCTACGCCGTCTGGCAATCCGCATTCCTTGAGGGCGGCCATGAGCAGCATCGCGGTGTGCGGGGTGAGTTCCGCCTGCTTGAGGACGAAGGTATTGCCGGCGGCCAGGGCCGGGCCGACCTTCCAGGAGACCTGCAGTAGCGGGTAGTTCCACGGGGTAATCAGTCCGCAGACGCCAACGGGCTCGGCGTCGATGCGCGATCGCAGGTTGGGATCCTGCGGGTCGACTACGCGGCCGGCCTGGTGCTGGGCCAGGGTGCCGAAGTACTCAAAGGCGTTGGCGATGTCATCCATATCGCCTAAGGACTCTTCATAGCGCTTGCCGGTATCAGCGGACTCTGCGGAAGCGAAAAGTTCCTTGTGCTCGCGGATGAAATTGGCCACGCGGATGACCAGCTTGCCGCGCTCGGCGGCCGGGGTATTAGCCCACTCGCCCTTGTCGAAGGTTTCACGGGCAACCTTGATGGCGCGCTCGGTGTCCTCGTCGGATGCCTCGGAGACTAAACCGACGGTGGAACCATCGGCCGGGCAAATGATGGTGCGGGTGTCGCCGCTTTGGGCGGCTTCCCACTTACCGTTGATGAACAGGGACTTCGGGGCGCCATCAGCATGCACGCCCTTTAGCAGCTCGGTCTGGGTTGGGTCGAACAAAGTGTTCTGGGTGCTCAAGTGAAAAGCAACCTTTCTCTCATAGAGGTAGTTGTAGTGGCCAGCTTAGCTATCTTCGCGCCAGGTGCGCTCAGGCTCGGCGCCATCAGAGACATCGGAGTCACCCGGCTGGGTCTGCTGCATGTAGAGGAAGGCCAGGTGGCGCTCGTAGAGGTCCAGCACGTTATTGATGATTTGGTTCTCGGAATAGCCGTAGACGTCATAGCCCAGCGAACCGGTCATATCGTAGACCTCAAGGCGGTAGTACTCGTCGCCTTCGCCCGCGCTGAAATCGGGGCGCTCGGCCGCTACCGGGAAAAGCTGGTAGCGGAACATGCGCTCATTGTGCAGCTTTACTTCTAGGTCGAGTTGGGGCAGTTCGACGTCGGGAAGCTCACTGGTGAGCAAGATGGCGTCGTAGCCGCGGGTACGCATGTGCGTTGCCACCTGCTGGAGGGCGTAGGTGGCGGTTTCGCGCAAATAGGTATCCATCTCCTGCTTAGAGGGGAAGGTATTGGCCCGGTCGAGGCGGTTCTTCCAGAGGTCGGCATTGGCCGGTTCGCGCTCGGTACGGGAGGAAATCACTCCGTGCATAGCGGTGGTGCGGGCTTCGCGCTGCACGTTTTCTAGGCGCAGGGACTTCCACAGGGAGAACATAATGAGGTAGACCACGAAGGCGAAAGGCAGGCCCATGACCACGGTGGCGGACTGGACTGTGGTGATGCCATCGATCTGCAAAAGCGCCAGGGTTAGTGCGCCCACGGTGACGGACCAGAAGATGCGCATCCACTTCGGGCCGTCCTGGCGGCTATCCGTAATCTTCGAGGTGAAGTTGGACATCACCAGCGCACCAGAGTCGGCTGAGGTGATGTAGAGCAGCAGACCGATGAACGTGGTCAAGAAGATGACGATGGATGCGCCGGGGAACTCGGCCAGCATGTCGTAGAAGCCTTGCTCCGGTGTATTGATTGCGGCTTCGGCAAAGTCGGGGTATTCGCCGGAACGAACCATGTCCAAAGCGGTGTTGCCGAAGAAGGACATCCACATCAGGATGAACAGGAAGGGGAAGGTCAGCACGCCGAAGATGAACTGCCGCAGGGTGCGGCCGCGGGAAATACGGGCGAGGAACAGGCCGACGAAGGTAGCCCAGGCAATCCACCATGCCCAGAAGAAGAGGGTCCAGGACTGCATCCAAGTGTCTACGTTGGCTTGGTCTTCGGCGAAGGCGAAGGTCTCCATGGTCCAGGATGGGAACTTCGAGACGTAGTCACCGATATTGGTCACGATGGCATCGAAGAGGTAGGCGGTCTTGCCAAAGACCACGACGTAGACCATCAGCGCGATGGCCAAATAGACGTTCAGCTCGGAGAGGAAGCGAATGCCCTTATCCACACCGGATACAGCCGACAGTGTGGCAATGGCCACCGCAATAATGATGAGAGCGGACTGCAGACCAAGGCCCTGCTCGATGCCGAAGATGAGGTGGAAGCCGTAGGACAGCTGCACCACACCGATGCCCAGGGAGGCGGTCACACCGAAGACGGTGCCCAGCATGGCAGCGATATCGACTGCATCACCAACTGGGCCGTGTACGCGCTTGCCGATGAGCGGATACAGCGCGGAGCGGATAGCCAGCGGCATATTGAGGCGGTAGGCGAAGTAACCGAAGGCCATGCCCATCAGTGCATAAAGCGCCCAACCGGTGATGCCGTAGTGGAACATCGCCCACACCACGGCCTCCTTGGCGGCCTCCATGTTTTCGCCTTCCCCGACCGGTGGGGTGACGTACATGGTCACGGGTTCTGCGACAGCGAAGAACATGAGGTCCACGCCGATGCCGGCGGCAAAGAGCATGGACGCCCAAGAGAAGGTGTTGAATTTCGGCCGCGAGTGGTCCGGGCCGAGGCGGATATTGCCGGCATTGGAAAAGGCAATATAGAGCACGAAGACCACGGCGATGGTGGCGGTGAGGACATAGAACCAGCCGAGGTTGTGGCCGATCCAGCCGGTGACGCTGGCGAGGGTTTCCGCCGCGGAATCGCGGCCGAGCCCGGCATAGAGCGCCATGGCAATAATGAGGACGCCGGAGATGATAAATACCGGCCAGTTTGTCTTGGGAGCAGGGACCTGATCCGCGCCTACGGCATCGCCGGTTTCAGCCTTGTAGCTGCCGACGAGGGCACGAACTTGGTAGCGTGGGCTGCGCTTCTTGGGCTCTCCAGATGGGGTTGCGAGAGAGGTGTTTTTACCCCCTTCTTGGGGGACTTTACTTGAAGTGTGAGACTCCTCAGGATCGTGAGGGTCAAAGTTAGCCATCTACTTCTCCTAATGTTGGTTGGTTTGGGCCGAATCTTTCGCACGGGTGCCCCAAAATGCTCACAAGATCGCAGGGAGAGAAAGGTGAGTGAAATGAATCATATTCGGGCAACCTATGTGCAAAGACTTCGGATTTCATCTCCAGAGACATCCATCCGGACAAGGTAAATATACATTAAGATGGGCAAACTTCTAGAAGGATGTGTACTCTGAAGGTAGTGCCCGCACATGAGGCGATGTGAATAAATACAGACTTTTGTATAAATTACAATGTTTTCACTTCCGGTGGGACAATCTTGACGTGTGAAATATTTCACAGAAAGAAGGGGATTTATGGGTTTTATGGACAAGCTGACCAAGAAGCGTTCCGCTAAGAAGGTCACCGATGAAGTAAGCGACGTAGTCGTCGTTGGCGGTGGCTCCGCAGGCTCCGTCATCGCCGAACGCCTGACCGAAGACAAGAACACTCGTGTGCTGGTCCTTGAGGCCGGACGCAACGATTCCCTGTGGGATCTCTTCGTCCACATGCCTTCCGCATTCTCTTTCCCGATTGGTGCAAAGAACTACGACTGGATGTACGAATCCGAGCCGGAGCCAGAGATGAATGGCCGCCGCATCTACCACGCCCGTGGCAAGCTGCTGGGTGGCTCTTCTTCCGTCAACGGCATGATTTACCAGCGTGGCAACCCCATGGACTACGAGAAGTGGGCCAAGAACCCGGGCATGGAAAACTGGGACTTCGCGCACTGCCTGCCTTATTTCAACCGCATGGAAAACGCCGCCGCGGCAGAAGATAACGATCCGCGCCGCGGCCACGACGGCCCGCTCTACCTTTCCCGCGGTCCTGCAACCAGCGAGCTCTTCCAGGCCCTGTTCAAGTCCGTGCAGCAGGCCGGCTACCACCTGACCAACGACGTTAACGGTTACCGCCAGGAAGGCTTTGCTCCTTTCGACCGCAACATCAAGCACGGCAAGCGCTGGTCCGCCGCGCGTGCATACCTGCACCCGAACCTAGACCGCGAGAACCTCGAGGTTCGTACCCGCGCGTTTACCACCAAGGTTCTCTTCGAAGGCCAGAAGGCCGTCGGCGTGGAATACGAGTGGAAGGGCGGCGTCCACCGCGTATTCGCCGAGAAGATCGTCCTTTCCGCTGGCGCCATCAACACCCCGCAGCTGCTGCAGGTCTCCGGTGTCGGTGATGAGGAACTGCTGCGCAAGCACGGAATCGACGTCGTCAAGCACCTGCCGGGCGTCGGCGAGAACCTGCAGGATCACCTCGAGGTCTACATCCAGTACGAGACCACCAAGTCCACCGCTTCTTCCCAGCCTTACCTGGACAAGTGGCGCTGGCCATTTATGGGCCTGCAGTGGATTCTCACCAAAAAGGGCCCGGTCGCAACCTCCCACTTCGAGGGTGGCGGATTCGTTCGTTCCAACGAGAACGAGGAATACCCGAACCTGATGTTCCACTTCCTGCCGATGGCAGTGCGCTACGACGGCCAGAAGGCCGACGTCAAGCACGGCTTCCAGTGGCACGTTGGCCCGATGTTCTCCGATACCAAGGGCCATGTCCGCATCAAGAGCGCCGATATCCACGAAAAGCCGGAGATTCTCTTCAACTACCTGAAGACCGACCAGGATCGCCGCGAGTGGGTCGAGGCAGTGCGCGTTGCGCGTTCTCTGCTGGACACCGAAGCCATGGCTGAGGTGGGCGCCCGCGAGATCAGCCCGGGCCCTGACGTGCAGACCGACGAGGAGATCCTCGAATGGGTACGTAACGACGGTGAGACCGCACTGCACCCGTCGTGCACCACCAAGATGGGCTCCAAGGATGACCCTATGGCGGTTGTGGACCCAGAAACCATGCAGGTCTGGGGCATTGAGGGCCTCTACATCGCTGATGCTGGCGTCTTCCCGTCCGTGACCAACGGCAACATCTACTCGCCAACGATGATGGTGGGCGAGAAGGCCGCCGATCTGATTGCCGGAAAGAAGCCTTTGGCACCGCTTAACGACGTAACCTGGTACAAGGCTGGCGAGGATATGCCGCTGTACGCCCCAGGCGAGGCAGTGCGCGATCACAAGCAGGCCGTAAAGGGTGCTTACTAGAAGAGCCAAAAGAAGGGTCGGATGACTTTAGCTGCATTAGTTTCGCTGCTAGGAGTGTGGGTGGCGATGATCGTCGCTCCCGGCCCTGATGTAGTGCAGGTCATCCGCGTCGCCCCGCGGTCCATGCGTGCCGGAATTATGTGTGCGCTGGGCATCTGCACTGGAATCGTCGTCTGGCTCACCGCCTCCCTGGCAGGACTATCTGCTCTTATCGCCGCTCGCCCCAGTCTGCTCGGCTTGCTGCAGCTGGTGGGCGGCGGCTTCCTTCTCTGGATGGCCTATGGCTCCATCCGCTCGGGCCTGGCGCAACGGCGCTCTGCCCTTAGCTCTGCCCGCAGTACTTCACAGGACTCGGCAGAAAACGCGGGAAGCTTCGACGAGGAGCACATCGAGCAGGCAGTGAGCACTGGCGACGTCGAGGACATCACCGCTGGCCGCGCCTACAAGCTGGGCCTGCTCACCAACCTTTCCAACCCGAAGGCGCTTGTCTTCTTCGGTGCCGTCTTTGCCCAGTTCATTCGCCCTGACATGGGGCTTGAATGGACCGTGTTCATCGCCATCATCCTGACTGTGGTCTCCGTGGCGTGGTTTTCTACCTTCGCGCTCATCGTCCGCGCGGCGGCGCGTTTCCTCACGAAGTATTCGGCCCATCTCGATATCGGCTCGGGCCTCATTTTCGGCGCCTTGGGCTGCGTGATGATTTATGAGGGAATCCTCGCGCTGGTTAGGTAAACCTAAATCACGTACAGTGACCGGCATGAGCAATTCCACCGCACGCGTTTCAACCGATCGCCCGGCACGCTACGGCAAGCAGCTGGCATCACATTTCTCTGCCAAGATTGACGCCCACTGGGACCCAGAAACCGAAACCGGCCGCTGCGTCTTCGAGCGCGAAAACACCCGCGGCACCCTCGACCTTGCTGTTGAGCCCAACATCCTCCTCCTCAACGTCGAGGCAGACTCAGAAAGCATCAAGTCCGTCGAGCACGTTGTGGCCCGCCACCTCGTGGGCTTTGGCAAGAAAGACGACTTGAAGGTCGAGTTCACCCGCGCCGACGGCACACCGGGCGTGTACTTCAGCGTCGCTGATCTTCCCCCAGAACGCAGGTAGTCTAGGGCTCATGATTTTCACCACTACCAACAACGTCGATGGTCACGAAATCACCGAGTACATTCGCGTCATTGCGGGTGAGACGGTGACCGGTATTAACTTCCTCAAGGACTTAGGCGCCTCCTTCCGCAGCTTCACTGGCGGCCGCTCCGCTGGCTATGAGGAAGAGGCAGTCAAGGCCCGCGAGGCTGCCCTTAACGAGCTGTGGAACCGCGGCCAGGAGCTGGGCGCCGACGCCGTCGTGGGCATCAGCTTTGATTACTCGCCTATGGGCCAGGCCAACGACATGCTGATGGTCACCGCCACCGGCACAGCAGTAAAGCTGCGCGCTCTCTAGATAGGTGCGCAAGTATCTTTTAATAGCGCTGTGCCTAGGCTTGAGCGCGTGCTCGCACGTCGATGAGCCGGGGCACGGCCCTTATGATTATCCTGCGGACATGGCAACGGCCTCGGAAAAGGCCGAGCTTCCTTCCCAGGGCGCAACGCAGACCGGCCACTATCGCACGATCGAGCTGCCCAGCGGCAGAAGCTTCATCGCGCACGTACCCGATAACTATGACGCAGCGCAGCCCGCGCCGGTGGTCATGGTCTTTCATGGATATAACAGCGATCCCGCGACCATCTTTCAGGACACTGAGCTCTATGAGGCCAACGCCATCACGCTCTTTCCGGCGGGTATTGGGGAGGCTTGGGCGCCTGCGCCTTATGCGCAGACTTCCTTGGGGGAAGACTTCGCTTTGGTGGATGACGCCTTGGCCTGGGTTAAACAGAATTACAACACCGATGGCCGCGTCTTTGCCGCAGGCTTTTCCAATGGCGGCGGTTTCGTGCGCGCCCTAACCTGCAACCGGCAATTGGACGGCGCCGCCACGGTTTCCGCGGCGAACTACGATGCCGTGGATGAAAGCTGTGAAGGAAAGCCCACCCCTTATTTTGCGGTGCACGGCACTGCCGACGTCGTTATTAATTACGGTGGCGGCACCGCCCACGGTGGCCACTACCGCGGTGTGGAGGAGACCATGGCGGAAGTCGCCGAGGACAATGCCTGCGATCCTTTCCCCGCCGAGCACCGGGAAGACGCAGTTACCCGTTTTACATGGGGATCGTGCGCTATTCCTACCGTGAGTTACAAGATTAAGGGCGGAACTCATACCTGGAACGGTGGCGTAACGGATCGCAGCGGGCTTGTCCCGCACGATTGGGCAACCAACTCAATTTTGGACTTCTTCAAGGTTGAGTATCCCGGCAAGGTGCCTTCTCGGTAAGCTATGCCGCATGTTAGAAGTCTCAATCAAGGGCGATTTCATTAAGCTCGGCCAGTTCATCAAGCTGGCCTCCCTCGTGGGTACCGGCGGTGAAGCAAAGGAGCTCATCGCGCAAGGCGAGGTCCAGGTCAATGGGGAAGTGGTGACCCAGCGCGGCGCCACTCTGCACCCCGGCGACGAGGTGAGCATCGCTGGCACTTCTGCCCGCGTGGCCGCAGCAGATGAGGACGAGGACGATTACTTCGATGAGGCCACAGCAGACGATGACTTCGATCCGGAGAAGTGGAGGAACATGTAATGCCCGCTTTCGAAGCTGAAGTAGGCATGCCCTACTGGATCGACCTGACCACCTCTGAGCCGCGCAAGTCCGTGAACTTCTACGAGCAGGTGCTGGGCTGGGAAGTTGATTCCGCTAACGAGTACCGCGTGGGCCGCGTGCAGGGCCTGCCGATTGCCGGCTTCATTCCGCAGCCAGAGCAGGCTTCCATGCCGGATACGTGGGTGACCTACTTTTTAAGCAAGGACATCGACGGCGATTGTGCGCGTGCGGAGCAGCTTGGCGGCCGCGTGCTGGCACCGGCAACGCAGGTGGAACTGGGCCATATGGCGCTGCTTGTCGACGTCGCGGGTGGCATGTTTGGCCTCATCCAACCGGCGGGCGCGGACCAGTTCGTGGCCGGCGGCGAACCGGGCACGCCGGTCTGGCACGAACTGACTGCCACTACCAGCTACCAGCAGGCCTTGGACTTCTACGGCGAGCTGTTTAACTGGGAGGTCCGTGGCGGCGATGCTTATGCCACCGCGGAGGAAGATGGCGCGCCTTTCGCCGGCTTTTGGAACGCGGAGGGTCAGTTCCCGTCGCAGGTGCCAAGCTTCTGGCAGACCTACCTCGGCGTGCGTGATCTCGAGGCGGCTGCTGCCAAGGCAGTAGAGCTTGGTGGTGAGGTTATCCGCGAGCCGTGGGATTCGCCTTTCGGGCGCCTGTGCCTGCTGGCTGATTCCACCGGCGCTACGGTCACTCTGGCCGAGGTCGAGGACGCGCCGGAGGAAGAGCCGCGCGAGTCAGATGACGTGCTCAACCTCGACTTTTAGATGAAAGACAAGGTAGAGGAAGTAGCGGAGGTCGTTCGGCGCATTCCGGCCGGCAACGTCTCTACCTACGGGGAAGTGGCTAAAGCGGCGGGCTGCCATGCCCGCTACGTGGGTTGGGTGATGAAGAAGGTCCCCGGCCTGCCCTGGTGGCGCGTGGTCCGCGCTGACGGCTCTTCCCATGCGCCGGAGCTTTCCATCCCCTATTGGGAGGAAGAGGAAATCAGCCACTCGGGTGCTCGCGTGGACATGCGCCGCCACGGGCTAGACGCCGCGGACCTCAAGCGGTTGGGGTGACGTAATAGGTGTCATCCTGCTTGGCCAGCTTGTTGCCGCGCAGGATGAGGAAGATGCTTAACGGGTAGAGCACCAAAGCCACGACGATGTATTGGATGATCGTGAAGATCTCGTTGTCATGCATGTAGTTCCAGCAGAAGTGGAAACTAAAGGAGCATGCCAAAAATCCGCAGAGAACGCCTAAGCGCCAACCGCGCGACTTTTTCGCCGCAAAGATAGCCCAGCCGATGCCCCAGCCGGCCATGGCGGTGAGTAACACGTGCAGGCCAGGGCCTGCCACTAGGCGCAGGCCCCACATTTGCAGCATGCCTGACCAGTCATTGAGCGGATGAACGATACCGCCCATGATGCTGTACATGACGTTTTCTACCATCTCGAATCCAAGGCCCACGCAGGCGCCGACTATCCAGCCATGCCAAGGTCGGTTGAGCTCTCGGTAGGAAAGCAGAATAAAAAGCACACCTGTGGCCTTGGAGATCTCCTCCGGATAGGCGCCGGTCCACGATAATGCGGCGGCCTTCCACCCAAGGGAAAGCGCAAGGTCAGTAAGCGGGGAAGCGCTAAGCATCACAAGCCCCAGCGCGGTACCGCCGCCCCAGAGCAAAGCGGGCGGAACCCAGCGGCGGCCAGCGCCCGGCCACATGGGGCTAAGCCGTAGCAAGAAGAGAAAAAGGGCGGCAACCACAGCGCCAATCGCGATGCTGGAAAGCAACAATGTCGGTGCGATGAGCCCCAAGCTTAAGAGATTAAAAAGCAGCGCAAGGATGCCAAGGGCAATCATCACCCACATGGTATTGCGGAAAAGCTTGTTCATGAGCCCACCACCATTTTCTCGTGCCAAGGCAGGTTCGCGTGGCCGAATGCGTGCCAAATGCGCTCGCCTGTGGCAAAGGTTTGCGCCGGTGAGCTGCTGCTCAAGATAACCATGTAATCCACCTTTGCGTCCGCGCCCTCCCCGTCGCGGGAGAGGACAAGTGTGCCGGAGGGGTCGTCGTAAAGCGCGAGTGCATCGCCTTCATGGAAGATTTCCGCCTCGGAAGTATCGCCCATGCTGTAGCCGCGCACGGCGCGCCGGGCGGCGGTGTCCTCCTCGCTGTCGCTGAGATCCTCGAGCGCCGTGAGCTGGACCAGCACCTGGCCGCAGTCCCAGGCTTGCATCGCCATCGCGTCTGCATTCGGGGTGCAGTACAAATCCGGCACGGGGATTTCCCAGTCAAAGCCCGGCGGGCTGAGCACTACTTCTTCCGCCTCCGGCCCAGGAGTGGGAATAATCGCGGCCAAGATGGCAGGCAAGCCTAGCGCCAAGAGCACGCCACCTGCGGCGAGAAAGAAATGCCCGCGCAGCTGCGCAGGAGGAAAACGATAAGTTGGCATAACCCACACCTTATAGACCGCGATTGACATAGAGTGGCTGGCATGAAAGATCTCTACCAATTTGCCAACGGACCATGGCTACAATCCCACGTCATCCCCGATGATCGTGGCGTTGATGGCACCTTCCACAACCTGCGTGACGAGGCGGAAGAGCTCGTGCACGAGATTGTTAAAAATGACACTGGGCGCCCAGGAGCGCTCTACGCATCGCACCTTGATACCGAGGGCGTAAATGGTGCAGGCATGGCGCCAATTGACGCCGACCTCGACCACCTCACCGCAGCCGACCCTCAAGAGCTGGCGCAGCGCCTCGGCGAACTCGAGCGCGAGGGAGTCGGCGCCCCGGTGACCTTCTGGGTGGAAAAGGATTCCGGCTCCGAGGAAGCCGTGGCCTATGTCATCCAGTCTGGCCTGGGCCTGCCGGACGAGGCCTATTACCGCGAGGAAGCGCATGCGGAGACGCTGGCTGCATACGAAAAGCACGTGGCGCAGATGCTGGGCTTCCTGGATCCTGCCCGCCTGTTCGGCTTGGGCGCCGACGTTGCCGCCACGCGCATCGTGGGTTTGGAGAAGGAGCTGGCTGCCGGTCATTGGGATGTCGTTTCCACGCGCGATGCCGTGAAGACTTATAACCCGATGCCTTTCGAGGAGCTGCCGGAGTTGGCACGCGCCATCCTTTCAGGTGGCGGCCTGGAAGCACAGCGTGTTGTGAACATGATGCCTTCCTACCTCGAGCACTTCGAGACGCTTTTCACCGCGGACCGCATGGCAGATTGGCAGCTGTGGGCCACCTGGCACATCCTGCTTTCCCGCGCGCCGTACCTGCCGGAGGAAGTCGGCGCGAAGAACTTCGAGTTCTACGGCACCCGCCTTTCAGGTGCTACCACTCAGCGTGACCGCTGGAAGCGCGCCGTGGGCCTAGCGGAGTCCCTGGTGGGCCAGGAGATTGGCAAGGTCTTTGTAGACCAGCACTTCCCGCCGGCATCTAAGGCGGAGATGGACACCCTAGTTGATTACTTAACCGCTGCCTACCGCGAGCGCATCTCCCAGCTCGAGTGGATGACGCCCGCTACCCGCGGGCGTGCCTTGGAGAAGCTTGCCCAGTTCAAGGCCAAGATTGGCTACCCGGATAAGTGGCGCGACTACTCCGATCTTTCCTTCAGTGCGTCGGGCAAGGACCTGATTGCGAACGTGCGCGCTGGCAACGCGTGGGCACACGACTTCGAGCTGCGCAAGATCGGCAAGCCGGCGGACCGTGACGAATGGTTCTCCACCCCGCAGACGGTCAACGCTTTCTACAACCCGGTGGTCAATGACATCACTTTCCCAGCCGCCATCCTGCGCGCGCCGTTCTTCGTGCCTTCTGCTGAAGGCGGCGACGTTGCAGAGAACTTCGGCGCAATCGGCGCGGTCATCGGCCACGAGATCGGCCACGGTTTCGATGACCAGGGCTCGCAGTACGATGGCCAGGGCAACCTGAACTCCTGGTGGACCGAAGAGGACCGCACGGCATTTGAAAAGCTCACCGCGAAGTTGGTGGAGCAGTTCAACGGCCGCGTGCCTTCCGTTCTGGAAGGCACTGATTCCGCGGGCGTCAATGGCAGCTTCACCCTGGGTGAGAATATCGGTGACCTGGGCGGACTGGGCATCGCAGTGGTGGCTTACAAGAACTACTGCGCGGACAACGGCCTCGACGTCGCCGGCCAGGTGGCCCCTTTCGAGGTAGAGGACGCATCTCCTGCGCTTTACGACGCCGAGTACAACGGCCTGCAGCGCCTCTTCCTGTCCTGGGCGCGCGTTTGGCGCACCGCAATCCGCCCGGAGATGGCCACCCAGTACTTGGCCATCGATCCGCACTCCCCGGCGGAGTTCCGTTGCAACCTCATCGCGGCGAATGTGGCGGAGTTCTACGAGGCCTTCGAGGTAGAGAAGGATTCTCCGTTCTACCTGGCCGAGGAAGACCGCGTCACAATCTGGTAAGACGCGCCGCGAGGTAGTCGGTTCCGGTCTCGGAGTCGACTACTCGTAATTGCCCAGCCTCCGGTGGGGTAACGGTAAGGGTGGGCAAGAACTCGATTTCGCCAGGTAGTCCGCCGGTGCCATAGGCGTGGAAGCGCTGTGGGCCGGTGGAGTATGCGGCGGAGGTTTCCTCGTTTTGTACAAGATGGACCCATTGTGTGATGGCGACTGGGTCGTCTTCGGCGCGGGCTACCGAGCGCTTTCCGAGCACGGAGTGGTCCATGGCGCACAGTGGTTTGTTGGTGGCATTGTCGGCGGCGCGGTAGGTGACGGGGAATTGGACGATGTTGCCGGCGTAATCGTGGCCGAGGAGGACTTCAATGCCAACTTCGTCATCAGGATCTACTGCGCGGTAGCTTCCAATGATCTCGTCGATGTGGGCGTGCTTAGCTGCGATTTCGGCTTTAGTGGGGGATAGTTCGGCGGTGGGGTGGAGTTTGGCTACCTTCGTCATGGCCGCCATAGTAGCGGTAACCTCGAATGCATGACTTCGATTGAGCAGTGGCAGATTGGCGGCCAAGACCGCCAGTTGAGCGAGGAGGAGCAGCTGGAACAGCTCTACACCTACATGCAGGTCCACTACCCACTGCCGGATTTCCGTCCGCCGTGGGCTGGCGGCGGCTCGCCGGATGCTGACCGCTACTGCGCGCTTTTACCGGATCGCATCACGCAGGCTTCCATGATGGTCTTGGGCACTGCGGTTGACCACGCGCTGCCGGGTACCAAGTTCACTGATGGAATCACGCAGCGTGACACTGAGGTCGGCGCCATCTTCGAGCCCACTGCGCCGAATGGCAAGTGGGCAGTCTCCCTCCACTCCGGCGGCTGGTGGCGCGGTGATGGAACCGCGTTAGAGATGCAGTGGCGCCCCGAAGTTGCCGCCGCAGCACAGTTGTCCGGCACCACCATCATCGACGTGGACTACCCGCTAGCACCTGAACACAGCGTGGCTGACATGGTGGAATCCGTCAACAAGGCCATCGCTTATGCCCGCGAACAAGGTGCGGCTTCCGTGACCGTGTGGGGCTACTCCTCGGGCGGCGCCTTGGCTGCACTCGCGCCCGCCGATGCACTCATCCTTACTTTCCCCGACTTCGCCGCGCTTTCCAATCTCCCCGAGGAGATCCGCGCCGGCTACGAGCTGCCAAACGAGTACCCGCGCACACTCGTCCAGACTGCGGTGCAAGACGAAATCGCCGAGCGAGTCACCATCCCTGGCGCCGAAACCGCCGATTACGTCTCCACTCACCGCATCTCAACTCCGGCAGTGGCCCGCCAGCGCATCATGGACACCGCGGACTTCCTGCGCTCCGTCTAAGCCGCCTGGTTTTAGCGTTTAGCGGTTTGGTCCCATTGGTTGGATCCCCTTGGGGGTAAAGCTACCCAATGGGGCATCCCGCACGGCTTCGCTACTCGTAAAGGGACCATTAGAGGGGGACCCAACCAGGGAAACCAAACCGAATTGAGGGCAACCTGACCACTGCCGGCAAAAGTTCCCGCGATTCGAAAGGATCACAAGAAAACTTTATCGGGAACTATTGCTAATAGCGTCGCGACTATTCACCCATGAGTATTTCCAATCATGGTGCGATGTCGCGCTTACACAAGACAGCCGGTGTTCTCAT
This sequence comes from Corynebacterium sp. HMSC08C04, assembly GCF_001807495.1. Classification (NCBI taxonomy): domain Bacteria; kingdom Bacillati; phylum Actinomycetota; class Actinomycetes; order Mycobacteriales; family Corynebacteriaceae; genus Corynebacterium; species Corynebacterium sp. HMSC08C04. Next base: position 69,886 of record NZ_KV789202.1, on the reverse strand, counting down.
AGCGCCGTTCCTCATCGTTGCAGCGCTGAGCGGGTTCTTCTACGCCTTGGCCCCCAGCATCGAGTCGGTGGTGTACAAGAATGAGATCGCGGCGTCAGGAAGCGGTGAAGCACACAGCCTCGACGAGCAGATCGCAGCAGCCCAGAAGGTCTATCCGGATCTCGCAGTAAGCAAGGTGCAGGCCTTCGACGACAGCGAGAAGAACACCCGCGTGCTCTTCGCGGATGACGCACTGAAATCCTCCAGCTACGCCCACGCAGTGTTCGTGGACCCCGCCACGCTCGAAATCAAGGGTGACCTCGTGCAGTATGGCTCCTCTCGCGCATTGCCGTTGCGCAGCTGGCTCTCCGAGGGGCACCGCCGCCTCTGGCTTGGCGACGCCGGCCGCATCTACTCCGAGCTCGCCGCCTCATGGCTGGGCGCACTGGCGATCATGGGCATCTACCTGTGGTTCAAGCGGCGTCGGAAAGCGGGCAAGATGCTCACCCTGCACTCCAAGATCGGCGCGTGGCTGTTGCCCGGCTTCGTGTTCCTCACCATCACTGGCCTGACCTGGTCCTTGGTTGCTGGTGAAAACATCTCTACCCTGCGCGAGAAGATGGACTGGATGCAGCCCAAGCCCGCAGCAACTGCCGCCGCGGACCCGCATGCCGAGCATCACCATATGGACATGACGGGGGACATGAACGTGATGGGCGGCGCAGACGCGTTGGCGGCCGCGCGTTCGGCAGGGTTGACCGGCATCCTCGACATGACGCCGCCTTCCGCGGAGACGCCAGCGTGGACCGTCACTGAGGCACGCCAAGACTACAAGCTGAGCTACGATGCCATCGCTGTCGACCCGCACACTGGCGAAGTGGTGGACCGCGTGGACTTTAAGGACTGGCCGCTCATGGCCAAGGTGGTCCCATGGCTCATCCAGCTGCATATGGGCACCTTGTTCGGAATCTACAACCAGGTTGCGCTTGCGCTTCTCGCGCTAGGCCTGTTGGCGGTCAGCGTCATGGGCCTGTGGATGTGGTTTAGTCGCCCGAAGCGCTCGCTCCAGCACCTGAAGCTCTCGCCAGCGCTGGTCGTGGGCGCGGTGCTGTATTCCATCATCGCTCCGCTCTTCGGCGCATCCCTGGTGCTGTTCTTCCTTGTGGATTGGGCAGTGCAGCGCGCTAAGAAGGCGAAACAGACCGAGCCACGCGAAACCCAAGAAGGGGAAAGCATCAAGCAACCTGTCTAGGACGATTGCCATAAAGTAACGAGAGGGAGGACCACCTGGTCCTCCCTCTCTCGTACTCGCTGGGTCCTACTTCTCGCTGGGTGCTTTATCACGCTGGGTGCTATTACACGCTGGGTGCTATGCCACCCAGCGTTATTTCTCCTCAGAGCCCTCCGGGCGAATCTTCATCTCAGATTCCTTCCAGAGTCCGGAGCGCGAAACGATCTCATGATCGATGTTCGCCTCGGCAGGTGCCTCGCCCTTGGAGTTGGTGCGCAGCTCGTACTTTTCGATTGCGCCCCAGTCTCGAGCCCAATCATTGTTGAGGTAGCTCGGGATCTCGTAGGAGTAGTTGACTGCCTCAGCCGTGGCCATCGCGCCACCGCCCGAGAAGGACTGGAAGTCAGTCAAGGACGTCTGCGCCGCTGCATCCGGCAGGATGCGGTATTCCGGAATCTCCGTCACGCCCGCATAGTGGTCGAAAGTGCGCTGGCATGGGAACTGCAGAGCCACAGACCAGTCCATCAGCGCCGGGGTCTGTGAATCGAACTGCGAGTTGATGGTCGCAAGCTCCGGCACGCGCGGCGGAGTGAAGGCGAGCCATTCGTCCTCGTCAGTGGAATCATCCACGGCCACCAGGCGGACCACGTTGGCCTCAGCTGGCAGCTTGTCCAACGGGATGCGTAGGTTGCGCCACTTCGGGGTAGCGCCGACGTCGGAAAGCTCTGCTTCGCCCTTGTTGGTGGCCTTGCCGTCCTTGTAGGTGGCGTACTCCAGCTTGAGCTCCATGCCGTCCTGCTCGATGCCGTTGACATCGTGGTGGTAGATGTTGCCCGCCGCAGAAACAGCCAGAATCGGGGCGTTTTCCTTGGCCTCAGGCAGGTTGTACCACTGGGTCGTTACGGTAGAGGTAGAACGCTGCTTTTCATCGTAGGAGCCCAAAACCGGTACCTTGTTGTAATCCAGGTTGAAAGGCAAGTGACGGGTCGAGCCGTTTACGCCCTTGGTCCCACGCACGCCGCCGCTTTGCTCATTGGCAGACTTTTCGCTGCTTTCCTCCGACTGCGCGGCATCGGCAGAGTCAGCATTTTCTGCCTTCTCGGTTGAGGTATTCGCAATTGCGCCAACCGACGCCGAGTTCAGATTCTCCGGCTCGATGGATTCCGGGATGTTATCGGGGCCAAAGCCGAAGGAATCTTCGCTTGGGTCCTCCAGCGAGTCCTTGAGCTCGCCTTCAACCGGGCTGAGGAAGGAGTCGTTGGTGTTGGTCTCTACCATCGTGGCGTCGGCAAGCGAGCACTGGTTGCCCTTCAGCGAGGCCAAGTTGCCCTTGCCCACGGAGTAGGAATTCTGCTGCGAAGCATAAGCCTTAGCGAAGGATGCACACGAGAAGGCCACAATCAGCGCGCAGGCCAAAGCCAGCGGCGCGGACATGATGCCTGCCCAGCGCGAAACTTTGGCGGCGGCCTGTGCCTTGAACTCCTCGAGGCGGCCTTCCTCTTCTGCTTGGGCCTTGCGGTAACTGTGGAACATCGCCTGGACGACGCCGACGGCAAGGACCACCAAGCCAATAAACAGCAGCACGGTGTTGGCCTCAATGGCCTTGAGCTGAACCGTGCGATCCCACCACGGGATGCCGAAGGAGGAGACGTACCACCAGGCATTCCAGCCAGCCATGGAGATAGCCAGCAGGAAGATGACCGATGCGAGGGCGAAGGTGCGCGCGCGTGGCGAGCGCATCGCGATCTGGGAGAGGACAACCGCGCCCAATGCCGCAATCACGCCCGCGACGCCGGCGTAGATACCGAAGTGGTGGGTCCACTTGGTTGGGGTGAACATCAAGAAGAAGGTGCTAAGCCCAATGATGAGCAGCAGGCGCTGGGTTGGGCCGACCGCTGCGCCGACGATGCGGCGATCCTTGATGAAGGCATAGATGATCAGCGCCAAGCAGAAGATCATGGTGAACATGGCGAAGCGGCGGGTCATCGAGCCGTCCACGGACTGCTGGAAGAGCGTGGTGTAGCGCACGTACTCCGAGTACCACGGCAGCGAAGGGCCGACCTCAGAGCGCACGCGGGTGGACTCCATGACCGAAGCCAGCGTCTGATCACCAAAGGCTGCGACCATGATGGCGGTGCCGGAAGCGAGGAAAGGTGCAATCATGGCGAGCCAGCCCACGTGCGGGGCGCGCTCGGCCATGAAGGCAAATAGCTTCGGCAGTGATACCAAGAACACGCCGACGGCGAAGAGTCCGGTAGGACCAGCGCCCAGCGTCAAGGTTGCGGCGATGGTGCCCACGGCTGCTGGCAGCAGGCGGCGGGCGGCAATAGAGCGTTCGAAGGAAGCCCAGGTCACCATGACACCGAGAGCCACGATCGGCTCTGGGCGGATGCCGTTGTTATATGGCAGCCAGAATGCCAAGAACATAAAGGCGGCGGTCCAGTGCGCCACGCGGCGGCCATTAACTAGGTCACCAAAGCGCGGCAGAATCTCGCGCGAGAGAATGAACCAGACGATGAATGCGGAGATGAGCGCAGGCAGACGCACGAACATTGACGTACTGGAAATCTCCGACAAGAAGGCCACGAGGTCGTAGTACGGGGAGCCGAACGGGGCCTCGGGAACGCCGTACCAGCGGTAGTAGTTCGCCATATAGGAGGCGTGACCGGAAACGCGGCCCATCGTCAGGATGAAGCCGTCATCCGAGGTATTTGCGCCGAAGATATGCCAGAAGACGAGGACGGCAGCAACCACGCCGTCGAGCGGGCGGATCTGCTTCCAGGTGGCAGGCATAAAGCCCAGCTTGCGCCCGTCTAGACGGTCAATGCGCCACAGGCAGATAAGGCTCAGGATGGTCATGGCTACGCCCAGCCACATCGCAATCTTCTTTAGCAAAGAAGGCGAGGAGGTAAAGCGCGAATTGATATCGACGTGGACGTTTAGCCCTTCGTCGACAAGCTTTGCGGCATCCTTATCTTCTAGCTCGGTGTAGACGCCGGTGACCTGCGGACGAACGTCGTCCTTCGTGGTCTCGGAATGCTTATCCACGCTGACCGTGGTGCCGGAGCCGGAGGAGTCGATCTTGAGCACGGCGTCGTCAGGCAGTGCGGCTACTTCCTTGGGGGTAAGGGCAAGCAGCACCTCGTCCAAGGAGACGACGGAAAGGCCTTGGTCGCTCACGCGGACGAACATGCCGCGGTTGGAGGCCTTGGTGGATTCCGGCGGGATGGTGCCGTAGAGCAGGTCCTGATCATTATGGAGCTGGTCTGCGGCGCTCAGCGGGATCTCGGCCTTGATGTCCTCCGGCGCCACCGAAATCAGCGGGGCGTTTATGGACTGCAGCGAATTATTCTGCGGCCAATCAAAAGAGGACTGGGTTTGGTTCACCGGAAGTAGCGGGGTCGCTACAAAACAAATGAAGCCAATCAGGCCGGCAATAATGGCGGTTAGCCGCAGCGAACGCGGGGCGTCCGCTATGGCTAAGCGGGTATTTTCGGTACTAGGAAGGCTAACTGACACGGCGATCAGTTTACGGCACGGCCCCTAGAGTTAGTGAGAACGCACCGCCACCACGAATGGGCCAACCTGCTTGGTATCCCAGCCTTCCTCGAAGACATCTGGGTTGAAGAAGACCGCACGGTAACGCACGTTGGGCTGATTGGGATAGATATCCTCAGCCAGGTGGATCTTGAAGCCATCGCCCGGCTCTTCGAGGCTGCCGCGGAAGATGACAACATCGGGACCATTCCACTTCGCGGAATCGATCGCCTTCTGGAACTCGGCCGGCGTTTGCTCCCAGGAGTCCTTGCCCCAGGCTTCGATCTGCGCGTTGCGGGCGCTGAACTCACCCAGCGGGTTGGCGTAGTGGCTGGTAAAGGCGTTGAAACCCCAGTATGGGTGATAAGCCATAAACAGCTTCTCGTCCGTCATGACCGTGGTCGCATTCGGCGCGTAGCCGTGCGAGTCGATGAACTCACGGATCTTCAGGTAGTCCTGAGAGGAATCACTGGCAAAGCGGTCGGCGCGCTCGCCGTTGCCGTCGGTATCGGTATAAGCGTGGTCGAGGGCATCCTCGTTGGCTTCCGGGATGTGCTGCGCGTAGTAGATTCCGCCGAATACCAAGAAGATGGCGAACACCGCGGTGATGCGCTTGTTGGTGGTCTCACTAAAGCGCGCCGGGTACAACGTGGGAATGCCCAGCAGGCGGATTTCTGCCAGACAAAGAACGCCGGCGGTGGCGAAAAGCAGCACGATGATGCTCTCCAGGCGGAAGCCCAGCAGGGTGGAGCCGGCCAGGGTGACCACCATGGACATCACGACCCAGAGGTAGGTACCCAAGGTGGCGATGACGAGGGCGCGTACTGCGGCGTCTTCCAGGCGCATGGCCATGTAGATAAGGCCGATGAGGCAGAGCGCGCCGATGATGCTGAAGGAGAGGAAAGGCACCGGAATTTGGGTTCCTTCCTCCGGCAGGTAATGCTGAGCGGCGGACTCCAGTGGCGCCTCTGCGCGGAAGGTGGCGAGCAGATAAGGCGTCCAGGCAACGGCGGCGATGGCCAGCGAGCCGACGCCGATGACCACCAGGTGCATGAGGGGGCGCAGGGAGCGCTCGTAGATTGCGGTGGCGATAGCAACCAACGAGACCACGGTCAGTGCGATGGCGCCGGTGAACAAGGTGTAGAAGCAGGCGGAGAAACCCAGGTACAGGGCCACGCCCAAGGTAGAAAGCCAGGAGCCGTTGAAGGCGCGGGCAGCCAGCACAGCTACTGCCGGAACGCCCATGGCGATGACCGCGGAATAAGGCTCCTCAGCGTTGACCGTGAGCGTGACGGCGGTGGTCACGAGCGCGATTGCGGTGGCAACTGGAAGCGAGCCCACCAAGCGCTGCCAGAGCGGAACGAGCAGGCAGCCACACATCGAGATAGAAATCAGCGCCCACGGCTGGAAGACCTCCCAACCAGGCATGTGCAAAAGGTTGGCCACGCGGCCGCCGAGCCAGAACCAGCCCATGGGGTAGAAGGTGGGAAGGCCCTCGTAGTTCATGTCGGCGTAGCCCATCTGATCCGTGGTGCGGGTCAGGAACTGGGTGCGGAAGACCTGGTCCACCTGCACTCCGTCCAGCCACAGCTTGGAGGCGGAAAGCGGCAGACCGATGGCAGAAAGCACTAGCAAGGCAGGCGAGAGATAGCACGCCGCGTAGGTCAGCCACGTGCGCCACTTAGGCCGTGTGAAAGCAGGACGGTGGGTGTCATAAATCCACTTCACGCAGAGCACGCCGACCAGCAAGAGGGTCAAAACAATGCCGACCGTGCACAGTGCACGGGTGACCATGGAGGTACTAAAAGCTGGCAGGGAGACCGTCTTGAAGGCATAAAAACCGAGGAGAGCGACGACCGCCCCGCCAAGGGCAGCCGCCGCTATGCCCAGCAGAGCCGACTTAGTTGAAAGCTCGTCGGCGTTGTAATCCGTGGCACGGGTGTGTTCAGTGTGCATGGAGTGCATGGTTGCTGGGCTAGTCATGCACACTAGTTTCCCACATTCGGGAGGATTGCTGGAATTAGAAAGGCAGCTTTCGGAAGATGGATTGTGGGATGAACTTGAAGGCCAAGGAGACGTACTCGAACAGTGGGTGCACGTAGATGGACTGCGTGCCGTTCAAGATTGCCTTGACGGTGGCCTTGGCAACATCGTCAACGTTGACGGTCAGCGGTGCCTCGCCAGCGTTTGCGGACATCTTGGTGCGCACCTGGCCCGGACGAACCACGAGGACGTTGGCGCCGGAGCCGCGCAGTGCCTCACCCAGGTTGATGAAGAAGCCATCCACGCCGGCCTTGGAAGCGCCGTAGACAAAGTTGGAGCGGCGCACGCGCATACCCGCCACGGAGGACATGGCGACGATGGTGCCGTGGCCCTGCTCCTTGAACTTCTGGCCCAACAGCACGCCCAGGGAGACCGGGGCGGTGAAGTTGGTCTGTGCGGAAGCGACGGCCTTGGCCTGGTCCTGCCAGAGTTCTTCCTGGTCACCCAGGGTGCCGAAGGCGACGATGGCAACGTCGACGTCGCCGCGGTTCCATGCCTGCTTGACGACGTCCGGGTGGGCCTCGAAGTCAGTTGCGTCAAAGTCGATGACCTCGACGTCAGCACCGCGGGAGGTCAAAGCGGCGGTGGCATCGGCGATGCGCGGGGACTGTGCGCGGGCAGCGAGGGTGACCTTGGCCGGGCCACGCTCCAAGAATTCCTCGACGATGCCGAGGCCGATTTCGGAGGTGCCGCCAAGGAGAAGGATGTGTTGTGCTTGGCCTACTGCATTGAGCATGTGGGTTATTCCTTAAAAATCTTCTGCGTTGTGTTCGGTGCGGACGTTTAGCGCAGCTCGAGGCGGCGGGACATGTCGGATGCGAAGACGCCGGTTGGGTCGATGGCGTTGCGGGTGGCAAGCCAGCCCTCCATGCCCGGGTACATCTTGTGGAAGTTCTCCGCAGAGGTACGGGATTCCTTGGCCAGGTAGAGGCGGCCGCCGAATTCCATGACGCGCTTGTCCAGATCATCAAGGAAGGCGCCGAGGCCTGGCTTGATTGGGAAGTCCACGCAGACGTTCCAGCCCGGCATTGGGTAGGACAGTGGTGCCTTGTTGCCTGGGCCGAAGAGCTTGAACACGTTCAGTGCGGAGTAGTGGCCGGACTTTTGCATGTCACGGATGATCTCCTTGAAAGGCTCAACTGCCTCGGTCGGTACCACGAACTGGTACTGCAGGAAGCCGTTGGAACCGTAGCCGCGGTTCCACTCGCCGATGAGATCCAGCGGCTGGTAGAACTGCGTCAGGTTCTTGATCTTGTTACGAGCCGGCGCGCCCATGAGGTAGTAAGCCTCGCCGATGGCCATCAGGGAGAGCTTGTTCATGGTGAAGTTCGGGAAGATATCCGGCACCGTCATCAGCTGTGGAGCGTTGAACTTCAGCGGATCCTTCGCCAGCTTTGGTGCGAGCTCTTCGAGCTGCGCCAGGGTGGCCAGGCTGCCGCGGGAGATGGTGGAGCGGCCGAGCTTTGGCTCTGGGGAGATGACGTCGAACCAAGCAGAGGAGTAGGTGTAGTTGTGCTCGGAGCCATCCGAGTGGAAGGCTACGGTCTCATCCAGGTTCTCGGTGCGGTCAGTGTCCGCGATGAAGTAGGCGGTCTCGGTCTTGGTCATGCGGATCTGCGCGCGCAGGATGATGCCGGTCAGGCCCATGCCGCCGACGGTGGCCCAGAAGAGCTCTCCGTCTGGATCATCCTTGGAACCGTTAGGCTCCAAGTGGAGTACGCGGCCGTCTGCCACGAGCAGCTCCATGGAGGTGACGTGGTTGCCAAAGGAACCGGCGGAGTGGTGGTTCTTGCCGTGGATATCCGGGCCGATTGCGCCGCCGATGGTGACCTGGCGGGTGCCTGGCAGAACCGGGACCCACAGGCCGTATGGCAGGGCGGCCTTCATCAGCTGATCCAGAGTTACGCCACCGTCTACGTCGACGATTGCGGTTTCCGGATCGATGGAGTGGATCTTGTTCAGCGGCTGCATGTCGATGACCAGGCCGCCGCCGTTTTGGGCAGGGTCACCGTAGGAACGGCCCATGCCGCGGGCGATGACGCCGCGGCGCAGGTGTGCTGGTTTGTCGGAGTTATCTTCTGCAACCTGGGCGACGGCCTTCTTGATGACCTCGACGTCTTCGGTGGACAGTACGTGGGCAGTCGTCGGCGCGGTGCGGCCCCAGCCGTGCAGGGACTTTTCGGTGGTATGTAGTTCCATCTCTTACTCTTTACTCGACGTGATATGTCGTTCCTAGCCTACTCACCAACACGGACACGTGACGTGTGTGACGTTAGTGATATTTGGAACATGTTCGGGCATCGGCCGTGCCCGAATGTGTTGATTTGGCCTTCTAAAACAGATCTAATACAGATCCATGAGCTCGCGGATCTCTGCTGGGAGCTGCTCCTGGGAGGTAATCTCCGGGCCCTTGTAGGAACGCAGAATCTCATAGACCCGACGGCGCGAAGTGGAATCGAGGATAGGCAGCTCCTCAGCCATCAGGCGCGTCATAAACCCGTCGAGCGGGAGATTGGTGTGCTCGGTGGCCAGGAAGTGGCCGTTGTACTTGTCGTCTTCAGCGCGTTCGTCTTGGGCTGCGCGCTGGGCAGGGGTTAGGTGCTCTTTCTTTGAGGAGTACATGCGCTTTAGCTTAGTGCCGCATAAAGTAATCCCCATGACTGAGCAAGACTCCGCACAAGAAACCGAGCGCGTCGACCGCTACGCACTCGATGACACCCTGTCTGGCCGCATAACGCAATCGCTGGCTTTGGGCCTTATGACCTCCTATCCAGATTGGATCAAGAATAAGAAGGCACTCGTCGCCGCTTATATCGGCTCGTTTCTGGGCTTCGGCGCGCTGGTTGCGGTGACCAATGCACAGCGCGAGCAGGAAGAACAGCAGCCGGTGCAGGCACAAGAACAAGAGATGGACGTGAAGGCCTGGGCAGCATTTGTTGCCGTGGTACTGGTTCTCATCGCCGGTGGTTTCATCAACGTCAAGGTTGCGCAGGCCATGGTCAAGCCCCTGCGCAAGCGCGGTGTGCAGAAGCCATGGACCACTCTGGGGGCCATCGGCGCGGGCCTGCTTTTTGTGGTGAGCGAGCTGGAAGCACGCGACATCGCCAAGCGCGCGGCGTAGCCTCACGCGCTTACCTCCACAACTTTGACCCGCAACTTTGCGTATGGTGGGGCCCATGAGCCTCGGGGTCACAGATTTGAGTACGGCACGCGCCAAGCGTGACAACTCTATCGTGACCCTGCGCCGCGAGCCCCTCACCGTCATCTGCCAGGTTTCCAACGTGAGCGCGGACGTCGAAGTCCACCGCCAAATCGGGTTTTCTGACGCCCTTACCTTTGAGCAACTCCACCACGTGCTCGAAGTCTGCTTCGGGCTCCCCGATGAAGATTCGCCGTGGCACTTCTTTGAACACCATGAAGCCCGCGGGGCCCGCATCGATCCCAAGCATCAAGTCTCCGAGTTTTTGTGGCGTGAGGGCGTGCAGCTGGACTATGCCTGGGGGTTGTGGGACTTTAGCCTGGTTGTGGTTGACATTTACCCGCGCGATTCCGGTACCCCTGAATCATTGTGTGTAGGCGGATCGGGCGCCTTCACGCAGCCTTTCGATCTTACTGCCATCAATGCGCAATTAACTGGCCAAGAGACCATCGATGAAGTGCTCAACATCGTGACCCCGCCGGTGCGTGCGCTCATCCAGCGCAGCAAGCTTTTTGATTTCGTGCCGCTGCTGCAGGCGCTCGATTTAGAGCGCAGTGATTCAAACGCGCCTTTATCAGTCCTAGATTCTTTGCCGCGGGAAGTTACCGCAGAAGGCCAGGACTCGTTTTGGTCCATGGTCTTAGCGCTGACCTGCATGGGCGGGCGGGAGCTTAGCAATTCCGTGGCAGAGTCCACGATGGATGCCTTGGGTTGGGTCTCTGATGAAGGCAAGCTCTTAACAGGCGAAGAAATACGCGAGTTGTGTAGCGCTTCGCTTTCTGTGCTTGCAAGCGTGGGCGCCTATGGGGATGAGGCACTAGCACCGGTGGATCGTCTTGACATTTACCGTGCCCTACTGCGCAGGTAGGCTTTTTAGCCGTGACTGATAAAAATCCTTCTGACGCGGCGCCCCGCGACGTCGAGGTGCGCCGCACCTCGCTGGCGACGCAGCTTTTCCGTTTCGTATTCGTGGGCGTGTTCACAGCGGCAATTGACTACGGGCTTACTTTGTTGCTGACCCATTTTGGCCTGCACCGTTCTGCGGCAAAGGCAATCGGTTGGGTCTTTGGCACCATCGCTGCGTACGTTGCCAATGCGCGTTGGACTTTCGGCGCGCAGGTCTCCGGCCGTACTGCGGGTGCCGTGGCGGCGTTGTATGCCTCGACCTTTGCGGTACAGAACTTCCTGTACTGGGTGCTCAACGAGCCGCTGATTTCTATGGGCTTTGAGGGAGCAGTCAAAGACACCATCGCGTTTGTCATCGCGCAGGGTGTGGCTACAGTAACCAACTTTGCCATTCAGCGCATCTTCATCTTTAAGGGAGATTAATGGTGACCAACGCAGAGAAACTCTCACGCTCGAATTCCCTGCAGGCGCAGGGAACCAAGTTTGTTATTACGGGCGTAATCTCTGCGATCGTTGATGCTGGCCTAACGTGGCTTCTGCAGCTGGGCTTGGGGCTGCTTGATAAAGATGGCGCCCGCACCGTTGGCTTTATCTTTGGCACGCTCGTGGCGTACTTGCTCAATCGCCGTTGGACGTTCAACGCCAAAGCCTCCAAACGCCGCCTTGTGGCAGTGGCGGCGACGTACGCCCTGACTTATTTGGTCAACATGGTGATCTACCGCCGGGCTTTTAACTTCTTTGACGAGGACCTGGCTTGGTCATCCACGTTGGCGCTGGTCGCGGCGTATGTACTTGCGCAGGGCACGGCCACCATCATCAACTTCTTCGTGCAGCGCTGGGTGATCTTCCGCCGCACCCGGAAATCCTTCGTGGTGGAGGATTAGTTAGGGCCGGCGGAAGTCTTCCTTGCGGCCCTGGTTATGCAGGCGAAGCCACTCTACAAAGCCTTGTGGATCGCGTTTTTGGACGAGGAAGAACCAGCCAAAGCGCGCGAATTCTTGGGGCAGGAGCTTGCGCATGCCGCGCTGCCAGAGCAGATAGCCGCGGTTGCGGTAGGTAAAGAACCTCTTGAACTCGCCGTCTGGGTACTGGGTGTGCATCTTGCCGCCAAGAATCGGCTTGAACTCGTCGGAACCATCCGGGTGTAGGTAGCTGGTGGTCAGCGCGGTGCCGAACTTGAGGCCCGAGCCTGCTAAGCGGCGGTGGTATTCCACTTCGTCGCCACGGATGAAGAGGCGATAATCCGGTACACCGATTATCTGCATGGCTTCCGCCGAAATCAGCGCGCCGTTGAAAAGCGATGCAATACCTGGCAGGAAGTCTCCCTCGAGCTCGCTCATGTAGCGGCGCCACACGAGGCCCTGGCGCAGCGGGAAGGCCAGACGGGCTGGTTCGTTGATGTTGCACACGGCAGGGGAGACCTCGTGCAAGCCGTTGGCTTCCGCCACGCGGTAGAGCTCTGCGAGCACGTTTTTATCGGCGGGGCGGCCGTCGTCGTCGGCGCACCACACGGCGTCGGCGCCCAACGAAAGAGCCGTGAGGAAGCCAAGGGCGAAGCCGCCCGCGCCGCCCAGGTTTGTCTGGGAAGGAACGTAGACGGCGCGGTCACCGGCAATCTCATTGACCAATTCCTCGACTGCGGTCTCGGCCCCATTGTCCACCACGATGATCCACTGCACAGGGTGGGTTTGGTGCGCTACCTGCTCCAATGAGGCGCGAAGCAGTTCCACGCGCTGGTGGGTGACGATTACGGCGGCCGTCGAACCGGCGGCGTTCAAGGTGGCAGTCATGAGCTCTATTCTGCCACCCGTGGCGCCGGGGATAGGCTTTGGACATGGAATTAGAACAGATGTGGCCGCCGTTTGCTGTGCGGATTGATGCCAGTGGCTTTACGACGACACCGGCTACACCATCGAAGTAGAAGGCGTAACCGGTGAGTTAAAGGAGATGCTTGGGGCTTAGTCGTCTTCGTTGTCGAAGCGGCGGCGCAAGTCCTTGACGTATTCGCCTACCTCGGGGCCTTCGTATTGGCCCACGACTTCAGAGACCTCGCCGGCAGAGCGGACGGTGCCGTGGTCAATCCACAGCGCAGTGTTGCACAGCTGGGCCAGGAAGTCATTGGAGTGGGAAGCAAAGACGAGGATGCCGGAGCGCTTAACCAGCTCCTGCAGGCGCACGCGGGCCTTGGCCATGAAGGCGGCGTCGACTGCGCCGATGCCCTCATCGAGCAGCAGGATTTCCGGCTCGATGGAGGTAACCACGCCGAGCGCCAAGCGTACGCGCATACCGGTGGAGTAGGTGCGCAGCGGCATGGCGAGGTAGTCACCCAGTTCAGAGAACTCGGCGATCTCATCCATCTTGTTTTTCATCTGCTTGATGGTCTGGCCCAAGAATAGGCCGCGGATGATGATGTTGTCGTAGCCGGAGACCTCTGGGTCCATGCCCACGCCCAAGTCGAAGACGGGGGCGACGCGGCCGCGAACGTCGGCAGTGCCGCGCGTGGGCTCGTAGATGCCAGAAAGCAGACGCAGCAGCGTGGACTTGCCGGCGCCGTTGTGGCCCACGAGACCTACGCGGTCACCTTCGCGGAGGTGAAGGTTGATGTCTTTGAGGGCCTCAACCACGACGGTTTTGTCGGAGTTTTGGCCAATCGCACCGCCGGCTGAGGAAAGTACAGCCTTCTTTAAGGAGCGGGACTTGGCATCAAAGATGGGAAAGTCCACGCAAGCGTTATAAGTATCGATAGAAACCATTGTTTAAGATCCTTTCGTGCAGCTTGCGCTACACCCAGTAGCTCACGCGGAAACGCCATTGGCGCATGGCCAGGCCGGCGACGAGGAGGCCCACGACGGTACACGCGATGACGATAAGCCAGTGGTAGCCCGCGACGGGCTCACCGATCATGGGGGCACGCACGATCTCCATGTAGTGATACAGCGGGTTGATCTCTGCGATGCGAGCGCGGTTGCCCACGGCACCGCCTTGCTCCTTCAAAGTGTTGGTCATCCAGACAATCGGCGTGACGTAGAACAGCAGCTGCGTGAGTGCCTCGAGCAGTGGCGCAATGTCGCGATAGCGGGTTGCCACGATGCCGAAGAACATTGCTACCCACACGCCGTTGACCAGTAGGAGGCCAAGTGCCGGGATGAAGAGGAAGAACTCCCAACCCAGGTGACGCGGGAAGATAAGGATGAGCAGCAACCAGATGATGAGGTTGTGGCCCAAGAATAGCGTTTGGCGCCACACTAGGCGATAGACGTGCACCGATAGGGGAGCCGGGAGCTGTTTGATGAGGCCCTCGTTGTCAATGAAGACGGTGGAGCCTTCCTTGATTGCGCCCGAGATGAAGTTCCACATGATAAGGCCCACGGTGACGTGAGGTAGGAACTCCGCGACTGGAATCTGGAAGAGCATGGAGTACAAAAGGCCCAGTGCTGCTGCCATCACACCGGTGGCGATGGTGATCCAGAAAGGTCCTAGAACCGAGCGGCGGTAGCGTTGCTTGATGTCCTGAATGCCCAGCATGAACCACAATTCACGCTGTTTGGCGCCTTGGATAAGATCGGCAAAAGCCGCCTTCATGGTCATGGACTGGGAGGCCGGTACCGCGCTTTCCTCCGGGGTGGAGGTCATGCGGGCGATGTCGGCGCGCAGTTGGTTGTTATCTTGCACGTCAAAACACCCTAGCGCGCGTGCTGGACAAACGGGTATCTACACGCCGTCTGTACTGGGGGAATGGCTGTAACCTGCAAAAATTCCTTTTTAGGAAACCGTACCCAAACCCGTATAGAGTAGGGAGTCGACTGCCCCACAGCGGCCCCTACAAACGTTGCGTTTGGGTACCAATGAAAGGCGTAGAGGAAGGTTTTATACATGCCATTAGGCTTGCCAGCACGGTATGACGTCGCCAGTGTGCGAGGTCTTTACACTGGCCTATCGGACGGGTGGACCTACCTCAACGCGAATGCTGCGCCGCAGATCTCTGAACGAGTAGCGGCCGGCGTAGCTCGCTCGTTCCGTATGTCCCCAGCAGTAGCCCCGCAGGAAGATGCCACGGGAGCGCATTCCGCGAATAGCGCGCCGGGCCGGTTGGAGGGCTCTGCGCATTACGACGCCGCGCGCATGGCGATTGCGGATCTCGTGGGCTCGAAGGCCAGCCGCGTGGTCTTAGGCCCTTCGCTGCCAGCTTTGTACCAGACCTTGGCGCGCAGCCTGCGCCCGATGTTGCGTCATAATTCTTCGGTGGTTCTGTCCAAGTTGGATCCGCCGGCGCTGTACTCCGCGTTGTCGGAGCTTGATGCGGAAGTGCGTTGGGCACAGCCGGATCTGGGCACGGGTGAGCTGCCGGCTTTCCAGTACGCTGAGCTTGTCGACGGCTCGACGCGCCTGGTCTCCTTCTCCGCAGCGCATGAGCTTTTGGGCACAGTAACACCCACGGCTGAGATCATTGAGAAAATTCGTTCGCGCTCGCGCGCGTGGACGCTTGTCGACGTCTCCGCGCTCGCGCCTTATCGCCCCCTGGGCTTTGATGAACTCGGCGCGGACATCATCGGCATTGATATCGGAATGCTCGGCGGCCCGCAGTTAGCGGCCCTGGTATTCCGTGATGAAGCGATGTTCCGCCGCGTCGATGCGCATAGCCCGGTGAAGGCTTCTAATTCTGCGGAAAAACTAGAGACCCCAGTATCTACCGGCCTGGCCGGTGGCGTTGGCCCTCTAGTTGATCACTTAGCAGCGTTGGCTGGCGGTGAGGCTGGTTCGCGCCGCGTGCGCGTGCATAAGTCGATGGAGGCGCTGAATGAGTACTTGGGCGATCTGACCAATGACATGTACGCCTACTTGGAGACCTTGCCGGCCGTCCACATCTTGGGCGTGACGGGTGAGGCTGCCGCCGGCGCTTCAAAGGATCGCCTGCCGCGGCTTACCTTCGCGGTGCAGAACGTACCGGCAGAGACGGTGCACCGCCGCCTCATCGATAACGGCCTGGTCACGACGTTGGCGCTGCGCACTCCGCTTCTTACGGAGATGGGCGCCGACGAAATCGGCGGCGCCGTTACCGTGGCCTTGGGCCCGTTCAACACCCGCCACGATATTGAACACCTCACGCGCGTGGTGGCGTCTTTGGCCTAAGCCAGTAGCTTAGACCCAAGACGTTTAAGACACCGTCAGCACCAACTTGCCGGTGACGGCGCCGGAGTTTAGTGCTTCGTGCGCAGCGGCGGCCTCGGCCAGCGGGTAAGTGCCGTGGAGATGGTGCTTTACCGTGCCATCTTCCAGCCATGGCCACACGTTGGCGACGGTGTCTGCCACGATTGCGGCTTTGTCCTCAATGCTGCGGGAGCGCAGCGTCGTGCCCTGCAAGGTGAGGCGCTTTGCTAGGACGATGCCCATGTTGAGCTCTTCCTTCGTGCCGCCTTGCAAGCCGATGGTGACCATGTGGCCGTCGGTAGCCAGCGCCTTCAGGTTCTGTTTGAGGTACTTCGCGCCGATGATGTCCAAGATGACGTCGCATTGGTTCTTCAACTCTTCTGCGAAGTCTTGTTCCTTGTAATTAATAAGGATGTCTGCGCCATAGTGCTTGCAGGTCTCCAGCTTCTCCGCGGAGCCGGCCGTCACCGCAACAGTAGCGCCCAGCGCCTTGGCCACCTGGATGGCGAACAAGCCGATGCCGCCCGCACCACCATGAATGAGAATGGTTTGCCCAGCGTGCAGGTTCGCTTCCATGGCGAGGTTGGACCATACGGTGCAGGCCACCTCGATGACTGAGGCGGTATCGGTAAGCGAAAAGCCCTTCGGAATGGGCAGCAGCTGGCCCGCTGGTACCGCGACATATTCGGCGTAACCACCGCCGGCAAGCAGCGCGCCAACCTGGGTGCCTTCTTTCCACTCGGTGCCATTTGCATCCACGATTTCACCGGCCACCTCTAGGCCGATGGTCTCGGAAGCACCTGCTGGTGGCGGATAGTGTCCGCGCGCTTGCAAGAGGTCAGCGCGGTTCACACCCGCAGCATGGACCTTTACTAGAACTTCTCCGGGGTGGAGCAGCGGCTTTTCGACGACGCCTAGCTCCAGCGCTCCGGGATCTTTAGGGTCGGTCTGCACGATAGCTTTCATGCCCACCCAGCTTAACGAAAACTCCGAGGCCGAATATGATCTGCATCGCTAGGTTTAGTAGGCTTAGTGGGTCGCAAGACAAGGAGACGTGGCAGAGCGGCCGAATGCACTGGTCTTGAAAACCAGCGTGGGTCAAACCACCGCGGGTTCAAATCCCGCCGTCTCCGCCGTGTGAAGTCTCGAGACATCGTTCCTTTGGATGGTGTCTCGAGACTTTTTGTTTCCTTCAAACGCCCTTCGCATTGCCAGGCGTGGTTTCATGTACCGATATATGTAAATAGCGGCCAGAAACCTGGTGATTCAGGCACGCTAAATACACGCAGAGGTACACACGCCGTGGACTGTCTTCAGTTTCCTTAATATGGGCTGCCTACGCGGTATTCTGCTCTAGCCATGCGTTGATGCCGCCGCGCAGGGAGTAGACCTGCGTGTAGCCGCGCTCGCGTAGTGCGGCTACGGCTTGGGCGGAGCGGATGCCGCCGGCGCAGTGGATGACGGCGGGTTCGTCGTGGCCGAGCCGGGGATTCTCACCCGCCAGGATGCGGTCCAGGAGGAAGTGCTCGGAGCCGGGGATGGAATGCTCCGCGCGTTCTTCCTCGGTGCGCACATCGATGATGCGGTAGCCGGAGGGGATGGTGCGTATTTCGGGGGCGTCGGCAGGCTGCGTGGGCGTTGCGCCGCTGGCAACCACCGGAATGTACTCCCAGGTGCAGGTCAGCGCATCGAAGTAACCAATCTTCCCAGTAAGCAGCGTGCCCATACCCGTGAGGTACTTAAGGGCCTCCAACGCCATGGCGGAGCCCACCGTGCCCACCACGGGGCCCAGCACGCCGGCTTGGGAGCACGAAGGCACCGAGCCAGGGGCAGGTGCCGTGGGAAAGACGTCCTCGTAGACCGGACCGTGCCCAGACCAGAAGACGGAAAGCTGCGCATCGAATCCTAAAATCGACGCCCACACGTGCGGAATACCCAGCTCGTGGCACGCCCAAGAGCACAGGTAGCGGGCTTCAAAATTATCGGTGCCGTCTAAGAGGACGTCGGCTTCAGCCAAGTGCGCAAGCGCCGTGGCGGAGCTTAGGCGCGGGTACTGCAGTACCTGTACCTCCGGGTTGAGCTGATGGATCGTCTCCGCGGCCGACGCTGTCTTCGGCCCACCAATATCGTCCATGCCGTGGATGACTTGGCGTTGCAGATTGGATAGGGAGACCACGTCGTCGTCGAAAAGCAGGATGCGCCCCACACCTGCGCCCGCGAGGTAAAGCAGGGCAGGCGAGCCAAGCCCGCCGGCACCGATGACCGCCACCGTTGCATTAGTTAGCTTGGCCTGGCCCTCTGTACCCCACAGGGCCTCCTGGCGTGCGTAGCGATTACTCATTCCAAGCCCACCCAGTTGCTAAAACCATCCGCGTAACGCTGCTCTTTCCAAATCGGCACCTCCGCCTTCACGCGGTCGGCGCACTCTTCCGCAGCCGCGAAAGCATCCCCGCGGTGGGCCGCGGCAGCGATCACCACGAATGCTGCCTCGCCCACGCGCAGATCACCGGTGCGGTGTGCGCACCACAGGCGGGTATTCGGATGCGCGGCGATGACTTCTTGCGCCACGCGGGAGATCTCGGATTCGGCAGTGGGGTGCGCGGTATAGCGCAAAAGCTCCACGCCGCCGCGCCCGCCATCATGGTTGCGCACGATGCCGTCGAAGGTGACCACGGCACCCATCGCCGGGGTGGAAATATCAGGCTTTTCAATGGGCGAGCTCGTCATCATCGCCCCGATTACCTTTCCGGTATCGGCGCTAACAAAGGCGGGATCAGTGCTCATGCCTTCCTTCCAATTGATCGACGATGTGCGGTAGCAAAGGCTCCAAAACCTTACAACCATCCTTCACCCCGCCCGTGGAACCGGGCAGCGCCATGGCGAAGGTGTGTGCGTTGACGCCGGCGACGGTACGCGAGAGCGCGGCAGTGGGCACGCTTGCCGACGCCGCGTAAAAAGCATGCGCTATCCCCGGCAGCTCCCGTGCCAGATGCGAGGAGACGGCCTCCACCGTGGCGTCGTCAGGCGAAATGCCCGTGCCTCCGGAAGTTAAAATGACGCTGGGCTGGGCGGCGAAGACCTTATCGAGGGCCTCGGCGATTTCGGCATCGGGTACCACGAGCGCATCCGGAGTATCAAAGCCCATCCGCCGCAGAAAATCCACCGCGATGGGCCCGGAACGATCTTCGTAGATGCCCGCTGCCGCGCGGGTGGAGGCAACCACTACTACTGCACGTCGCGCCATTAGAACGGGATAACCTCAACGACATCGCCCGGCTGCAGATGTGCGCCGGCCGGGATGCGGATGAGGGCGTTGGCGCTCATAGCCTGCGAAATCAGGTGCGAACCAGTGCCGGCGAAGAGCTCGGCCGTGGCGATGCCGTTTTCATAGTCGATGATGCCGCGACGGAACTGGCCGCGGCCTTCCAAGCCGGTGACTGGAACGGTGACTTGCGCGGTGTGTGCGGCCCTGGCGCGACCCAGTGTGGGGCCTACGTAGATGCGGAAGCTGACCAGCGTGGAGACGGGGTTGCCGGGCAGGCAGATAACCGGGACGCTGCTTAGCTTGGACAGTCCCTGCGGTCCGCCGGGCTGCTGTGCCACGTGGCCGAACCAGCCGTCTTCTTCGAAGACTTGGCGCACGACTTCGAACTTGCCGTGGGATACGCCGCCGGAGGTGACGATGGCGTCGGGCTGGTAAACGCGAACCACGCCTTCCAGATCGGAGCGCAGGATGCCTGGGTCATCGTTGGTGCGTACAAAGGCGACGACCTCAATGCCGTACTCGCGGCAGAGAGCAGCAATCATCGGCGCATTCGCATCGGGGATGCTGGCCGCACCTTGGCCGCCGATCTCTGCGCCACCCGTGGCGACCACGATGCGTGCCGGGGCATAGACCTCGACTTCAGTGATGCCTTGGGAGGCCAGCGTGCCGATGATGGCTGGGGTCAGCCGCGTGCCTTCCTCCACCAGCACCTTGCCAGCCGCGATGTCGGATCCGGCCTCGCGGATGAACTGGCCCGCCGGAGCCGCCGGAATGGTGACTTTTTCCCCTTCGCGCGGGAACTGCGGTGGCTCGCATTGCTCCACTGGGACGATGGTCACGGTGTTCTCTGGCACCTTGGCGCCGGTCATGATTGGGGCCGCGATGCCATCCTGTGCAGCGCTGGGCACAGCACCGGCAGCCACCGTCTGGCCGACGGTGAAGGTGCCGCCTTCCGTCGTGGTGATGGCGTAGCCGTCCATCTGCGAGTTATTAAAGCGCGGCATGTCATAAGCCGCGGCGATGGTGCGCGCGAGGATCAAGCCATCGACCTCCAGCAGTGAGCGCGTCACCACCGTCGGCGCAGGTAGTGCCCCACGGATAGCTGCTAGGTGTTCTTCGTAACTGCGCATGCTGGCGTGCCTCTCCTTATGTTCCTGGTTAACCTCTTCAATTTTAACGGCACTTTCAATGCAAAAACTGGCATAGTGGCAGACATGGTTGAAATTCACTATTTCGCCGCCGCCCGCGCAGCGGCAGGTGTAAGCCACGAACAGATTGCAGCTCCTGCAACGCTAGGCGAGCTGCTGGACACCGTGGCCGCAGAGCACAGTGGCACCACCGAGGCCGGCATGAACTTGGGCGAGGTGCTAGACCGCTGCACCTTCCTGGTGGATGGCAAAAACGCCGAACGCGCCGCCTCCCTCACGGGTGCGACGCGTGTTGACGTGTTGCCGCCTTTTGCAGGCGGGTAGGGCTGCTGGTCTAGTGTCTTGTATCGGTCCTCAGGGCATTTACGTCCGACAATAGACTGTGATGTGGATGCTTTCATGGAACACGTCCATTTTCACCTTCATGTTCTGGTCAAACCACAAAATCCGAGAAGAGTATACGAAAGTACCCGATTTAGAAACAGGACTCATTGGTGGGAAAAGAATTGTTAGTCTAAAGGGCGATTCTTAAGCTCAGTTGACGACGAAAATTGTAAGGACGATGCGGAAATGAAATTGCTTAAAGCTTTTACCCTTGTCGTTCTCATTGCAGGGGTTTTGTTGTGCGTAGCGGGCCTATATTGGGAAAATAAGCTTACCAATCTTGGGATTCCCATAGCCTTGCTAGGCATCGCTCTTTCGGTTGCTATACCTGTGAAAAAGAGAAGCGAAGGGGAAAAACACGCTTAGCACAGGTAGTGAAATGAAGAACGCTAAGTTTACGTGTTTCATTCATCAATGAGTCCCGTTTGAAGTGTCTTCGGGAGCCGAAAGCTATAAGGTCCATGTTGCCCGATAAACCGCGCAAGATTCTCACTGCCGATGAAGTCTACGACGCTGTCATTGATTGGTTCAGAGCCGATGATGATTGGGTCAATCTTGTCTACATCGTCCAAGATACCGGCTACGATGACGACGCACTGACTAGTGAGCAGCTTCAGGATGTCATTGAAAAAGTCATGAGCTTTGATGACCTTGCTATATATGACGCTGCAAGCCCTTCATCAAGTGAGATTGGAACAAACTTTGGTGGCAACCCACTGCCTAGGGACGCGGACGCAGCGGCATTGAGCCGATTCATCATTGAAAAGGACCGAGCTGGCCTGCTGATGGCGCTTATGGTTGTCCCGCATCCGGATAAGCACAAGATGCCTTACGAATACGACGAGGAATAGGAGTATATCGCGGCTTGCGATATATCGCTTCGCTAAAAGGGGGTGCTGCTTTGGTGGCAACCCCTTTTGTGATCTTTTACCCGCTTTGCCGTTTTTAGGCGCCGAAAGCAGCCTCCCACGCCTTGAGGAGTACATCGGTCTCCTCGACGGTGGTGATGGAGATGCGTACGCCTTCGTCGAAGGCGCGAACCAGCACGCCGTTTTCGGCGAGCTTGGCAGCGACTTCTTGTGGGGTGCCCAGTTCGGTGATGTTTGCTGCCGGGAACCAGATGTGGTTGGTCTCGGAAGAAGGAACGCCGAACTTAGCAAAGTGCTCAGTGACGCGCTCGCGTTGGCGAACCGTCTCGTCGGTGCGCTCACGCAAGGAATCCTGTGCCGCCAGAGAGTGCAGGGCGCCGACCTGAGCCACCGTGTTCACGGAGAACGGGATGGCTACCTTGTTCAGCGCCTCAATGATCTCTTTGTCGCCGAAGGCATAGCCCACGCGCACGCCGGCTAGGCCGTAGGCCTTGGAGAAAGTGCGCAGGCCCACGACGTTGCGGTGCGTCTTGACGTAGTCGGTGGCCAGCGGCAGGGAGTCGTTGCGGTTGTACTCGATGTAAGCCTCGTCCAATGCCACGATGATGTCATCCGGCACGGCCGCCAGGAACTCGTCGAATTCCGCGCGAGTGATGATCGAACCGGTGGGGTTATTCGGATTGCATACGAAGATAACCTTGGTCTTTTCCGTCACGGCCTTGGCCATCGCCGGCAAGTCCAGGCGGTGCTCCTCATTCAGTGGGACCGGAACCGGCGTCGCGCCAACCACGTGGGCGAAGATTGGATAGGCCTCGAAGGAACGCCACGGGAAAACCACTTCATCGCCAGGCTGGCAGGTGATTTGTACCAGCTGCTGGCAGATGGCAGAAGAACCCGTTCCCACGGCCACCTCATCGAGGGTCATACCAAGGTGCTCTGCGAGTGCAGTGCGCAGCTCGACGACGCCCATGTCTGGGTAACGATTGGCGTCGCCAGCCGCGGCCTCCATGGCCTTGAGCGCCTCCGGAAGCGGAGGCTGGGTGGCCTCATTGGAAGACAGCTTCAAAGCAGTCTCGTTGCGGGCACCAGGAACATAGACGGGCAGGGAGGAAAGATCGGATCGAATCATGGCAACCACCTTAGCCCTGGGAAGAGGTTTCCGGGTTGCGCGGACCGCGAGGGCCGTAGTCAAACTCGGCCGTGAGCGGGCCGAACGCCTGCAGGCCCTTCGGTGCATCAAAAGCGTCGAGCTGAACCTCAAGGAAGGCGCCGCGCTCCGGGTGCTCAGAAATGTCCGCGAGCGCCTTAGCCAGCTCGCCCTCGGTCTTCGCTGCATAAGACTCCATGGTGGTATCTGCCTTGAAGACCTTCGGCAGCTCGTTGTAGCTCCAGTTCTGGATGGCGTTGTACTCCTGCTCCATGCCCAGGATGTAGCGCTCAATGGTGTAGCCATCGTTGTTGACCAGAACGATGATTGGCTTGAGCTCCTGGCGCAGGATGGTAGAAAGCTCCTGAGCGGTCAGCTGGAAGGAACCATCGCCAATGAAGAGCACGTGGCGGCGCTCCGGGTTAGCCAGTTGGGAGCCGAGCACGGCAGGCAGGGTAAAGCCGATGGAGCCCCAGATGGTGGAGTTGATGTACTGCACGCCCTCCGGCATACGCAGCGGGCCCAGGCCGATGTTGGAAGTACCAGCCTCGGCGATGACCACGTCGTCTTCCTTGAGGAAGTGAACCATCTGGTTCCAGATGCGCTCCTGGGTCAGCGGCGCTGACTCGTCTGGCTCGAAGGCCGGCAGCTCAAACTTCTCGCCCGCGGCGGCTTCCTTGGCTGGGATGCGCTCGACGAGGACGTCGAGAAGCTCAAGCGTATTGATGCCCACGAAGTACTCGCCGTCAGCGTTGAGGTGCTGATCGCCGAAGTTGAACACGTGCGCCTTATCCAGATTGTGGGTGAAGGAACCGGAGTTGACCTCGATGAAGCGTGGGTTGGTGGTGACCAGGAAGTCGGAGTTTTCGATGCGCTCCTGCACGCCCGGGGCGGAAGCGGCGCCGTTGTAGGTGCCGATGAACAGCGGGTCGCGCTCGGACAGGATGGCCTTGCCGGAAGAAAGCTGGGAGTACGGCAGCTGGGCCTTGTCGATGATGGCGCGGAACTTCTCGGTAAAACTGTGGCGATCGGTGTCTTGGTCGATCAGGAAGATGGGATCCTTGGCCGCAGCCAGCGCCTCGATCACGCGATCGGCGGCGGCGTTGAGACGCTCCTGGTCGGAGGTAGCCAGCTCGGTGCTGAACGGGGTATCCGGGACCTCGATGGTCAGGTGCGTGATATCGGAAGGGATCTGGATGTGCACCGGGCGCTTCTCGCGCAGGCAGGTGTGCAGGGCGCGGTCGAATTCCTCGACCACGTTCATCGGGGAAACGCGGGTGGCTACCTCGGTAAACGGTGCGATGGCGTCGAGCATGTTGGCAAAGTCGCCGTCGGCAAGCGAGTGGTGCAGGTTCCAACCGAACTCGGTGGCGTACTGCGGCGGTGCGCCAGCGATGGAGACCATCGGAACGTGCTCCGCGCGAGCACCCGCGATGCCGTTGAGCGCAGAAAGCTCGCCCACGCCGTAGGTGGTGAGCAGACAGCCGACGCCGCGCTGGCGGGCGTAGCCATCAGCGGCATAGGCCGCGTTCAGCTCATTGCAGGCGCCGACGAAACGGATGTCCTTGTCTTCGTCGATCTGCTCGAGGAAGCTCAAGTTGAAATCGCCCGGGACACCGATGATTTCGGTGATGCCGATGGCCTTCAAGCGATCAAGGATAAATTCGCCGACAGTAGTCTGCATTGCGAGTCCTTTCTTTTGATAGCGATAAAACGTGCTTTTTCGATTATCGTAGGTCACATTTTTGTTGTCATTAGTCAAAATAGAGAACTATCTTTGACATATGTCGAAACTGACGGCGCCGAACCTGGCACGGATTCAAGAGTTAGCCGATGACATCGCGCGGCAGTTGCAATGCTCGGTGGAGGTAACCACTCCCTCTATCAACGTGATTGCAGCAAGCGCGCAGTTGGGCGCCGTGGATAGTCACCGCGTGGCCTCGATTCTGGAGCGCACCCCGCCGCCGGAGCCGATCCCGTGGATGCTCAGTTATGGCATTCAGGAATCTTCTGCCCCGGTGCGCCTGCCGGCGAATGCGGAATATGACATGCTCCCGCGCGTGGTTATTCCTTTGCGCCACGGCCCTGACCTGGTAGGGCACGTGTGGATCATTGATGAGCACGCGCTTTCCGACGCCGCTCTTGCCTCCGTTTCCCCGCAACTGAGCACGCTGACCAAGTTGGTAGACGAGCGCGATGCTTACCTGGCCACTCGTGCGCAGCAGCTTGGTGACTTAACCCGTGACATCGTTGCGGGGGATGAAAGTGCGCTGGCTATAGCCCGCGAGCGCGACCTTTTGCCGCGTGATGGGGAAGTGCTCATTCACCGTATCGACGTAGACGGTGATTTAGTCCAGCTGACGATGGAGCTCGCCCGTCCGCTGCGGCGGCGTCCGTTTCTGGCCCTGGACTTGCATGATTCGCTCATCATTGTGGAATCCCCGCGCGACGAGCAAGACACGAAAACGCTGATTGAGGAGGTTGCTTCCGCGGCCCTCACGGCGGGGACGCAAATTGGTGCGCGGGGCAGTGCGCCCACTGCGCGTCGGGCTCGTTTCATGGCCGACGTTGCGCGGCTAACCGGGCAACCTGCGATGGACTGGGCTGCGGCTGGCGCCTGGCGCGCGCTGTTGGGATGGGATCTGAGTCCGGCTACCGTGCGTGCGCTGAGCCCCGATGCCGCACTGCTTTTAGACGCCGAGCGCAAAAGCTACTGGGAAAGTCTGCTTTGTTATTTCGAGCATTCCCGCAACGTCAATGACACAGCCGCCGCGCTGTATATTCACCGTGCTACTTTGCATTATCGCCTAGACCGAGTCCGTGAGATCCTGGGCACGGCTGCCCTCGAAGATGGCTGGCGCTGTGCCGCTTTGTATGTGGCATTGAAGCTGCATGCGGCGCTTAATCGCCGCTAAAACCTAAGCAGTTAGACGGTAGTGAGGGGGCTGTTTGGCACGCGTGGAGGGGCTCGGGTAGAGTAAGCGAAGATTCATTGCGAATCGCTGGAGACGTGCCAGAGCGGCCGAATGGGGCTCCCTGCTAAGGAGTTGACTTGCTTGCGCAGGTCCGGAGGTTCAAATCCTCTCGTCTCCGCCACTTGAGAAGTCTCGAGACATCGTTTGCCCGCTGTCTCGAGACTTTTTACTTAGACCCCGATGTGGGGCAGTGCGGTTATTGCCAAGCTGAGCCTGGAGCTCACCGCGAAGACGGACATGAGATGGGAAACCTGCTTCTTAACGGTCGATTGTGCGTAGTGCATCGACTTGGCAATCTCTGCGTTTGAGCGCCCTTCGCAGATGTAGCTCAAGATTTGCTTCTCAGTATCGGTGAGTAAGGCGTACTTCTCATTGAACTCGATAACGCTGGATTCTTTGTCGTTATCGCCCTCTGCATGGGAATCGGATTGGGGAAGGTAGTCAACCAGGCGGGTTAGCGCGTGCGGCGATACGGCTGTGCCACCGTTTACCGCCTCGCGCACAGCGGCATACATTGTGGCCGGCTTGCTGCTTTTTACAACGTAGCCGGCCCCTCCGTTGGTTAAGACCTCGATCATTGTTTTGTCAGTGTCTAAAGCGGTGATTGCTACGAATGCCGGTGGGGTGGGCCGCTTCTTGGCCTCGCGCAAGAGCGTTATTCCGTCCATCTCGGGCATGTGAATATCGGCGATGATGACATCGATGTCGATTTGGTCGAGAAGCGAAAGGGCTTCGACGCCGGTGCTGGCCTCGGCGACGACGTGAATGTCGGCAGTGTATGAGAAGTAGGTCTTCAGCGACGAGCGTACGAGGGGATCGTCATCAACGATCAACGTCGCAATGCGGCTATCGGTGTCAGCGGTGCTCATCGATGCTGGATCGCCGACTTGGAAAATAGCCATAGGTATCTACTTTCATAGTTAAAACTCTTATTTATGCACACTCTATTTGTACCATCATTGAGCTCAATTAAAACCCCCCGTGCAAAGGGCTTATACAAAGGAGGATACGAAAGTATATTTCGCCTGAATATAAAGCTAAATTTGGGCAATTTCCGGTGGTTCAAGCGCGGTTAGGGGTAGCTTACTTACGGTAGCGGAAGTATGGTCCTAGGTGGATTCAGGCAAAGCCCAGTTCCACTTGTTAATGACCCTTTTACAGTTAGGACTCCATCATGGAAATCGCATCCACCGTTCTCGAAATCCTCGGCGGCATCTTCGAGGCAATCGCTGAAGGTCTGCAGAAGTAAAAGCTTCTAAAACCTTCAAACGCTCCCGTAGGCTAGTTCAATCGCACTGCCTCCGGGAGCGTTTGCATGTTTTGCGTGGGATGCTGCGCTTGGACTCTTTATCGGTCTTAGGGGCGTCCTTGTGCTGCACCGTGGTTGCCGCTAGGTGGTGAGGTCTAGATGGTGAGGAGTAAATGGTGAGGTCGCCTAACAATAATCACAGCGCTTAACACGAACCGCAGCGGTTACGGGGTGACCTCACCATTTGTGGCCACAGTAAAAGACGAACCCCCGCCCCACCAGTGATGAGCTGGCAGGACGGGGGGTGCGGCTCTGGAAGAGCGGGCTCGTGTACTTACATCGCCGGGGAGAGGCCCGCGTCGTCCTGGCCGCTGACGCGGTAGAGGTGTTCGTTGACGAACTCACCCACGCCCCAGCGCTCGAGCTCGCGGCCATAGCCGGAGCGGTTAATGCCGCCGAACGGGAGGCCGGCAGCGGTGACGGAAGCCTCGTTGACGAAGGTCATGCCGTCGTTAAGCTGCTGCGCCACCTCGAAGGCCTTGTCGAGGTCGGAACCCCACACGGAGCTGGAGAGGCCATAGTCAGAGTTGTTGGCAATCGCGATGGCCTCGTCGATGTCCTTTGCCTTGTAGATGACTGCGACTGGGCCGAAGATCTCGTTGCAGGCGATCTCGGCGGAAGGATCGACGTCGCTAAGCAGCGTTGGCTCCATGTAGGCGCCGTCGCGGTCTACCTTCTTGCCACCCACACGGACGGTGGCGGTGCCATCGGCAACAGCCTTGTCGAGGCGCTCGATGATTTCGTCGCGGGCACCGATGGAGGACAGTGGGCCGATGTCGGCATTCTCGTCGTCGTATGGGCCGACCTTGAGGTTGCCGATCTTCTCCACCAGGTAGTCGAGGGTGCGGTCGTAGAAATCCTCCAACACAATCAGGCGCTTTGGGGCGTTGCAGGCCTGACCGGTGTTGTACATGCGGATAGGTACGAACTGATCGAGGGTCCACTCGAGCTTCTTGTCATCGATGATGATGAATGGGTCGTTGCCGCCGAGCTCCAGCACGGACTTCTTGTAGTTCTCACCCGCGGTCTTTGCCACCGCAGCGCCGGCTGCTTCAGAGCCGGTGAGGGAAACGCCCTTGATGCGCTTGTCCGCCACGAAGGCATCCATCTGGGAGCCGGAAGCGTAGATGTTGATGAAAGCGTCCTTCGGCAGACCTGCCTCTTCCAGGAGATCCTGGCAGGCCTGGGAAGACAGCGGGCAGATGGAAGCGTGCTTGAGCACGATGGTGTTACCCAGCAAAAGGTTCGGCGCCGCGAAGCGGGCAACCTGGTAGTACGGGAAGTTCCATGGCATAACGCCCAGCAGCGGGCCGAGCGGCTCCTTTTGAACAACAGTCTTTTGCGCGCCCTGGGCCGCCAAGTACTCGGGCGCGAGCAGCTCGTGAGCGTGCTCGGCGTACCAGCGGTAGATGTCAGCGACGATTTGAATCTCGCCCTTTGCCCAGCGCGTGAGCTTACCCATCTCACGGCCGATGTGCTCGGCTAGCTTGTCTGCATTTTCTTCATAGAGATCTGCAGTGCGGAAGAGGATGGCTGCACGCTCCTCGATTGAGGTGCGGGACCAGCTCTTGAAGGCTTCCGTGGAGCGGTCCAGGATCGCGTCACGGTCAGAGTCATTGATGCGGTCGAAGGTCTCCTCGGAGAGGCCAGTGTTTGGGTTCTCAAGTGCAAAAGTACTCATGTCCCCTGTGTACCCGCGGTGTGCCGAGCCTTCAAGAAAAATTAGTCACTTATAAAATGGTAAATCGCCCTAACAGGTCTATCATCCCTATTTGTGAAACGAAGATCTTTGCAGAACCGAAGCCGCATCTTTGGCCCTGCACGCGTGACAGCTTTGGGCTTTTTTCTGCTCATCATGCTGGGGGCATTCCTGCTGATGCTGCCATTTTCTACCGAAGGCACGCAGTGGACTCCTCCTTTACACGCTTTCTTTACAGCGACTTCCGCTGTCTCTCTGACCGGTCTTATCGTTGAAGATACCGGCACGTACTGGACTCCCTTCGGCCAAGTGGTAATTATCACCCTCATCCAGCTCGGCGGCTTGGGAATCATGTCGCTTGCCTCCTTATCCGGCATGCTTTTAACCGGACGCATCAGCTTGAAAGCGCGGCGCTCGACGGCCGCCGAGGGCCGCCCCGTAGCCGGCGGCATTCGCCGTACCCTCTTGCTTACCTTTCTCGTCACCCTCGTTTGCGAGGCTGCAGTTGCTGTCCTCTTGGCCCTACGCCTGCATTTCGCACATGGCGTCCCAGTACTGCGCGCGATGTGGGAGGGTGTCTTCCACGCGATTTCGGCATTTAACAACGCGGGTTTTAGTACGTACTCGGACAATATGATTGGTTTTAATACCGATGCGTGGATTCTGCTGCCGGTGGCCTTTGCGCTCATCGTGGGTGGCTTAGGCTATCCCATGTTGGCGGAGATAGTGCGCCGTATCCGCGGCCGGATCAAGCTCGCCCTGCGAGGGCGTGCGCCGCGCGTGCACCACATGTCCATTACCGCGCGGATGACGCTGGTGGGAACTGCCATTTTGCTCTTCGGCGGCATGACGTTTTTCTTGGTGGCCGAGTGGTCCGGCGTGCTGGCAGATATGCCGTTTGGCACCAAGCTGCTCAATAGCTTCTTCATGAGTGCTTCGCCGCGTACAGCGGGCTTTAATGCCATCGACTACGGGCATGTACATTCCATTACCTTGATGGCCTCGGACATCTTGATGTTCATCGGCGGCGGCTCCGCCGGTACGGCCGGCGGCGTGAAAGTGACCACCACCTGCGTGCTCGTTGCGGCGATGGCGGCGGAGTTCCTGGGCCGTGAGGACACCACCATCGGTAAGCGCCGTTTGCCGAATTCGATTACGCGCCAGGCGCTCGCCCTGACTGTGGCCGGTGCGGCAGTGGCGATGTTCGGAGTTGGAACCCTAGTGGTTTTGAACCCGCAATTCTCTACCGACCAGATCACCTTCGAGGTGCTCTCGGCTTTCGCCACCGTTGGTCTGTCCACAGGTATTACGGCCAGCCTGACCGCGCCTTCCCAGATTATTTTGTGCTTCATCATGTACCTTGGCCGCGTTGGGCCGACCACGTTGGTGGCCGCTTTGGCCGCGCGCACAGTAACTCGTCACTATCGCTACCCAGTAGAAAGGCCGTTCATTGGCTAACATCTTCGGCGCGCTGCGCCACGAAAAGCAATCCATCGACATCCCCGCAGTGGTCGTCATCGGCTTGGGGCGCTTCGGTTTTTCCCTGGCGCGTGAACTTATGGATCATGGCGTTGAGGTGCTCGGCATCGACAATTGCGAGAAGTTCGTGCGTGATTATTCGCCGGTTCTCACCGAGGCAGTACAAGCTGATACAACCGACGCCGAGGTCTTGCACCAGCTGGGCATCGACGAGGTGGACCGCGTGGTGCTGGCCATCGGCTCGCACCTAGAGGACTCCATTTTGACCGCCTCAAATTTGGTAGAACTCGGCGTAAAGGACATTTGGGCG
This sequence comes from Corynebacterium sp. HMSC08C04, assembly GCF_001807495.1. Lineage (NCBI taxonomy): Bacteria > Bacillati > Actinomycetota > Actinomycetes > Mycobacteriales > Corynebacteriaceae > Corynebacterium > Corynebacterium sp. HMSC08C04. The sequence continues at coordinate 39,258 of NZ_KV789202.1, read as the reverse complement.
AAGGCGGACTCCGACGCGCATGCACGCATCCTGCTGCAGCTGGGCGTACACCACGTCATCCGCCCAGAACGCGACACTGGTCGCCGCATTGCACACTTGCTCGGCGGCAAGTTCGAAGATTTCGCCGAAATCGCTGAGGACTATGGCGTTACCAAGCTCACCCCGCCCGCGCACTTGGTTCAAACCCCACTAGATCCGCAGAAAACGTGGGAAAAACATCGCGTGCAGCTGGTCTCAGTGCGCAAGGACTATGGCCACTGGATGCCTGTTGAGAAAGGCCAGAAATTGAACCCGACGGATCTTATCGTGATTGCCGGCAGCCCCGTCGCCTTGGAGAAGTTCTCCGAGGCTGGGTCTTAGTATTCTTAGTCCCCTGCCTGGCGGTATCCGCGGCGCAGGTCATCGACCACATAAGGATGATCGAGCGTGGAGGCCGGCAGGTTGCGCGGCTGGTTATCTAAGCCGAATGATTGCGCGGCCTCAAGAGTCGCATCATCGAGGTAGCGCAGCGGGGGAGCGTAGTTGGGCACGGAGATTTCCTCCGCGCAGGCCACAAAGCCCCAGTCACCAAAGGTGGGCACGTGCACGTGATAAGGCACGGTGGGGCAGCCGGCGGAACGCAGTGTGGAATCGATACGCCAGAACACATCGGGAGTACTAAAGGCACTGGTTGCCTGCACGACCATCTTGCCGCCGGGAGCGAGCATCTTGTGCGCCATGGTGTAGAACTCTTCCGAGTAAAGGCGGGCCATGGCGGCGGAGTCTGGGTCGGGTAAATCGATGAGGACGGCGTCGTAAAGCGTGTGATCACCGCCCGAACGCAACCAGGTAAACGCGTCCTCGTTGAGGATCCGCACGCGCGGATCTTCCATGGCGCCCCCGTTGTCCTCGCGCAGGACCGTGTTGGCCACGTTCACCACCTCGGGATCGAGCTCGACCTGGGTGAGCTTAAAGTCCATCTTGAGCAGCTCGCGCGCGGCTAAGCCATCGCCGCCGCCAATGACGAGCACTCGCCCGCCTGGCTTGGCAGGCAGCACGGGATAGACCAGGGACTCGGTGTAGCGATACTCATCGCGGGAGGAATACTGCAGGCCGCCGTTGAGATAGAGGCGTGAATCCTTGCCGCGTTTGGTCACCACGATGTCCTGGTAATCCGAGGTATGGGCGTAAATGACAGGATCATCGTAGAGCGATTGCCGGGCGGTTACCACTATGGATTCGCTGCGGATGATGAGAGTAAGCAGCAAGGCGATAGCGCCCAGCAGCGCGAGGACATGCATTAGAAGCTGCTTGCCGGAGAGCACCGTGCGCAGTAGAAGCAGCGCAACCACGAGTGCGGCGATGAGGTTGACTAAGCCGGCCGCAGCGGTGCCACGAATCATGCCCAGCCACGGCAGCAAGATAAATGGCCATGCCAAACCGCCCAGCAGGCCGCCGACGTAATCCGCGAAGTTGAGGTTGGCTACCACCGAGCCGGAATCCTCAGCATTCGAGGTACGCCCGCGCTGAATCAGCGTCATAAGCAGTGGCACTTCCATACCCACCAAAATGCCAATGAGCAGCGTCGCTACGACCAAAATGAGGGTGGACTGGCCCACAAGCGCGAAGACCATGTAGAGCACCACGGCGCTCACGCCGCCGCACAGGCCGAGCAGAGTTTCGACGATGAGGAAAGAACTCGCCGGCCACGACAAGAATGGCTTGGCCATTAACGCGCCCAAACCCAAGGAGGCGACGTAACCTGCCACGATCAGCGAGGTCTCTACAATGCCGCCGCCGTTGAGGCTCGTGGACAGCGTCAGCAAGGCCAGCTCGTAGACCAAGCCCGAAGCTGCGCAGATACAGACGGAGATAAGCAGAGCTACCCGCCAGGCGCGCGAGCGGACCAGCGAATCTGCGGCGGGGGAAGCGTTTAGGTCAGGCATGCGGCATTAATTGCGCCGATGACGATGAGGATGACGCTCGCGCAGAAGGCGCCCGCGCGGGGCTTGGTATCTTCCACCAGATCCCGGAAACGGCCGGGGATAAGCGCCTCCAAAATGACCAACGCTAGTGCCTGCAGCACGATGCCGACTAGGCCGTAGACAGCGGTTTCTAGCAGTTCAAAAGAGTGCACGATGGCGGTAACCAGCACCGCTCCCAGGGCAATCTGCTGGGCGGAAGCGATGACCGCAGCGTTGACGTGATGATCAACGAAGACAGCGCGGTAAAGCTTGCCCGGGGTGAGCAGATCCAGAACTACGAAGCCGGCAAGTAGCAGCACCGCTGCAATACCGAAATAAGCAAAGGTGGCCAGGATTGAATCGAGCATGAACTAAAGCCTTTCTATTTCACGCCGCCGGAAGAGCCGGAGGAGCCGCCGGAAGAACGGGAAGGGGAGGAGGGACTAAAACCGGGACCTAAGAAGATATAGGTGCCGTCGTGGAAGTGATCGAGATTTTCCACGCGCACTGAACAGTTCTGCGGGCCAGTGGGCTCGACCTTGACAATCTGCTTGCGGTAGCGCAGGTACTCTGTGCCCGTTGCGGGATCGAATTGGCGCGCCTTCGGCTTATGCTCTGCTGCAAGGCGGTTGGCCTCTGCCTGAACATTGTTTGCCTGACAGGTGCCTGACCTGATGGGAGCGCCAGTAACGCCGGGTGAAGTCAGACCGCCAATTACTGCGAAAAGTACGGCGAAGACCAGTGACCATTTCCAGCCTTTGTCATAGTTCATGGAACCCACCTACTTGTAGTCTTCACGATTATTTCTTCTGCAGGGTACATATGTACCGTTTCCCACTCGAAGCCTGCGCAGCCTTCGGGTGCGGTGCCCTTGAGGGCGGTGACGTGGTAATCACCCTGCCCGGGAAATTGCGCAGAGTGCCAATCCGTGCCCGATACCCGTTGAAATTCTGCGGCGAAGCCATCCGCCCCATGCTTGGCGACGTCCGTCTTCAGCTCGTAACCCATCATCTCACCGTAGGCCTGCGGCAGCGGACCCTCACAGTGGCAGGAGATCTCCTCGCGGAAGAGTAGCGTCTTGCCGCGATAAACGCTGGCAGTATGCGAAGCGCCGATGATATCCAGCTCAAGCCGCAGGCCATTGGAACCGTGAAGCATGGTCGTGCTTAACGCCTGCGGGCGCGGGCCGTTTAAGCGCAGCCCCAAGTCAGCGGCACTGACGTCCGCGCTGGGGCAATCTAGAACCTCCACTGCGGCCTATGCCTTCGGAGCTGGGTACACGGTGAACTCACCCGGCAGCATGGTGCGGCCGGTGGATACCTCCCAGCTGTCATTGTTGGCCCAGCCCTCAAAGCCCAGCAGCTTGTCACCCGCGGAATAATCTACGTAGCGCATCTCGCCGGACTCTGGCAGGCCGGTGGTGCCGGTGGAGGTGTAGCGCGCATGGCCGCGCTCGTCCTCACTATATGTAACTCCCTCGAATTCCACGGTGCCGCGATCTGGCGTGACGCCGGCGCCCTTGCGGGAGGTCCACCAGGTGAGATTGAGCTGGCCTTCATCGACCTCGACTCCCAGCCAGGAGGAGTTATCTCCACCGTCGAGCAGGTATTCGTACCAGTAATAAGGGCCCTCATTTAGGGTCAGGGTGCCGCGGACGACGTAGTCGGTGGCGCCGTAACGGATGATTGCACCCGGACCAAGATTTTCTGGATTGAACTCGTTTTGGCCTTTGGCCTCAGCGAAGTAATCCTTGGAGAAGGTATCGCCCGTCTCCTGCGCGCTAGCCGCCTTGGCTTGGCGCGATTTAAAGAACATGTAGATAGCCGCGATTAACAAAACCACGGCGAGCAGAAAGAAAATCTTGTTCATGACTGGCCCTTTATTTTTGCTTAGCTTAGGTCTGTAGCAGTCACCTTAGCCCACGCCTTGGACGTCCGATAGTCCTACGCATTAAGCTGGGGAATTGTCGTTTTCAATTCGATGGATTTTAGGTCGGCGTATGAACGAAAAAGAGCTTATTTCTATTGCGAGCGATGCTGCAGCAGAACTCATTGACGCCGAGTCCTATCCCTTCGTCGAAGGCTGGCGAGCCTGGCGGGTGCGCGGAAAGTGGTTCATGCTGGCCACCACCATGCCTGCGAATAAGCCCTTCGGTGGAAAGAAAGCCATCATTCTCAAAGCTCCGCCGGAGGATGTCACCGCTTTGCAGGCTGGTTATGCCGACATCGGCCCTGCGTATCACATGAATAAGCGGCACTGGTACACCGTGTATCCCGGGGATTCAATAAACCCCAAGTTAGTTCGGGAGCTCGTCCAGGAATCCTATGCCGCGGTGGTGCAAAAGCTGCCTAAGGCGCAGCGCCCTGCCGGGTGGCAAGAGGCAGTGCGTTAAGGAAGTATAAGACGCAATGGATAAATCTAATGGCCGGTTCCCACGCTTTGTCTATGAAAAGGGCACAGAGCCCGATCCGCGTTTCAGCATGGCCAACGAGCGCACGTTCTTGGCATGGATTCGTACCTCGCTCGCTTTCATCGCAGGCGGCGTTGCACTGCAGGCTTTCGACCTCCCGATTCACGGCACGCTGACCCTCATCATCTCCGTGATCATGCTGGTGGTCGCCATCGTCTTGCCGGCGGTGGCGTGGACGCATTGGGCGGCGTCGGAAAGCGCGATGCGTGAGCAAAAGCCCCTGCCGCCGAATGTCGCGATGCCTCTGCTCGTGTTGGTGGTGCTGCTTATCGGCGTGCTGATCCTGGTAGGTCAGCTCGTGGGCGCGGGGGCGTAAATGTATGACCCAGGGCTGCAGCCGGAGCGCACCCGGCTGTCGTGGCAGCGCAGCCTTTTGGCGTTCGTGCTGGTGGTTCTGGTGGTTTTGCGCAGTGAGCTGCCGTGGACCATTGCGGAGCTCATCGCCTTCGTGGGCGGCGCGGGTGCCTGCGCCTGGCTGGGTTGGCGGGTGCGCCGCCGTAACGCGCTTTACGACGCCGCCCTTCACACCGGCGGCGCCCTCCCCGGTGCCGCGGCGCTGGCGGGCCTAGCCGTGGCCGTGATGCTGCTGGCAGTGCTGGCTCTGGTGGGCCTTGGTGGGGGTAACCGCGTTTAAAAACCGATTTTTTCTTTGGTTCAAAGTTGTATGGTGTTCGCAAACGTGGGTATTGCATGGTTCACATTTTGCTTATCCCCGCGTGCTAGAAGGTTTGGCAAGGAGAACTGAATGACGACCCCGCAAACACATGAATCAACAGCACACGTAGAAGGCGAAGAAGATCACGGCGTCGACAAGCGCGAATGGCGCCGCATGCTTATAGGCGTGTTCCTAGGCTTGGCGCTGGCCGCCCTGGTGTGGTTTATTTTTCCGTCGAATGCGGTGGATACCGTGCTGCAATCCTCGGGCGCGGACCCGGAGGAAACCTATACTTATGGCGCGATTCGCGCGGTTGCGGCGGTGACCATCCTGATGGGCGTGTGGTGGATGACCGAAGCAATTCCGCTGGCAGCTACGGCACTTTTGCCTTTGGTTATCTTCCCGCTGGCCGGCGTGGGCACCATTAAGGAAGTTGGCTCGCCTTATGCTTCGGCGACGATCTTCTTGTTTATGGGTGGCTTCCTCATTGCGCTCGCGTTGCAGCGTTGGAACTTGCACCGCCGCATGGCCCTGGCGGTGGTGAAGGTGGTTGGCACCTCGCCAAAGCGCATTGTGCTGGGCTTTATGCTGGCAACCGGCTTTTTGTCCATGTGGGTCTCAAATACGGCGACCGCGGTAGTCATGCTGCCTATCGGTACCTCCGTGCTGGCGCTGACCGCAGACACCGTGGGTGGCATGGCCAAGCAGAAGAAGTTTGCAACGGCGCTGATGCTGGGCATTGCGTATTCTGCGTCCATTGGCTCCCTGGGCACGCTGATCGGTACTCCGCCGAACGCTCTGTTGGCCGGATATATGAAGGAATCTCACGACATCGTCCTCGGCTTTGGCAAGTGGATGATCGTGGGAATGCCGCTGGCAGTTATCTTCCTGTTTATCGCATGGCTGTTGTTGGTGACCATCTTCAAGCCGGAGATGGACCGTATTCCTGGCGGCAAGGAGCTAATTGACCGCGAAATCGCAGCTCTTGGTCCGTGGACTGCTCCGCAGATTCTCACCGGCATCATCTTCCTAGGCGCAGCTATCGCCTGGGTGGTCGTTCCTTTCTTGGTTGGCGAGGACTCAAACTACGACGATGCCATCGTCGGTATTGCTGCCGGCCTGCTGCTGTTTATCATCCCGGCCGACGCTAAGACGCTGGACTGGAAGACCGCGAATGAGATGCCGTGGGACGTCCTGCTTCTTTTTGGTGGTGGCCTGTCTCTGTCCGCGATGTTTAACAACTCGGGCCTATCTCTGTGGATCGGCGAGATGGCTAAGGGTCTCGGCGGCCTGCCCACGGTGCTGCTCATCGCAGCAGTTGCGCTGCTGGTTCTTTTCCTGACCGAGATCACCTCCAACACGGCAACGGCGGCGACCTTCCTGCCCATCATGGGCGGCGTTGCGGTTGGCATTGGCCTGACCGAGGGCGGCGAGATCAACATCCTGCTGCTGACCATTCCGGTGGCGCTCGCGGCAACCTGCGCGTTCATGCTGCCGGTGGCAACCCCGCCGAATGCCATTGCATACGGATCGGGTTACGTGAAGATTGGCGACATGATCAAGGGCGGCGTCGGCCTCAACCTCATTGGCTGCGTGCTGATTACTCTCACGGTCTACCTGCTGGCCGTGCCGGTCTTTGGGCTGGTGCTTTAAAGGCTGGTGTTTAAGTGCAGTTATCGACAGGTTAACAACGCGTAAAAACGTGTGTTGGCCTGGCGATTTGCCGCCTTTAAAGAACGGCACTATAGTTAATCCACGTTGCAGCGAGAGATTGCACAGCAATCAAACGCAGTAGCGGTTAGCGCCCGTAGCTCAACGGATAGAGCATCTGACTACGGATCAGAAGGTTGGGGGTTCGAATCCCTCCGGGCGCACAAAATTTTCTCGCGGTTTCCTTCTTGGAGGCCGCGAGATTTTCGTTTTGTATGGGTGGCGCGAAGGAGGCGCTTGGTGGCTCTTGGCGGCGGCGCGGAGTCAAATGGTGAGGCCAGCCAGTCAAATGGTGAGGTGTAGATGGTGAGGTGACCGCTCACCAGCCACGGGCGTTAACACCAGCCACTTCCGTTGCGGGTCGACCTCACCATTTGCGATTTGCAGCCGCAGGGGCCGTGCAGAGAACCTGGTGCCGTGCAGAGAACCTGGTGCCGTGCGAAAGACCTGCGGGGCGCGGAAGCTGCTGCGAGAGAGGCCGCGGCGTACGATGAGACCGGAACCGCTTTACGAGACCTCATTTTTAGGTGCTTAGCTTCATGGCCAGTAAAAAGTTTGCCTTCGCCACGGGAACTAGAAAGGTGAGCGTGAACAACAACAAACTCGTGCCCTGCTTGGTAGCGGGCGCAATCCTCGGCGTGGTGCTGTGGGTTGCCTCGGGAATGCTGGTGCTTTTCCCGATTGGGCTCGCGCTGGGCCTTCTGGGACTTCCCATCCTTGCGGTGAGCAGGGATGAATCGAAGTCCCGCAAGCGGCGCGACGATACGTTCCGTGACTAGACGGGGCGGGAAGGCTAGACAGGGCGGGAAGCCTAGACAGGCCTAGAAGACTAGACGGGGCTAGAAAATCTCGATTCGCCCGCCCAAAGACTCCGACTGACGCAGCTGCGCCACCCAGTTCGGGCCACCAGGATGTAGGCGCAGTACCGGCCGCGAGGAAATCTTGACCGGGGAGACCGATTCCTTGCGGGCGCCGGAGCGTGCCTCAATGCGGGTGCGGGCGCGGAAGCCATTCTCCGCGAGTTCAGCAACAGAGGGCTGCTCAGCGGCGAGAGAGTCGCGCGCGTCCTGGAGGAGCTGCAATGCTTCATCGAGGGCGTCGACAAGCGCGGGTGCGTTGGTCTCACACATCTGCCGCACCAGCTCCGGGGTGGTACCGGCCACGCGGGTGCCGTCCTTGAAGGAGCCCGCGGCCAAGGACTGCGCGAGGATGCCGCCGTTGTCGCCCACCACAGCGAGGGTTTCAGCGAAGACGTGCGGCAGGTGAGAAATGCGCGCCACCGCGGCATCGTGATTTGCCACGCGCACGGGGACGGCCTCGGCGTGCACCATCTGCGTCATACGCACCACATCGGAGAAGGTCTCAATCCACTTCTTCGGGATGCGCTCCCCGCGGGCCTCGCACTCGGCGGCGTAGTCATAGGTAATTGCCCATGCTGCACGCTTAAAGAGCTTGGTCTGCGAGTGGTCCCAGCCTGAGTTTTGAGTGCCGGCCATCGGGTGGCCGCCCACGTAGCGCGATTCCATGCCGCGCTCCAAGAAGAGATCACGCACCTCAGTCTTCACGGAAACTACGTCCGTGATGCCACAGCTCGGCGCGTGCTGTTGAATCTCGTCCAAGACCGAAGCGACCGCTTTCATCGGGGTAGCGATGACGATTAGTGCATTGTCTGCCTCCGCGCGGGTCAAAATTGCCTGCAGGTCATCGGTGACGTCATAGCCCGCTTTGATGGCGCTGCGGGCACCGGAAGTCGAGTGATTATAGCCATATACTGCGTGTTTGCTTGCCACGAGATCGCGCAGCAGGGAACCGCCAATAAGGCCTAGGCCGATGATGCATACGGGTCGTTGAACGTCTTGAGAACTCACGGTGACAATTCTGGCACAACACGACTAATCTCACGAGGTATGAGTGATGACAACATCTCCTTCGCAGTTACCGTTGCCCGCAATGAGGGGCAATGGGTGGTTCGGGAGTTTAATGACGACTTCGAGGACATCAACACCTCCATCAGCGCGGTGCGCGCGCTGCGCTCCGAGGGCGCGGCCTTCGCGCTGCTGTGCGTAGAGGATGAATACTTCGTTGTCGTACGCCCAGTGCCGGGAGATGTGCGCATGCTGATCTCTGACGCCACATATGCCGACGAGGATGATTTTGCCGCAGACTTCCTGGAGCTGCGCGACCTTGACTTTCCCGAAATCGTTGACGACGACGAGGATCCAGATCCTTATGGCGACGGCGACTTCGATATCTTTGCTGATCTTGGGCTCAGTGAAGATCAGTTGGGCTACATCATCGACAATGACGAAGATTGGCCCTCCGATATGCTCCTGCGCATCGCGGGCGATTTAGGCTTCGGCGACGAGCTCGAAGAGAACATTGCTTAAATCCCAAGGCTTGGCCCGCGCCGAGGCGCGCATGCGCCGCGCGCTCGAGGTGGCACGCCAGACACCCGCGGGAGACATCCCGGTAGGAGCGGTGCTTTACGACGCCGCCGACAACGAGCTTTCCACCGGCGTCAACCGCCGGGAGCAGCGCGGCGATCCCACCGCACATGCGGAAGTGGAGGCGATTCGCGCGGCCGTCGCCAAGCATGGCGATGGCTGGCGCTTAGAAGGCTGCGAACTTGTGGTCACCCTTGAGCCGTGCGCGATGTGTGCCGGGGCTATCCAGGGGGCCCGCGTGGCTTCCGTGGTCTTTGGTGCTTTCGAACCGAAGACGGGCGCGTGTGGCTCGCTTGTCGATGTCCTGCGTGCCCCCGGTGCCCTGCACGTGCCCGAAGTGCGCGCCGGAGTTTGCGAGGAAGAATGCGCCGGACTGCTCACCGGCTTCTTCGGCGAGCTGCGCTGACATTGCGTAGGATGGGGTCACCGCAAACAAAAAGGAGAAATAACATGGGTGATTTCGAAAACAAGAAGGACGACCTAGTAGGTAAGGCAAAGGAAGCTGCGGGAAACGCAACCGACAACGAGGATCTTGCTAACGAGGGCAAGGCAGACCAGGTTACTTCCCAGGCTAAGGACAAAGTCTCTGACGCTGTCGAGGGCGTAAAGGACAAGGCCAACGAGGTTATTGGCGGCCTGAAGGACAAGTAAATCCGGCGGGATTTTGTGCCGCGCGCTTCAACACGTAACCTAGACCACGGTGGCGTGTCCGAGCGGCCGAAGGTGTTCGCCTCGAAAGCGAATGTTGGGTAACCCCCAACCGCGGGTTCAAATCCCGCCGCCACCGCCATAGCGAAAGCCGTGGGGCAAGTAATTGCTCCACGGCTTTTCTTGTTTTAGCTGCCAGCGGCTGGCCGCTAGACTGGGCGAAGTTAATCAACGAGACAGAAGGTAACTCCTGTGGCAAAACTCTTGTACCGTCTTGGGCGCTGGTCCTTCCTCAACAGGTGGAAAGTGATCATCGCGTGGCTTGTGATCTTTGTGGCCGCTGTGGGCGCCACGATTGCCTTGATGAAGCCCATGACTTCGGAGTACTCCATCAAGGGCACGCCGGCGATTGACGCTACCCACCGCGCCGCCGAGCTTTTCCCGGAAAGCGGCAATTTGGCCAGCGCGCCTTCGGTGAACCTGGTTTTCCAAGCACCCGAGGGGCAGAAGCTTTCTGACCCGCAAAACAAGGAAGCGATGCAGCAGGTGGTCGATCAGATCACCAACGAGCTCGGCATCAAGGACCAGCAACGCTGGGGCAACCCGCTCGACGTATCGCCGGCTTTGCAGCAGCAAGTTATCGAACAATTCACCTCGATGGGCCTGCCGGAAGAGACCGCTCGCAAGGATGCGGATAACCTCGCGATGGTTAATGAGGACGAGACCATCGCCTATACCACCTTCAACTTCGATGCGGAAAGCTCCTACACCGTTGAGCAAGAAGACAAGGACGTCGTCACCGCGGCGATGGAGCTGGGCCGCGAGAAGGGGCTAACGGTCGAGGCCGGCGGCGCGGGCTTTGGCGATGAGATCAAGGTCAACTCCATCTCGGAGATCATCGGCTTGGGTGTGGCCTTCCTCGTCCTCATCTTCACCTTCGGTTCTTTGGTCTCGGCAGGCATGCCGCTGATCTCGGCCGTCGTGGGCGTGGGCCTGGGCGCGCTCGGCGTCATGATTGCCACGCACTGGATTGAACTCAATAACTTGACCCCGGTCCTGGCCATCATGATTGGCCTGGCCGTGGGCATCGACTATGCGCTGTTTATCATGTCGCGCTACCGCCAGGAGCGCTCGCGGATGGATGGGCCCGAAGCCGCCGGCATGGCGGTGGGCACGGCAGGTTCCTCCGTGGTCTTCGCTGGCGCCACGGTCTTCGTGGCGCTCTTCGCCCTCATCGTGGCCAAGATTGGCTTCCTCACCGCCATGGGCTTGGCTGCCGCGGGCACCGTGTTCATGGCGGTGCTCGTCGCGCTGACCCTGGTGCCGGCGCTGCTTGGCCTGGCTGGCGATAAAGCCTTTGCTGGTCGAATCCCCGGCATCGCCGGCAACCCGAATAGGAAGGGCAAGCGCCGTAAGGGCGCCACCATGGGCAACCGCTGGGTGCGTGCGGTGCAGAAGGCCCCGGGCCTGGTCATGGCCGTGGTCGTGTTGGGTCTTGGCGCGCTGAGCGCCCCGGTGCTGAACATGGAGCTCGCGCTGCCAGCGGATACCAGCTCGAATCCGGATACCACCCAGCGCAAGTCCGCGGACCTGCTGGCAGAGGGCTTCGGTGCAGGCGTCAATGGTCCATTCCTGGTCATCGTCAACGGTGAGGAAGCCAACCCAGATGCGCCGGCTCTCCAGCCGCTGATTCAGGGTCAAGAAGGCGAAGACCAACAAAAGAAGGCAACTTTCGCCTCCTTCATGTACGCGACCCAGCAGCTTAACCAGGTAGGCGGCGTGAAGCACGCACAGATCGTTGGCCTCAACTCTGATCAGACCGCGGCACAGATCATGGTCGCACCGACCACAGGCCCGACGGATCCCACGACCGTCGGCACGGCGTCGGCTCTGCGTGCAGAGAACGAGCGCTTGGGCGAGGTCACCGGCGCGGAAATCGGCATGACTGGCCTGACCGCCGTGCAGCTAGATATCACCGAGCGCTTGGAGGCCGCCATGCTGCCTTACCTCGCCATCGTGGTGGGCTTGGCCATCCTGTTGCTCTTCTTAGTCTTCCGCTCGGTCTTGGTCCCCGTGGTGGCTGGCTTGGGATTCCTGCTCTCAGTGGGCGCGGCCTTCGGCCTTACGGTTCTGGTGTGGCAGGACGGCCTCTTCGGCCTAGTCCCGGCGCCTGGTCCGCTAATTTCCTTCATGCCTATCTTCCTGATCGGCGTGACCTTCGGCTTGGCCATGGATTATCAGGTCTTCCTGGTCACCCGCATGCGCGAGCACATCGCGCGTTATCCACGCGGCAATGGCACCAAGTACAACGCTGTGGATGAGGCCACCATCGCGGGCTTTACTGAAGGCGCGCGCGTGGTCACGGCCGCAGCCATCATTATGATTTCTGTCTTCGTGGCGTTTATTAACCAGCCGCTGCCGTTTATCCAGATCTTCGGTTTCGCCCTTGCCGCAGGCGTGCTTTTCGACGCCTTCCTTGTGCGCATGTCCCTCGTCCCCGCCACGATGTTCCTGTTGGGCCGCGCGACCTGGTGGCTGCCAAAGTGGATGGATAAGGTCATGCCTTCCCTCGACATCGAAGGCACAGCTCTGGAAGAAGAGTGGGAGCGTGAGCATGGCGGCGCATCTGCGGATACGACGCAACACGTAAACTAGCCTCTATGATCGAGCAACAGCCGCCTTTTCCTGCACCCAAGCTAGAGACTGACCTGAGCTTCGACGTGCGCACGCGCCTCGACCAGGCTGGTCCTGGCAAACATGGTCGCAGCGGCACCATTCACACACCGCACGGGGATATTCAGACCCCAGCCTTTATCCCCGTGGCCACCAAGGCCACGGTCAAGACCCTGACCCCGGAGCAGATCCGGCAGACGGGAGCGCAGGCCATCTTGTCCAACGCTTATCACCTTTATCTGCAGCCGGGCCACGACATCGTGGATGAGGCTGGCGGCGTCGCGGCCTTTGAAAACTGGCATGGCCCCACCTACACGGACTCCGGCGGATTCCAGGTGATGTCGCTTGGCGTGGGATTCAAGAAGGTCCTGGCCATGGACGTTGCGAACCTCACCGAGGGCGACATCCGCGCGGCCAAGAAGGAGCGTATGGCGCAGGTCGACGAGGATGGCGTGGATTTTAAGTCTGTTATCGATGGCTCGAAGCATCGCTTTACCCCAGAGGTTTCCATGCAGATTCAGCATGGTTTGGGCGCTGACATCATGTTCGCCTTTGACGAGCTAACCACGCTCATCGATAGCCGCGCTTATCAGGAAGAGTCGGTCGCGCGTACCCATCGCTGGGCGCAGCGTTGCTTGGATGAACACCACCGCCTGACCGAGGAGCGTGGCCCGCAAAAGCCGCGCCAATCCCTGTGGGGCGTGGTGCAGGGTGCGCAGTACGAGGACCTGCGCCGCCAAGCAACCCGCGGTCTGGTGGAGCTTTCCCAGGCTGCCGAGGCGAACGGCAAGCGCGGTTTCGGCGGCTTCGGCATCGGCGGCGCGCTGGAGAAGGAGAACCTGGGCACCATCGTGGGCTGGGTCTGCGATGAGCTGCCGGAGGATAAGCCGCGTCACCTGCTGGGCATTTCTGAGCCCGATGATTTGTTCACCGCGGTTGAGGCAGGCGCCGACACCTTCGACTGCGTTGCGCCTACCCGCCTGGGCCGCCGCGGCGGCGTGTACACGCTCGATGGCCGCCTGAACCTCAAGGGCGCGCGCTTCAAGCGCGACTTCACGGGCATCGACGAGGAGTTCGGCGGCTACGTCTCGGAGAACTACTCCCGTGCGTACATCCACCACCTGCTCAAGGCCAACGAATTCCTGGCCGGCACGCTGTGCACCATGCACAACCTTACCTTCATGATCCGCTTGGTGGACAACATCCGCGCCTCCATCGACGGCGGCTACTACGAGGCCTACCGCGACGAGTTCATGGGCCGCTACTACGCCGGCAAGTAAGCTACCTCCCTGCGCCCGCCGTCTCTTTTCCGCAAATACCCAGGGCTGGAACTGCAGACCTCCTGTTCGGCTTTTCTCGCGCTTGCCGACGCCGCCCTTTTCACCAGGAAGCTGCAGTTCCAGCCCTGGGTTTCTAGGGCTGGGTTTCTAGGGCTGAGTATTTGTGGGTTAGTTGCTGGGAACGTAGTCTTCGCGGGATTTAACCCACTTGATGACGATGGTGGTTAGCGGCAGCATGACCACCTCGATGAGGGTTTTCCACACGAAGCCGACCACTACGTAATTGAGAAAGCCGCTGAATGTGGAAATGCCGATGACTGGTGCGGCGATGATGCAGAACAACACAGTATCGCCGAGCTCGCCCACGACGGTTGAGGCGACCAAACGGCCGATGAGTCCACGTTCACCGGACTTTGCCTTCATGCGGGTCAGCGTGAAGGAATTGAGCAGCTGGCCCACTAAGTAGCCTGCCAAGGAAGCGGCGAGGATCTGCGGCACAAGGCCCAAGGTAGCGGCGAAGGCCTCTTGGCCTTCGTAGAAATCCGCCGCTGGCAGCCAAATCGCGATATAGAAGCACACCGCGGCCAGAATCGCCATGACGAATCCGATGTAGACCGCCCGCCGCGTGGACTTGAAGCCATAGCATTCGGACAGGACGTCGCCTGCGATATAAGCCAGCGGGAATAAGAAGAAGGCGCCGTCGGTGATGAGCGGACCGAGCTGGACGCCCTTTGTGGCATTGATGTTGGAAATGAGGAACGTAACGACGAACACCGTAACCAGCCACGGGTACAGCGTGGACTGTACCGGGATGAATCGGATGCTCTCGCCACTGGAAGTGGTTGCGGTTGCCGATTTTTCTGTCATGGGCAGTTATCTTGCCATGCCGTCTTATGGCGTTGTCTTATGGCGCTGTCTTATGGCCTGAGAAAACAGAAATGCTCACACATCTTAGGGGAGACTGGGGAATGATCCTCAAGGTAGATCCAGCGAGATATGTGCAGCTGAATCCGGCATTATCGATGTGGCGCTGGGGTAGTGGAGGGTAAATCCCAAGGAAGAGGCGAAATGAGGCCTTAAGTATGGCATTCTTTTGCTTGCAACACTTGTGCCTATTTTGTTCCCTTTGGTTTCCCTGGCCGCTCTCTTGGCTGGGGGAGCGCTATTTGAGAAAAGGTCATTAGTTATGACATTTGGTTCGCCTGGCTCATCGCCCCAGTTTGGTGGTCCGCGCCCCGGAGCGGGTAGCGGCCCCAACAACGGCCCTAACAATGCAGCCGGCCCGAGGTTCGGATTCCCAAGTTCCCCTAGCTTCGGTTCGCCGAATCAACCAGGAGGAAGCGCGCCGTCGTTTGGCGCAGCTGGCCCCGCACAAGGTGGCGGCCAGGGTTTTGGCGCACCAGGCGGGCAGCCCAGCGCGCCGCGCAGCTCGCGCCCTGCCACCCCAGCCGCACCCACCAAGGGGCCGTGGCCTTTGCTCATCGCCGCTGGTGTGGCCGCTATTTTCTCCTTAATCGCGGTAATCGCCGCGCCATTGGCCTCCACTGCAACCCAAGGCCTTTTCTTTGGCTTGGCCATCGCGGGATGGGTGCTTGCCGGCATCGTCGCCTTTGTGCTCCTTGGCCTATACACCCTGCAAAATACTCGGCGCCAAGCGGAAAGCTTCTACATTGAGGACACGCGCCAGACGCTGGTCTACCGCCTCGTCATGATCGGCGGCTTCTTGCTTGTGATCGCTTCCGCGGTGGAGATCGCCTTCTACGTAGGAAAGGTGATGGGCGCCTAATGCGAAAACTAAATCGTCTCCTCGCTCTCAGCAGCACTGCACTGTTGTGCGGTTTCGCAGGTTCTCTGGGAGCTTCCGCGCAAGATGCGCCAGCGCCTGAGCAAGCACCAGCGCCCGAGGCGGCCCCGCCGGCAGAACAAGCCCCACCAGAACAAGCTCCACAGGATAAAGCACCGCAGGCCTCCGAGAGCAGCCTCTCTGAGGCCTCGCAGAAAAACCTAGCGGACTTTAGTTCGTGTATCGCGGATAAGAAATCCGCGGACCTGTTGTTCGTGCTCGACCAGTCGCAGTCCCTCATCGGTTACGAAGGCGAACCAGCCACCGATGGCTCCCACTTCCGTGTTGATGCCACCAAGGACATCGTCAATCAGCTGGCCAGCCTAGGCAAGGACGCCGGCGCGGATATCAATGTCAAGCTTGCCGGATTCGGTTCAGGCTATTACTCCGAGGCCGGCGAGTACGGCGGCTGGACCAATGTTTCCGGAAACGCCGGCGCCTTGGACAAGGAGATTGACGCTTTCCGCAACATGGAGCGCACCTCCGATCTAGAAACCGACTACGGTTTGGCCTACTCGGGCGCGCTCAAGGAATTCGGCGATCATGATGGCAGCGATTGCCGCGCCATTGTCTTTTTCACCGACGGCGCCTACGTGGGCGTTGAGACCGGCAAGGACAACGCAGCAGCCCGCAACATTTTGTGCACCCCGGATTCCACGGTGTCCGCATTCCGCCAGTCCAATATCCGCCTCTTCAACGTCGGTCTCGTACCGGCGCGCGATGCGAAGGAGCAGACGGAGCTTCTCACCGACCTGGCTGAAGGCGAGGGCTGTGGCCAAGGCGAACCCAACGGCGCCTTCTTCAACGGCGGTGAGGATCCCGCCGCACTGTTTGCAGCTTTCCGTAACCTCATTCCTACCTCCGGTGGCTTGAGCAAGGAAGGCACTTTCACCGAGCAATTCGATTTCTTCCTGGATAATTCGGTCGACCCAGTCCGCCTGTCCGCGGTTCCGAAGACCAGCGTAGAAGAAGGCAAGATCATTCCGACCCTCACCGGTCCTGATGGGCAAACGGTAGAGCTGAAGCCGGATACCAAGAAGGTCGCCGGCGCTGACGTGGAGATCACCACCAATGACCGACTGCCGGGCATGGTCGACGTCGCAATGAAGAAGGGCGGCGAAGGCTGGGCCGGCAAGTGGACCTTTGGCTACAAGCTGGAGGGCGGCGCCGAGGGCGAGTACCAGGCATCCATGGTGATGATTCCGGGTCTGAACCTCAACCTGCAGCGCGAAAACGGTGAGAAGCTAAGCGGCGGCATCAACTCCGACCAAGTTATTAAGGCACAGCTTGTCGACGGCGGCGGTGAGCCGCGCAAGCTCGAAGGCCAAGGCACGCTGCGCGCGGAGTTCGTCCCCGAAGAGGGCGAGCCAGTAACGCTTCTCGAAAACGCCCCGATCATGGACGGCAACGCGGTGGATATCCCGTTGGACAAGGTCGAAAACGTTGCCGCGGGCAAGCTGGTGACCAGCGTGGACATCACCACGAAGGGCGTCGATAATCAGCCGGGCTCCAAGCTCAACCCCATCAAGAGTGAAACCCCGCTGACGATTACCCCGGTCAACATGCCCTCCGTCGGCTCGGCACAGGTGGTGTCGATGACGGAAAAGGAAGTCACCGTTGATGTTCCGGTAACTGGTCCGGGCAAGGTGTGGCTGGCGGAGCAAAGCTTCGGCGCTGACGAGGCCACTCTGCCGAAGGGCGTGGATGCGCTGAAGGTAACCTCGAAGCACGATTCCGCGGATAACGCGCTCGAGCTTGGTGAGGGCGAAGAGGCGACGCTGCCGATCACCCTTTCTGCAGAGAACATGGAAGACGGCGCTTTGGCTTTGAAGCCAGAGCTGAGCTTGCAGTCTGCGGAAGATAATCAGGAAGCGCAGCTGCCGCTGCAGCTGAAGGGCTCGATGACCACGCCTTTGAGCAAGAGTGCCTTCGGCCTGGCATTCGTGCTGGCGGTCCTTTTGGGCCTTTTGATTCCGCTGGCGGTTCTTTACTTCATGAAGTGGTTCTCCGGCCGCATCCCTGAGTCTCCGCGCATGTTCGCGAAGACGATTCCGGTCAAGAAGGAAGGCACGAGCCTCATCCGCACGGATACCGGCAAGCCGTTTGCGGTCTCCAAGGAGGAGTTCCAGGGCGCAGTGCCTGTCGACGCCGCGCCGCGCCGGGCAAATCTGGGCCTGTACGAGGCAAAGGTAAAGATGGGCCTTAGCCCATTTACTGCGGCCCATGTGGAAGTTGAAAGGGATGGCTCCATCTCCGGCAAGGGCAAGCAATCCGGTGGCCGCGCCATCTTGCCGCTGGCAGTTCAGAACAACTGGTTCTTCGTGGGCAACGCGAATGACAAGGAGCGCGGCGAGATCGTTTTGACGGTCGACACGATGGCACATGCCGAAAAGTATGACGAGCTTTCCGAGGAGATCAACCGCTCCGCACCGGTGCTCTTCGAGCAGGTGCAGTTCCCCGCGCCGAAGGAGCCTAAGGCTCCGAAGGGCCCGAAGGGAGAGCAAGGCGCACAAGGTGCACAGGCACCGCAGAACGCGCCGGGTGCTAACGCTCCAGTGCAGCAGTTCCCTGGCCAGCCGGGCCAGTTGCAGAAGCCGGGCCAACCAGGCGGCTTTGGCCAGCAAGGCGGCTTCGGTCAACCAGGTAGCCAGGGCGGCTTCGGCCAGCCGGGCAACGGGCCACGCGGCAACAACGGTGGATGGCCGCAGGGGCCTTCCTTCGGAAACAACTAGTCCGAACCAGAACGCAAGCAGAACGCACAAGTTGAACACTTAAAGAGACATCCCGAAAGGTTTTAAGAGCAGATGAAGAAGTTCCTCGTAGTTGGCTGCGGTGGCTCCGGCGCCAAGACCTTGGCTTTTATCATGGACCAGCTCAAGGCGGAGCTGCGCACCATCGATCCAGACATCACCGAGCTGCCCAAGGCGTGGCAGTTTGTGAACATCGATGTTCCCCTCGAAGAGGAGGCCGGCCCGCAGAAGCTGCCGAACGTTACCCAAAGCGGCGGTCAGTATGTGGGTATCGGCTCACGCCAGCATTACAACCAGTTCGATGCTGGTATCTCTGAAACGTTGGGCCGCTCCGGCAAGCTTGGTGAGATCGCCACGTGGGCTTCGCGTACGCCGCAATCGAATGACACAAAGCTTGCCGACGGCGCCGGCCAGTACCGCGCCATCGGCCGCATCCTGACCCTGCGCCACCTGAAGGACATCCGCAACGCATTGAACGCGGCGGTGTCTGAGATGTTTACCCAGGAAGCTATCCAGGAGCTCAACGAGCTCAATTACAAGCAGTCAAAGAAGCGCACCGATACTGGTTCCTCCGCACCGGTTGTGCTGGTTGTTTCCTCCATGGCAGGCGGCGCAGGCGCTTCGATGTTCCTGGATGTCTGCCGCGTTCTGACCACCATCAAGAATCTCGATCCGACCAGCACGCTGGTCTTCATGTACACCCCGGAGATCTTCTCCGACAACAAGGCAGAGGACATGGCCGGCGCATGGCCCAACTCCCTGGCCATGTTCGGCGAGGTCGTTGCATCCCAGATGGGTAACTCCACCGCGCATGACCGCGCCATCTTCGAGGCCTTTGACATGGGCACCCCGCCAGAGGGCCCGACTTTCGGCCGAATCTTTCCCATCGGTTCCAAGATGGGCACCACCGGCTCCCGCTTTGGCGATGGCTCCGCGATGTCGATCTACCGCGGCCTGGGCCGCGCGCTGGCCGGTTTGATGGCCTCGACTCGTGCGTCTGACAACCTGGTCTCTTATGCGTTGACCAACACCCCATCCGGTGACGGCGGCCGCCGTTTCTTCGGTTGGGACCGTGATCAGTCCCAGGGCGGTACCCCGTGGGCTCGCCTGCCGTGGGGTTCGCTGGGTTATGCGCAGATTTCCATGGGCCGCGATCGCTTCGCCGAGTATTCCGCGCAGCGCCTGGCCCGTAGCTCCTTTGAGCGTCTGCTCAACGGACATCTCGATAAGGCCAACCCAGAGGCCGGCGAGATGCAGATTGCAAAGCGCCTTGATGAGCGCCTGCCGGGCCGCTTCCAAGACATGATGTTGGATCCGAGCTGGGCGATGGGCGGACCTATCGATCCGAACTCCGCGTATAACTGGCTGAACACCGTATTCGGCGGCATGGGCCAGCCAGCTGCCGAAAACGCAGCGCGCAGCCTGCGTAATTTCATCCCGGTAGGGGAAGGGCGCAACGTTAACGAGTGGCGCGCAGAGCTCATGCAGAACCTGAGCGATCCACAGAACCAGCAGTACATCGCGGGAATGCTCCAACAGGCGGCGTATGACACCACCTATCGCTTCGCTAACTTCTTCTCAGACAAGGTCTTGAGCACGGTCGAGGGCGAGTTGGCGGCAGTGGGCCTGCCTTATGTTCGCGAGATGCTCGATCGCGTCAAGGACGTCTTGGCCAGCGGCGACCGCCTGCAGCCGCAGCTTAATGAGTTCTCTAATTCCTTCCAGAACTTCGCCGTGCTTGCGCTTCCGCAAGGCGCGGAGCCGATCCTTAGCCCGCTGACCGGCAAGGGTCAGATGACGGATCCAACGCCGACTGTCAACGCTCTACTGGGCCTTTATCACCAGCAGTTCTATCACTACATCCTGTTGGCTACGGCGCATATTCTGCAGGACGTTCTGCAGGATTACGTCGACGAGAACCTCTTCCATCTGCAGCGTGAGCTTGGCGACGCCCATGAGGTGCTCGAGAAGGCGGCACAGTCACGCCCGGAGACCAACAAGCTGGCAGACGTTCGCACCAACGAGGTCAACGCCTGGCCGGAGGAAGTAGACGAGATCGTTGAGTCTCGCTTCAAGGGCGCGGAAAACGAAATCATGTTGACCGACGTCAACGCGTTTATCACCGACTACCAAACCCAGATGTTGCGCACCATTCAGGGCCAGCAGTCCACTGCCGATGTACAACATTACGATCAGGCTTACCCATTCGCGGTGCGTGCGGTCATTCGCGGCGAGTGGGATTCGCTAGATGCCAACAAGGCACCGCGGGATACGCTGGCGCCGCAGAAGCGCACCAACGATGAATACAGCAACCGTGCAGGTTGGGTATCCAAGCACCTATCGCAGCATCCGCAGACCGGGGAGCGTCGCGAGTCCCAGCGCGCACAGTACCGTTCGCGCATCCGCCCGGCAGATCTGCTGGAGCGCTCCCGTGCGTGGATTAACCGCCGCGACTATGAGTTCTACAAGTTCAACTCCGTGGATCTGCGCAGCTACCTGACGCTGACCCCGGATATCAACGAGGTGGAGCACTCCCAGCGCATTGACCGCTTCGTCAGCGCCTTCCAGATGGCGCTGAGCTACGCCCGCCCGTTGGCTGCCGTGTCCAGCGACATGGTCCAGCGCATCCACGGCAAGGACGTGCAGTACACCTACTCCTTCTCTGATATTCCTTTCGAGGCTTTGGGCAGCGAAGAAACCGGCATCGTTCCACGCCTGAGCGAGCTGCTTTCTACGCCTTCTATTGACGAGCCATCGCAGGTGGCGTTGCGTAACTCGCTGAACATGTCCGAGCAGGTACAGCACATCGAGATCTTCGGTTCCTACCCGAACTACTCGCCGATCGTATTTTCTTCCATGTTCGGCTACATCGCCGAGGACATCGATAAGCAAGAAAACTTCGATGGTTCCTACTGGTCGGAGCGTCGTACCCGTCCGCTCGCGGCGGCTCTGCCGCTGACTGAGACCGAGCGTCAGGCCATGGTGGCAGGTTGGATCATCGGCCGCATTACCGGCCGGATCCACATCTCCAACCCGGATTCCGATAACGCCGCGGCACATATCTACGACGACACCGCCAATGGCGTAGGCGATTGGGTACCTTTCCCGAACCCGATGCTGATTTCCCCGCGCCGCATGGTTAAGAAGTCCGACTGGATGTCTTCCGTGCTTGAGTCCATCTTCATCGCGTACGCGAGGGTACAAAAGAACGGCGCATACGGCTTTGCCTCTTCCTTGTACCCGTACCAGTTGCTGCGCGGGCTTTACGACGACGGCCAGGACTTTGCGCACTCTGGTGCTTCGACGCACCCACTGGTCCACCGTCTGGCGGCCTTCCTGCGTGATGGCACCGTGCCGGGCCGCGGCGTCGTCGGCTCCAGCATCCAGGATCGTTATGAATCCTTCGTTGCGGAGCTCGATAAGTTCGTCCGCGGCGCTGATCACTTCATTCCGGGTGGTATGAATTCTCTGCCGGGCCAAGGCATGGATGACAAGCCATTTGCAAACATTCGCCGCCGCGACGTCGCCTCCGCTACGCCGTACTACCGCGACCTGGCGCCGGACGTCGTCGTCATGGCGCAGCGCATCCGCGATTTGCTGGGCCAGGCAAAGACTGTCGCTGAAACGCCCGATACTTTTGAGGCTCCCGCGAGCCGGGATTCTTCCAGCCAGACCCCGCGCTTTGAGCCTGAATTCAACCTCACCGACTTGGATGACACCTTCTAATGACTAACGTACTGTTCTTTGGACACGGCGCCACGGCCGATGAGATTCGTTCCCGCCTTTTCGACCTGCGAGCTGTTGGCTTGCTGCAGAACTTCATGTGGGTGGACTACACCCAACCGACGTCGGCAGCCGCAGTGCGCTTCTTCGACGCCGAGGGAAACCCACGTATTGCCACTCTCGACGAGTCTCTGCGCAACCACGAAGGCGATATGCTCCTCGTGGTCATCGATACGCTGGATGAAAGTGATTCCTTGCAGCCAGACGCTTTGTCGCGGTGGGCGGCGGCCGTGGATTCGCGCATCGTCCAGGCCTCGAACCAGCGCGTTCGCCTGTTGCTGACCACCTTGCCTTTGCAGCCGGCACACATTGAGCCGCTGCAGGTGTGGGAGAACCTGGTGCTTTCCCCAGAAGAGGGCGGCACTCCTTCCGCTTCGCATATTCGCCCCATCATGCGCAGCGAAGATGGCTTTGCCTTGGCACAGTTCGCAGCTCCTGCCGTGGCATCCATCTTCGGCCTGTGGCGCGGAATGCAGGAGGCAGCTGTATTCGAGGCCGAATCGGGCCGGCTGATGGAAACCGGCAACTGGGAAAACTTCCGTCTCGTGCGTGCTTTCCACCGCACTATCGATGCCAGCGAGGTCGAAAATGAGGTCAAGGACCGAGTATTCAATCCGAATAATCGCCTGCCGCGTACCCGCGTGAATAACACCAGCTACACCGAGCACGCTACCGATCCGAACGCGCTTACGCAGCACTACGCGGATACTCTCTTTCACGCTTTTGGTGGCAGCCTGATTTCCCAGGAAATCCCGCTGGAGACCCCGAAGACGCAGAAGATCGGCGCGTGGGCTGCGCTGCGCGATAACCTGCGCCTGTACTGGGCCACCGTCATCGGCAAGCCGCAGGATTGGGTCAACGACCGGCGCGGTGCCGTAAACAGCGCAACCGCCTCGTTCCTGCAGAATCTTCTCTATGGCCGCAATTCCAACATGGAGGTGGTTTTGGATGGCCATTCCGGCAAGGGCGAGAATGCTGTATCCATCGCACAGATGCAGCAGAAGAATAACCGGACGCTGAATGAAGCCCAGAAGGTCCAATTCGACGTTGGTGATACCCCGCAGCTGGCTGGCATGTGGGAGGCCTATCATGACTTTGCGCTGGGCTTAGTTGATGGCCAGTGGAAGGAAAACGCCAACTTCGCCCCGCCGAAGGGCAATAACCAGGACGTACTCATTGTCCAGCACGGCAAGCAGTCCGTGCCCGATGTCAGCCAATCCTTCCGTGGTTTCCACCCACTGATGAACCGCACGGTGGGCTATGAAAACGAGGCGCAGGCAACGATTGCACCTTTCGATCCACTCGCTGCGGAGAAGTTCGCGGCTGACCTGGAGTGGACTAGCCAGAGCACACAAAACACTGAGATCAACCGTAAAAAGCAGCAGTTCGCGGCATGGCGTAACCAGCACCAGGAAACCTTCGCATGGAAGGTCGGCTCTGGTTTGGCCGCAAGCCTGCACTCCGCGCGCCAGCGCGAGGCGCACTTCGAGGACGTCGCCCGCCAGCTCAGCGAGGAAGCCAAGGGCTTTGCCGAGCGTGACTTCAACGCTGAAAACCGCAAGCTGACCACCAAGCTGCGCGCCATGTGGGGCGTGCTAGGCGCGATTTTGCTCGTGCTCATTTACCTGTGCATCTCGCATTACAACAGCGACTTGCGGATCTGGGATTCCATGCCCACCCTGGACTGGAAGTGGACCACCTTCGGCGTCATTGTTTCCATCGCCTTGTTCCTGGTTTGTTCCTGGCTTGCCTTCACCAAGGCGCAGCGCGAAATCTACGATTACGTGCAAAGGCAAAAGCTCAATCGCCAGAACCAGGAGATTGCCGCGCGCAACATCGTGCTCGCAGCGGGAGACATCGACCGCAACATCAATGCATACGGTCAGTTCCTGAGCTGGTCTTCAGTTCTGGGTCGCGCAATCTATGCGCCATTCGGCTTGAAGTCCACCACCAGCGACCACCTGCGCACCCCGGAATCCGGCTTGCCGGATAACGCGCGTATCGGCAAGGCAAAGGTCACCGACGATGAAACCAGCCGCATGGCCGAGGGAATTCGTTCCCACGTTTTCTCTGAGGCCTGGGCTCATAAGTCTTTGCGTGGGCTCGTGGATTACATGAATTCTGTCTTCGAGCGTCACCAGGTGGGCAACGGTTCTATCCAGCCGAGCGCCATGTGGGGCATGCGCGGCCAGTATTCGAAGTCGCCGCTGGACATGATCGCTCGCAACCTGGATCACCCAGCGATGGCGGATCGAGATTTGAAGCCGCAGGTCTGGCACAGTGCGATTACCAATCCACAAATGACGGGCAGCATGCAGCAGTTCCTGTCCAAGGTGACCTTCTTGGACGATAATCGCAGGCAGGAGCAATCCACCCAGCAGTTCATGGCGGGTATGAGCGAAGAAAAGGGCGCTATGCAGGCCTTCAGCAATGAATCGCTGACCACGTTGGGCGCTTCCGATGGATACACCGAGATCGATCCTTCCCGCACTCGCATCATCGAGGTCGATAGCAATACCGCGCTAACCAGCCAGCTTTCGCGTTCTTTGACCGTGGTGCAGTTCGGCCGCATCACCGATTTCAAATACTTGCTGCCAAAGGAAGCGCAGCCGGAGACGGAAGCTGCTTTACCTTCCTTCGCAGATGCGCTCAGTGGACTGGACGAAACCGACCACATGGACTCTTTCAACAATGCTTCGCAGGTGCAGCCGGGCCGCCACAGCGCCGGCGAGGGTTCCACCGGCTTTAGCTTTGGCCGCCACAGCCAGACGCCGTCGCTCGATGACTTGGACGAGACGTTCTAGGAGCAATCACCAAGATGACGCAATCACCCAAGATTACGGATATTCCGCTTTCGCAATTACTCCCGCTGCACGATTTGGAGCAGGTCTCGGCCGAGGACGTGCGTCGGCACATTGCACCGCAGTACGGCGAGTTTGCAGAACAAATCGCGGCGGTATTCAACGGCAGCGCCGTTGCGCATCCGGAACTTAACGCGGCCAATCTCAACCCGCAGCCGCCTGCTCCGGAGCCCCAAACGGGCGCCACCCTATCCTCCTTTGGAACTTCGGAGATCAAAGACATGAGTCCCAAAAAAGAAGACCCACAGTCGCCACAGCCTGGTAACAAGGACATCGACTGGGCAGCGGAGCTTGCCAAGCTCAAGGCCAAGGAGAACGTACGTACCCAGGTCAACGAGGACGATTACACCAACCTGCCGGCAGATGCATTCAGCGCGCCTTATAAGGGCAAGCAGCCAGAGGGTTGGGTAGTGCCTGAGATGCACGCTGTGGTCGAGGTCCCGGAAACCACCGATGCAGCGGCAGAAGCAGAAGAAGATCCTTATGGCTACGAGCAGCCGGCAGAGGATAATTCGGACGTCCGCCACCCGGTGCGCATTTGGTGGGAGCCGGTTTCTGCGCAGCCGGGAGAACTGGTTTTCTACCGCGTCGTTGCCGATGACCGAGAGATGATTGCCTCGCCGGAAGCAGGCGAGACATTGATGATTACCCGCGGCACCGCTTACCGCGACATGGATCCGGGTGCGGCCGGTCTGCGCCACTATGCGGTGTGGGCTTATAAGGGCGCCGATCTGGGAGAAGCGATTAGCAGCCAGCCGCTGTTTATGGGCGAGACGGCAGTAGTCTTCCCGCCGGTCAACGTCAAGGTGACCACCATCAAGGGCGCAATCCAGGTCTCTTGGGACTTGCTGGAGGGCCATGAGGCCGCCGTCGTTTATGCATGCAAGGACACCGAGCGCGACTTGCTTTCCCCGCGGTTTGAGCAGGACATCGAAAGCAGTGGGCGTAAGGCCACCATCCGTGTGCAGGAGGCGGGCCAGACCATGGTTGTCTCCTTGCTCGGCCAGGCGCAGTTCCGCGATGGCAGGTTGACCAGCGCGAATGAGACGGTAGTGCAGCATTCAGTGAAGCTGGCCAGTGAGTTGGAGAAGATGTCGCTTACGCGCTGTGAGCGGGAGAATTCCGATGGCCACGACAACATCGAGATTGAGTGGAACTCGCCGAAGACGGGCGAAGTCAAGATTTATCTGACCCCGCACGCCCCACGTCCGGAGCTGCGCACCAAGGCCATCGATAAGTCTTATGTGGAAAACGCGTTTGCCGACGCCGTGACTGAAACGCGAGGCGCAACCCCACCGGATTCCGTGCAGAACACCACGATGCCGTGGCCTTCTGATTGGTACGAGGTTTATGTCACCCCGGTCAACTTCAACGAGGCCGACGCATGGGTCGGTGAGTCGCGCGTTCTGCAGCGTGTGCTGCCCATCGGGGAGGATGAAGTGCGGCTTATCGAGCGCGTGGATAGCCAGTTGATTTCCTTCACCTGGCCGCGCGGCGCCACGATGGTGGAGTGCACGACCAACAGCGGCACTACCACGGTGCGCGAGGAGGAATACGAGTTGCAGGGCGGCATTCGCCTGAAACTCGAGCGCCACAGTGACGTCGTGCGCCTGCGCCCGTTTGCCATGTTTGCGGGTAAAAGAACTGAGGCCCGCGAACAGGTCATTGAATACCCCGGCCTGCGCACGGTGACTTATGACTTCCACTATGACTTCAGCACCCGGCAGCTTGGCGTGTACCTGTCCAGCCTGGACATGGGCGATAGGCGCCCATTTTCTTGCCAGGTGATTTATAACCCGGTGCGCCTGCCGCTGTTTGCTGAGGATGGTGTGCCGTTGAAGCTGTCTGGCATGAACACGGACCGCTACACCAGCCAGGGCCTGCACCAGGGCACTTTTGAGCAGCCTGATTTCATCGTGGACTTAGACCAGCGAACCTGGAACGGCGGCTATGTTCGCCTGTTTGCGGTCGAAGACTTTGCTACGGGTGATTTTTCCGCGCAATCTTTCAACCCTGACTTCGGCCACGACTTCAGCTTGGGCCAGCAGGGCAGCTTCGATTCTGATTCGGCGTCGCAGTTCAATGCCACTGATAGGACGGTCGTGGTAGAAAGCGGCGTCGCCCAGCGCTTGCGCTTTGACCCATTGCCTTCCCCGCAGGATGGCGCGCAGAACTTCCAGCAAGGAGGGCAGTATTAATGGCGGGTGCTTTTAGCTTTGCATCCTTCTCGCGCGGCAACGGTCGGGCAGGCGGCTGGGGAGTGGGCGCAGTAAGCGGGGATATTTCCCAGGAGCAGCTGCAGGAGCTGGTTAGTTTTGTCCCAACGAGCTTGAACAGCGGTGCGCCTATCCCGGACTTTCCTTCGGCTCAGGAGCGCGCGGAGCTGGTGCGCCGCACTGCGGTATTCACGCTGACCGAGGAGGGCGAGCAATGGGTCACCATGGTCTCCGTTCCCGCCGGCATCGACGCCACGGGCCGCGGCGGCAACGTCTTTACCTATACCGCGGTTTCAGACGGGGGAGTGCCGCCCGCACCGGCGGACGTGCTGTATTCGCCGGATGTGCCGACGCCTTTTTCAATCTTTGAAGTGGACAAGGTGGAGATCCCGGAAAAGATTTCGCGTAAAGGTCCGCTTGCGAGCGATGCGCTTATCGACGACTTCTTGGCCGGCGAATTCCGCAGCCCTGCCGCGTTGCCAACGCCCTTCAAGTCCGTAGTGCCGCATAACGACGCCGCCTATAACGCGCGCTTGGTAGAAGCGATGGCGAAGGTGCTTTCTTCGAAGAAGAAAACTCTCGTCATCCTGGTGGCGCCCGAAAACCAAGCGGCCTTTTGGGTTGCTGCCGCAGCCCGCGAGGTAGGCGAGCCGGGATTCGGATTCTCTACCTTTGAAAAGCCGGCCGCCATAGCTGAGCTTCCACTGGGCACTTCGACCATGGTGGTGGTTCCTGAGTCCGAAAAGTTGCGTCTTTTCGAGCTGACCAAGGCCCGCGCTATTCCTGGCAATCCGGTGATCTTCGAACTGGGCGAGCCACTGCCGGACTTGAGCGCCTACGAGGGCGCCGGGGAAGTAGCGTCGGCGCCGACCCCAGCACCGGAAGCAGTAGAGCCAGAGGCGAGCTCGCCTTTTGTTGACGAACCCGCACAATCTGTGGCCGAGCCGTGGGCTGAGTCGCCGGCTGCAGCTGCCGCAGACTTGTCGGCTGCGTCGCAGGTAAACCCTTTCAGCGAAAGTGCGCAATCTGCGCCACGGGGCGAGGAAAACGGGGCATCGCCAGGCATCGCGCAAACGGAGCCTGCACCGACCGCAGCAGCTGCAGCGGCCCCTGCGGCGCCGGGTGCGAACGCCGTTGTTCCGGGGCTTACCTCAGATGAACTGGAACAGCTGCGAGACTTCGATCCAGCTTGGTGGATGGGTTACCTGAAGAAGCATCGGGGGCGTGCTATTCACTTTGCGCTGCTGCATCCTTCCTGCTTCCCCGAGGGAACGCGGGTCTTTGCGCTGGCGGCAGCATTGGCTTCTTGGGTGAAATATTTTCCGGCCGATTATAACTTCCTAGTTTCGCAGGCTTTGGGCGGCATCGACACGGCGTCGCTGGATCAAGCGCGTGCACTCACTATCGAAAGATTTGCGCCTGTTATCCAGCTTGAGGAACGGCGGAGTGCGGCGACTGGTGAATTAGGACGTTACTTGGGCGGGATTTTTGCAGAAATCAAACGAGCACACGGTTTCACGGAAAGTTAAAGACAATGGCTAAATACACTTTGAAAGACGGGGAATCTCGTCACCTTACAATCACTGACACCATTCGCGTCGAGGCTTTCGAAATCGGTGCGGGTGGCGCGCAGGTTGAACTCGCTATCGTGCCCGAGGGGGTGGATTACACCCGCGTAGATGACCTGCTGCTCATCGTGCATGCGGTTACACAGGATGCGACGATCCAGGTGCGCCCGAAGGGCTTCGGCACCTTTGGTTTGCGCAGCGAGATTCGTTTGAATATCAGCAACGGTGAGGACACCGTGAGCTTCCCGCGCGTGCTTATCGACGGCGCGGAAGATAGCCCCGAGCGTCTCGCCGAGCTGCAGGTTGAGGACCAGCAGCTGCGTCTTTCGGCCTTTGGTTCTTCCGAGGGTGCAGGAATCACCGATTCGGCGCGCGAGGTCCGCTCTAAGATGCGCCGCGCGGCGCTTGATGACGCTGAGCTGGCCGATGCCATCGCGGTTATCGATAGCTCTGCTTCCATGCAGGTCAATACTTCCGATGGTGCTATCGAGCTGGCGGCGAAGTACATCAATGCCCTTGCGGATTCCTTCACGAACTTCACCGCGACCGATGGGCAGGAACGTACCGCTGGTCATACCGTAAGCGAGCTGCAGAGCTTTATCACTGGTGCTATCGATGCCGGTGCTGATCGCGTGGGGCGCCGCCAGTGGAAAGGACATGACTTACATGAATCTTCCTCGCTGTTTATCTATGTAACCGACAGCCCTACTGCCGCGATGCTAAGCGGTGAAAAGCCCGCCGTGGTGATTGTGGTTAGCCCGATTGCCGAGCAGGAAGTTGAACTCGCTCGCGCAAGTGCAGGCGAGCACCCGGTGGCATTCGTGGTGATTGACCGAGACGACGTCGATAAGCAGCGCAGCGCATTCAACAGCGATCTTGCGCGCCTATCCGATGAAGTGGCAGCGATGCTCAAGGAGGAGTACTAATGACCAGCACCGCCGCATGCCCGTGGACTTTCCGTCCACTGGAAAAGGGCGCTACCGAAAGCCCATATAACAACCGCGAGCTGTTGCCGGACTGGACGGAATCCGTGACCCACTGCGTGGCCATGGCCGGCGCGCGTAACTCCGGCAAGTCGCTGTATACCGCAGTGATGGTCAAGCAGCTCAAGCAGCTTGCGCACAAGCACGATCACTCCGTGCTGGCGGCCGATGAATCCACGGCGCAGCGCTATGCGGAAAAGTACGAAAATCCGCTCTTTAAGGAAATGCAGAGCATGGAGCCCACCCCGAGCGCCGTGGCCACCGATGCTTATCAGCGTGACCCGCTGATCTTTGATCTGGGCCGTTGGCCAGATGCCGAAGGCGTAATGCGTACCAATTATCTCGTCTTCCGCGACGTTGCCGGCGAGGACCTGGAGAACCTGCCGGAGCGGGAAGAAGACCGCGAGGCGCTGTCCTTCTTCAAGTACGCCGACCTGGTTATCTTCCTGTTTGACCCGCTGCGTGAGCGACAAATCCGGGACTACCTGCACGGACTTGTTCCGGACTTTGGTGAGCTCGGTGCCGAGCCCACGCAGGTGCTGGAAAACCTCATCACGCTGATGGGAACGGAGTGCCCGCCGCCGCTGGCAGTTACCATCTCCAAGTTCGATACGCTGCAGAAACTGGAGCATAACCCGAATACGCCGTGGGCCAAGATCATGGGCAACGCGGGCGCTGCCTTCCGCCGCGATACCGGCTGGAACTTCCACTTCGACGATTCCTACGTCCTGCACCAGGAAGTGGACTCCTTGCTGCGCTACCTGGAAGCCTTCGACCTCATCAACATGGTCGCCAACGTCAGCAAGAACGGATACCGGTACTTCGCGGTCTCCGCTCTAGGCGAGGCGCCGACAGGCCGGCACCTAGCACGCAGTGGCATCGCACCTTTCCGCGTGCTGGACCCAATCCGTACGCTGCTTAGCGGCTACGGCGTATTTGGAAAGGATGTCCAGTGACCTTCGGTACGCCCAACGGAAACCAGCAATTTGGGGTTCCTTCCCAAAGCGGTGCTGGCGGAGCACAGTTTGGTTCCCCAGCGATGCCGGTCAGTGACTACCGCTATGGGCAGGTTGCAGACCAACAGAAGGCGGCGCGCCGGGCCGCCGATATGTCCGCCTGGCGGGCGCCGTGGGCGCTACAGATCGCTGCGCTTTTTGTGCTGGGAATCTCGGCCTACATCGTCTACTACGTATTCGAGCTCGTGGCCTCCGAGCGCGTTCCCGAACACTTGAACCGCATCGAGCGCCTAGCCACTGAGCTGGGCGTGGGGCTTTCACTCGTGGTGCTCGCGCTGTGCGTGCTCATGGTCTATACGCTGCATGCCCAGCACAAAGCGCGAATCTGGCTGACGGTCATCCTTGCCATTGTGGTGTTGATGCTCGTGTTGCCACATGTCTGGCCCATTTCCTTGGCAGCAATGGTAACCATCGTGCTGCTGTGGCTACCAGGCAACAAGGAATGGTTCGGCTTTAAGCCTTCAATGCCGCGAGTGCCTCCTGATTGTTCGCCGTATTAAACAGCTCATAGGCCACGCGGTACTTCTCACGTGCGGTGACAGTATCGTTCGCGGAGGTATAGCGATCCCCCAAGAGCTCAACGACTTCAGCCAAGGCGTTGAAATCTAGGGGGCTGCGCGCCGAGGCGATGGGGTGGCGGCTTAGAAAGTCCATCAGGACCTGGGTGGACTTAAACATGTTTTCTGCCTCCGTGCGCAGCGTCTCGGAGAACAAGACGGTCCAGCGTGCGGCGATGGGCAGCTCCGTGTACTTGAGTGCGTTGACGTACCGTGAAGCCAAGATGTCGTGCGCTTCATCGCGGTCATTGTCGATGAGGAAGACCTCGACCTTGCGCAGCAGCATTTCTAGCTCGCGGGCTTCATTGCCGTTGCGGGAGTATTCCTTAGCCGCAAGGCCGTAGAAATCAGCTGCGGTTTCGCCCGTGGTATCGGTATTGTTTCCGGCCGCATCAGCGTAAAAGCGTGCCAGCATTCCCGCAGGCAGCGTGGCATATTCGGGGCTGAGGTGGTACTTGCGCAGGATCTCGTTGCTCTTGTTCGCCACGTGGCTGCGCGTCGCAAAGGAAGGGCACGCCCACAGCGCGCCGACAGCGGATTCGAGGAGGATAGACAGCGCCTTCGCGAGGGCGGAGTTTGGGTTCGGCACCGCGCTGACCGGGGAAGCCGGAAGCGAGTCTTCCTCGCTGAACGCAGCGAGCTGGACTTGGCGGTTGATGTCGACGAATTCCTCGCTGTGCTCTTTGACGTTCTCACGCTTGGCAATCTCGAGGCGGTCACGCAGCTCGTTTAGCTGCTCTTCGAGGGTGCCGGTTCGCTCGCGCTCTTCCGGTTCTTCTGGCTCTAGCTCTGCTGTTTCTTCTGCTTCGGCTGCTTGTGCTTGCTGGGCGGCTAATGCTTCCTCGGCGGCGCGCTCTTGCTCGGCGATGTTCTGCAGCTTTATCAGTTGGGCGTCGTCTCCTGCCTGGGCAGCTTTCTTGGCGTATGCCCATGCCTTCTCGGAGTCTTGTAGAGCATCGTAGTAACGGGACGCGAGCCTAAAGCCGCGGCTGGTGATGGTCGGATTACCAGCTAAGGCGCCGAGGCTTGCGATGTGCAGCGCGGACTGGGCCGCTGCGGGAGAGGACGGGTCCTGCCAGATAAGCAGGAGCATGAATGCATTGAGCAGGTCAGCGGTAGGCGTTACGTCCTCAGCTGAGCCCACGAATTTATCGTCACCGATGACTTGGCTTAAAAGTGCGCCGATTTCCTTTAATTCCGCTGCGGGAAAAGCGGTGTCGTTGTCGTAGCTTTTCGCAATATCCAAAAGCGCGGTGGCACGTTGAGCATCGAGAATAGGGTAAGTCACATCGGTAGGCATGGGGCAGATTTTAGTGCAGGAACATATAAATTTCGCTCGTACACTAGATTCCATGGATTCTCACACCCACGCTGGACGCTACGCCCCGAGCCCTTCGGGGGATCTCCACTTCGGAAACCTCCGCACAGCCCTTCTGGCATGGCTTTTTGCGCGTTCTTCAGGGCGGCGCTTTGTGGTGCGAATCGAGGACATCGATAAGCAGCGCTCCTCGCTTGATGCAGCGCAGCGCCAATTGGAAGATCTGGCCACGCTCGGAATCGACTGGGATGGCGAGGTCATCTACCAGCAGGATAGGGAAGCCGCCTACAGCGCGGCCTTGGAGAAGCTGCAGTACTATGAGTGCTTCTGTTCGCGCAAAGACATTCAGGAAGCCGCGCGCGCCCCGCATGCCATCCCCGGGCAGTATCCGGGCACCTGCCGCTATCTTGATGAGGGAACCAAAGCGCAAAAACGCGGCGAGCTTGCCGCGCAAAGCCGCGTGCCATCGCTGCGGCTGCGTGCGGAAACAAATCAGTTCACCATCCAGGACAAGCTGCATGGCAATTACACAGGCGACGTCGACGATTTCATCTTGCGGCGCGGCGGCCAGGTTACCGATATTGATAATCCAAAGACGGACTGGGCTTATAACTTGGCGGTGGTGGTAGACGATATCTACCAAGGAGTCGACCAGGTAGTCCGCGGCGATGATTTGTTGAGCTCCGCCCCGCGGCAGGCTTATCTCGCGAGCTTGCTGGGCCAGCCGGCGCCAGAGTTTGTTCACGTTCCCTTGGTTCTCAACGCGGAAGGCAAGCGCTTGTCCAAACGGGATGGTGCGGTAACGCTGCGCCAGTTGCTGGAGTTTTATACCCCGGAGCAGGTGGTGGGGCAGATGGCGCATTCGCTGGGCTATACGGCAGCAAGCGCTCACGAGCTACTGGAAAAGTTTCAGCCGGAGGCGCTGAGCACTCAGCCTTATGAGTGGAGCGATGGGCGCCGAGGTGCCGCACAGGACTAATACCGGCCAGACTATTGTTTAAAGGGTAAGCTACAAGGGGCAGAGTCGGCGCGTATGTGGAGTGAGTTTTGTGGAAGTACTGCTAGTACTCATTGGTTTGATGTTGTTGACCGTGATTGTGGTGGCAGTCGGGGATAAGACCGGGCTTCCCTGGCCGGCTTTGCTTTCCATTCTGGCGGCACTGTCCATGTTCATTCCGAGGCTGCCGGACTTTGAGATTCCAACCGATCTCATCCTGCCCGTCTTCCTGCCGCCTTTGCTGTGGGCACTGGCGCGTAGAACCTCCTGGGGTGTAATCCGCGAGCAATGGGTGACTATCTTGAGCTTGTCCGTGCTCTTGGTGGTTGCCACCACGCTGACCGTGGGCATGACTGCCTATGCCTTCTTGCCTGGAGTCAGCCTGGCGGGTGCGATTCTCATCGGCGCTGCTATCGCGCCGCCTGACCCAGT
Organism: Corynebacterium sp. HMSC08C04; assembly: GCF_001807495.1. Lineage (NCBI taxonomy): Bacteria > Bacillati > Actinomycetota > Actinomycetes > Mycobacteriales > Corynebacteriaceae > Corynebacterium > Corynebacterium sp. HMSC08C04. The sequence continues at coordinate 5,111 of NZ_KV789202.1, read as the reverse complement.
TGCGGTGGAAGCAGTGGCTGAGCCCGCGGGTATCCCGCGCCGCATTATTTCCACGCTGCAGACTGAAGGCCTGTTCAACGACGCGGCATCGATTGTGGCTTTCCACCTCGCACTCGTGGCGGTGACCGATGATTCCACCATGACCTGGGGGAATGCTATCTTGAACTTCCTCTACTCGGCAGCAGTGGCGGGTGTGCTGGGCTGGGGCAGCGGACGCCTTGCCTCCATGTTCATCGCGCGAGTTCATGAAGTGGTTGCCCGCAATGCGCTTACCTGGGTGATTCCCTTCGCCGTCTATGTAGTTGCGGAAGAACTCCATGCTTCTGGTGTTATTGCAGTCGTTATCGCCGCGGTGGAGCTGCATTCGCGCGCGTCGATTCAGGCCGAAGACCGACTTTCCGGTCAATCCTTCTGGGAGACCATCGAGCTGCTGTTTACGGGCGTGGCCTTTGGCCTTATCGGCATGACCGTTAACAGTGCGGTACACGAGGCGGGCACCAACCTGGGGCATTCGATCATCGTTGGCGTGCTGCTTTCCCTCGTGGCCTTTGTAGTTCGGCTGCTATGGATGTGGCTTTTCTACCGCATCAATCTGCGGCGCGGAAAGCCACGCCTTGCACCGCTGCGCTTACAGGAAGTGCTGCTTATGGCTTGGTCAGGCATGCGTGGCCTGGTCACCCTCGCGCTGGTTTTGTCCATACCGAGCGATGCCATTGCCTATAGTGATGAACTTTCCGTTATCGCGCTGACCGTTCTGGTGATGACCATGGTGCTGCCAGGTCTCCTGCTGCCGTGGCTCATGCGTCAGCTGGATCTGACCACGTATTCACAGGCAGCTTCTGACAAAATGCGCGCGGAAATCACCAAGCGTGCGCGCAAAGCTGGCGTGGCTTCGATGCGGAGGAAATACAAAGAATTGGACCCAGAGATTGCCGCCAATATCTCGCAGTGGTTTGAGGATCGCCTTGGTGAAGACGAGGACGGCGACGATGCCAGCACCCGTCTGCAAAAGGCGATCAAAGCTCGCGACGTCGCGCTGGCGGCGCGCCGGGTTGCCTTGGCAGGTGCCCAACAGGAGCTGCTTCGCCTGCGCCGTGACCGCAACTTCAACCCGATGATCGTGGATGAAGTACTCGAGGAAGTAGACCGCATGACCCTGGGAACCAAGACCCGCTAGGCTGGGGCCGCAAGGAGTATAAAAACATGAATGCACTCGAATATGCCCAGCTGGAAGACAGTATGGATTATTTGTACGACTTCTTCGACGAGGACCTAGAAGCCCGCGTGCGCGCCGAGCGTGAATACCTGCCGGAGTCTCTGCAGGACTTGCTGGGGGATCACAGTGTGCTGGACTATATCTGGCTGTGGATTAAGGAGCCGGGCAAAAACGGTTTCAAGGCCTATCTGCGCGATGGTGGCTACTCGGAAGCAGAAGTAGAAGAGGCTTTTGTGTGGACCCGCAACGAGTGGGGCCACAACACGCCGCCGCATATTGAATGGCTAAAGGCCGATGGTTTTGAACCACCGGCCTTTGCGAATTAACTATGTCCTGCCCGATATCTTTGCTTTTTCCTAGCGGGTAGGCGTGGAATCTACCGCCACGATCTGGTGCTCCGGCTTGGAGCCATCAGCAGGGAATGCCTTGGCGATTGCCTTGGAGAAGTACTCCGCGCGCTTCTCGTTGCCACCGGTGTTGTAGTGGACGTCATCGCCCTCCAAGAACCACTCGGTCCGGGCATCGGCAGCCCAGTCATAGACCACCAAGTTCGGGTAACGGTCACGCGCTTTGAGCAGGGCCTCGTTGAAAGGCGCCATGTTGGCGTTGACGTAAGCACCGGAATCCAGGTTGGTCTTGGCAGTCGGCCACATCACGGGGGCTTTGCCGAGCACCTGCATGATTTGGTCCACGCGCCAGTCTTCCTCGCCGGAACCGCCCACGGCGCGGTTTGCGGCGTCGTTCACACCAGCGCCGATGACCCAGCAATCGTCCTCGCCGTAGCCCTGCTGCAACAGCTGATTAACGGAATCGAGGATGGTTGGATCCCCCTCGAGGGCCTCAACGGTGGAGCGGGCGCCGGTGACGTCTGCGACGACTTCTTGAGCGCCGACGTTCTTGTAGGTCACCTGGGCATTGAGTGAAGGATCGGAGACGTAGTCATCGGAGAACATGCCGATGGAGGTGGAGTCACCGACGTGGATGATGGTGGTGCAGCGCGTCTTGCCCTTCTGGTTCGGATCTGGGGCAGCGGAACTTGGGGCCGCGCTAGAAGAGGCATTAGGTGCTGGCGCCGCAGCCGCGGTGTCCTTCTTGGGGCCGCCTCCACCGACCTTCAAGCCCATCTGCTGCGAGCCTGGGGTTTCCTCCTGGCCCAGTGCATCGTTCCATGCGGCCGGAATGCCCATTGCAACCACGGCCGCCATAAGCGTGGCTGGAACGGTAAGGCCAAGGCGCGGCATGCCGATGCTCTTGCGCTTCGCCCACCAATTCTTCACCGGCTCGACGACGCCGTTGCGGCGGATCGGGTCCTCAACTAGCGCCCAAGAAATGGCCGCGAGGAGGATGGAGATCACGGTGACCAAGATGGGGTGCGCTACGGACCAATCTGGAATGAACACGATGGCAGGCAGGTGCCAGAGGTAGATACCGTAGGAACGCTCACCGATCCAGCGCAGTGGTGCCAGCGCGAAGAAGCGGGAGAGAAGGCTGCGCTGATCCAAGGCCGCGGCGATGACCGCGACGGTGGCGATGGAAAGAGCGATAAGGCCCCAGTTGTATAGGTGCGGCGAATAGTCCGGCAGCAACCAGAAGAGCAGGCCAATACCAACCAGACCGAGAATGGAAGCCGGGATGGTAAGTGCCCGCGGCGGGATGCGGTAGCCGCGTTGCTTGGTCAGTGCGATAGCGAGGGCAGCGCCAAGCAGAATGCCGCCGGCACGGGTATCGGTGCCCTCGTAGACGCGGGTGGCATCGGCGCCGGTGTTGAACAGGAAGGCCATCCACCCGAAGGACAGTGCGGCAAGCACCAGCGTGGAAATAAGAAGCGGCTTGCGCTTGCCACGGGTGAGCTTGAGAAGCACAAACAACACCAGCGGCCAGAAGAGATAAAACTGCTCTTCCACCGACAGCGACCACATGTGGTCCAGCGGTGCGTGGCCGGCAAAGCGGTCAAAGTAGGACTGGCCCTCCAAGATGACATGCCAGTTGTTGACGTAGAACAGCGCGCTGAGCGCATGGCCGCTGGTCTCGCCGAGCTTGGGGAGATCGAAGAAGATCGTCAGCAATACTACGGCGACCAGCATGAGAACGACTGCCGGCACGAGGCGACGGAAGCGGCGCAGCCAGAAGGTAGGCAGGCCAAGGCCCTTGCCGCGCAGGTGGCTGCGCATAAGGTTGGCAGTAATGAGGTAGCCAGAGAGCGTAAAGAACATACCGACGCCCAAGTAGCCGCCGGGCAGCCAGGCCGGGTCTAGGTGATACGCCACGACGCTGAGCACAGCGACGGTGCGCAGGCCGTCGATTGCGGGCACGTAAGAGGTATGTGAATCAACCGGTCTTGGCATCCGGAATTCTCCTATAGGGAAACATCAATCAAGGGGGCGGAAACGGACATCTCTCGCGCTGCTTTAAAAAATGAAGGGCAGTCACAGCGCAAAGCTCCACTTACTCTAAACCCTTGTCTCGACATGTTTGGCTCTTGGGGGAGAATATTCCCCACGGTGTGGGGGTTGCGGGGTGAGTAAAAGTTTTATGTAGTTCTTTAGGCCTCGTATATATGGTGAGTGACATATTTAACAAAGTGGTTTAAAGGTGGTCTATAGATCGCGGTGTTGAAAGGCTGTGCCTTTTGCGTGCTAAGGCGAGTCTCGAAAGCGTAAGTGATAGTGCGGGTTCCGTTTAGGCCGAGAAGCTCGGGAAATAACTCCGATGTCCCAAGTTTGCTCAAGCCCTCGTCCGGGGAAGGAAAGCTGTATAAAACCGTCGGCCCGCAGCTTGAAATGAATAGTTTCTAAAATGAACTACTTTCGTTCGTTGAACAATAAAGGTGCTGGTTAACGCCATGTCCGAAAGCTTAAGTAGTATGTTCAGCGTGCGTTATGCTTGGCAAATTTTTCTAAGAGATATTGCCCGTCTTGGGCGCACCAAAAAGTCGTGGATCATTCTCATCGGTTTGGTCATTACGCCCGCGCTTTATTCGTGGGTCAACATCGCGGCATTCTGGGACCCATACGGAGCAACCGAAAATATTAAGGTCGCCGTTGTCAATGAGGACAAGGGCGGATCTTCTGATGTCACCGGTCATATCGACGTCGGCAAGCAAGTCACGGAGCAGCTGCACGACAATCACCAGCTGGGCTGGCAATTCCTTGACGCTGAAGAAGCCGAGCGCTCCTTGGAGCGCGGGGAGACCTTCGCCACGGTGACCATCCCGGAGAATTTCAGCTCGGATCTTCTAGGCGCGCTGCATGGCCAATATGCGCAGCCAACGTTGGAGTACCGCGTCAATGAGAAGGCCAGCGCAATCGCGCCCAAGATCACCGACAGCGCCGCATCTAGCTTGGACGAGCAGATCACCTCTGCATTCAAGCAGCAGGTGGCGGAGGCAGCGGCCTCCTCGGTGCGCGATGAGGGCAATAAGTTCGAAGACCGGCTGCAGCGCTCTCGCCAGAGTTCGGAGGGTGCCTTCGACAAGGCGGCTAATAACATCGAGTCCGCGCGTGCGGATTTGCGTGAGGTTGGCGATAAGCTTGGCAACTCGCAGGTCAAGATGCAAAATGCCAAGCAGACGGTGCGCGATGTTGAGCAGGCTATGACGGATGCACAAGCCGCACTTGGCGACGTCCAGGATGTCATCGCCAGCGCACAAGGCGACGTCACCGGCTATACCGATTCCCTGACCTCGGCTTTCGTCGAGGGCTCAACCGGCGTCGCGCAAGGCACCGCGCGGGCCCAGGAATCCGTCGCGGATATTACTGCGCAGCTCGACCAAGCAAACTCCCGTTTTAACTCCGCGACCCAGCAAACCAACGATGCTATTGCCGCCGGGGATGAATCCATCCGGCAGCTGCGCGATGTCGTTAATTCGCCCGCCGTAGCTCCGGGTGTGGCGGGG
>NZ_KV789201.1:172259-173104 GCF_001807495.1 Corynebacterium sp. HMSC08C04 | reverse complement strand
ATATCAGGTGTCTACCAAACAGGGGTCAGGTCCAATCCCAAACCTTCGTAGTTTTGGGCTTTGTTCCAAAAACGCGACGCGTAGCTGCTCTAGTTGGGATGACTGTTTCAGCAAGCGCTGCAGTCTCGTCACCCTCCAGCTCGGCATGGACTTTATCTAGAAGTTTTTCCCTTCTGTCGACATTCGACAGAACAACTGCTGTTGGTATCCCCATTTCTATTAGCCAAGAAAGCGTTACCTGCGTTCGGTCAATATCCATCGGGGAAACACCAGTGGGGAGAAGGACTAAATCGGCAGCCTCGGCGCTTTCGGTTATGAAAGCTAAACCACCTGGAGGGGTGTCGACTATAAGAAAGTCCGGATTGTTCCCCCTCCTGGCAACTCCAGAGAAATCACTTGAGCTGCGGACAGATTCGATAGGAAATGGAAAATCCTTCACTTTGCTTGCCCATCGGGTGGCAGATTGCTGGGGGTCGCCGTCTGCGACGGCGACCGTATAGCCCATCTTCCGAATTGCCTCTGCGAGCATTACTGAAAGTGTGGTCTTCCCCGTCCCACCCTTCGACTGAATTACGGAAATTACTCGAGTCATACAATAAGAATAGATTCAGGGAGGATTTACTCGGGTAGTGACATGCGTATGTGTGTATATGATGCTATACGTATGGAAACCGTTAAGCAGGGGACCGATCAGAAATCGCTTTATATGCATATGCCGATATACACATATGCATATATACTCATTCCGAATTTTAAAGCTATCAACTTGCCGAGGGACACTCCGGTTGCGGGCGCACGTGAAGGCGGTATGGTTTTGGGTGTCCGCAACGCGCTTCCCCCGGCGC
>NZ_KV789201.1:171813-172239 GCF_001807495.1 Corynebacterium sp. HMSC08C04 | reverse complement strand
TGGGTGTCCGCAACGCGCTTCCCCCGGCGCATAGTCGGACGGAAGGAAAATAAAAAAGCCACGACTCCCGCACCCCCGCAGGTGGCTTCTCCCCAGTGCTTCCAACGACGAGAAGCACTAGGGGAGTTTCCTTTTATTGAGTACCTTCCAGTTTTTCTTTGAGACTGGTGGCTAAGTCTAGAAGTTCGTCGGGATTATCTGCGGGTCACCGTTGGGGCAGATTCCGTTGTGCTGCGCGCACATACTTAGCGAGTGTGCCGGCGTCGCGGGCCAGTGGGGAAGTGGCAGGCTACTCTGCCTGTATTACCTGTAGGTGCTTGGCGGCACTGTTGGCGGCGTCTAGTGCGTACTCGTAGTCTCCAGTGTCCCCATGTGCCCCAATAAACAAGGCACACAGGTGCGTGTCCTGGGCTTCATGCACAATGC
>NZ_KV789201.1:161870-171793 GCF_001807495.1 Corynebacterium sp. HMSC08C04 | reverse complement strand
TGCGTGTCCTGGGCTTCATGCACAATGCCAGCCACGCTTATTCTTCACCATCCTCATTACTGTTCTTCTCAGCGGAAGGTGTGGGGATAAGGTCTGTTGCCTTCCACGCAATATATCCTGCAATACCCTGACAGGCGGTACCGATAGCCAGCGCTGTTCCCCTCCACCACAAGGAATTCACCACTCCAGGCGTAGCGAATCTTTCAACTCCAGCTGGAAGCGCCGCTACAATCGCTACAGCAACTAGTCCCATAACCCGCCTCGGAGGTTTCTTTTCCTGACCCGAGACAGATGCATAGTACATGGACAGAAAAATGGCGAACGGGACAACGTAAAAGAAAGACATGCCCATCGCTTCTAACGCAGAGCGTTCTGCCCACCAACCAGGGAACTTAGCAAAGAAGTTTGCAACAAGGAACAGCAGCGCTTGAACTAGGATTAATCCAATATTTCCAATCCTGTACCGGGTTTCTGTAGAAAGACCACGAATCCTATCCAGAATTCCACGTTTCCCTACCGCCGCCTCTTCCCGGCTATATTCAGTGGGTATAGGACGGCTTTCCGTCTTTCTACCTTCTACATCAGCTGCTGACGGTTGCTCTAGCACTTTAGTGTTCTCTGCCCCGTCCTCCTGCGGGATAGCTTCCGCTTTTTGGGCAGGCTGACCATCTTCGTGTTCAAGTGACTGTTGAAAGAACACTCCACCCGTTCGGGGATTAAAAACAGTCCACGGAATGTCCCCAAAGATGGAAGTTGGTTGATTTCCGGACTCAATGGCAAAACCTAGGTTTTTATAAAAATTAACAAGCTGAGAAGAATCGTTTTCGGCATACCCGTACATCTGCGTGAATCCTAGGCGTTTAGCCTCTTCAAGCGCCTCCTTCACCAGCTGAGTGCCGATTCCTTTATCCCGTTTCTCTCGCTCAACGAACACTTGTGTTAGATTTGCTTTGCTTAAATGCTTTTGCATTACATCTAGCCTTTTCGTGTTAAAGGCTTGGGAGAGAATGTCGCTGGAACAATGAAATCTAGCTGCTCCAATAATTTTGCCCCCACTGTCCTGAGCTATTACAAAGTGATCCCCGAAAAGTGATGTGTTTTTGAGTCCCAGCCTCCTGAAGACCTCTTGTGCCTCTTCTATGTCTTTAACTTTGGGAATGTCTCCTGCACTAAAACCGTTTTTCGTCAGTAGGTTCCCCGCCTTGTCCCTCATTTCGAAGTTTCGCCTTTTGTTTGTTTTGGGGTCTGACGTTGAAATAAATTCGAGTGTATAGTCCATGCCCCCACCTTAGGGTATAAGCATTTGTCAGGATTCCACTCCCTTTTTAGGGTACACCCTATTGTTACGCCGGTGTGCGGCAGAATGTTTCCTGTAAAATAGGGCCGTTCCTAGCATTGTTTTACACGTGTCTAGCGGGGTCTAAGCCTTATGTTTACAGAAAGTGGTGAGTGTGATGTTATCGTCTGACGGTTTCCATATTGAAAGTCATATTGACTCTGTACCCGCGTTGGCGCGGGTGAAAGATCTGCATGGTGGACTCTCGTCGGGGCAGCAGGCGTTGGGCAGGATTGTACAATCCTTGCTTGCTGACGCTGATGGCCTCGACGGTGTTCAGCTTTATGCCCTCTCGGATGCAATCGAGTCGTATCGTGATGCAGTCATAGAACAAGAGAATGCCGCCTTTAAACCTTCGCGGAGCGAAGACTAATGGTCAATGACTCTGGTTCGCATGGGCAGCGGGTGGGCTATATCCGTGTCTCCACGGTGGAGCAGAATAATCAGCGCCAGAAAGAACTACTCAATGCTTCCGGCAGGATTGACCGGTTTTTTGAAGATAGGATTTCCGGCCGCACCAAGACTGCCCGCCCTGGACTTGTCGAGTGTATGGCGTACGTGCGAGACGGTGACGAACTTGTCGTGTCGTCGATTGACCGTCTCGCCCGATCGCTGACAGATCTGCGCGGTATTGTTGATGAACTTACCGGCAAGGGTGTGACTGTTACTTTCCTGCATGAGAATCTCGCGTTTGCGAAAGACACGTCCGATCCGCGCGCGGATTTAATGCTCGGAATTCTCGGTAGCTTCGCGGAGTTTGAGCGGGCCATTATCCGCGAGCGCCAGGCGGAGGGGATTGCGTTGGCGAAAAAGGCCGGAAAGTACAAAGGCCGCAAACCCGCTCTTAGCCCGCAGCAAGTAGCGGAGATTAAACGGCGCATATTGGCAGGGGAGTCAAAGGCAGCACTAGCGCGGGAATTTGGGGTAACCCGTCCTACGGTGTATCGAGCATTGAAAAACACCTAGGGTAGTGCAGCCGTGATGGTAGATCAGCGCGCCCATGAGCCCCGTCATATGTCTTGCCATATGGCGGGACATATGTTTAGGCATATGCTAAAGCATATGTCGGCAGTTATGTAGCACTGCCAGCATTTTCGTGCGTCTAGATAGGGTGACAGGCAGAGAAATTAGCGGTGTTGAGTGCAGCTGCAAGTAGCACTGTACGGGTTTCCCCTCATGGGCGGCTTTTATAAAGGCAGGGGTGAAATCATGCTTCTAGGTCTCGTCAGGGGTGGCTGCTAACGTTAGTGCCGGTTCACAATCATGCCCCGCCACCTGTGGTGGGGCGTGGGCGTGACTTCCTCGTCGGTGCGCGGTAAGGCCCGCGCGTGACGTGGGCTGTCCCGCGCGCCTTTTTCAGGCGAGCGGACAACCCTACGACGTAAAGGGAGGTAGACAATGGGTAAACACTCATTGGATACACCCGGTCGCAAAAGAAAAGACCTTGATGCCACCAAGCTTGACTGGCTAGATGTGGCTACCAAGGTCATAGTTCTTGTGACCGTAATCGTGAAGCTCGTTACCGCGATGCTTCACGTGGGTCTTTAGGCCCGAGGGTCTCAACGAGCTGGCACTCGTTGGGGCCCTTTTTATTGTGCAGCCGCAATTCAGGGATGAACTGTGCTGTCACTTTTAGGCTAATGCGCGCGCGAAGGTTTCGCAATACTCCCACACTGAGGCCGTAGCCCTCCTTTTCTCTACTGCGGGCGGGAATCTGCGTATTCGTGCGCCCGCGAGTCCTGCCATATGGCGGAACATATGTTTAGGCATATGTTATAGCGTATGTTCCGCCATATGCTAAAGCATATGTTCTGTGTTATGCAGGTTTACCTGCTAGTTCTTGCGTTTAGGCGGAGTCCGAAAATGGTAATCCACAAGGCTAGTAGGCCGAAGGAGATGAGCAGTGCGGCCAGTTCTCGCGAGAGACCGGCCTGGGTGAAAAGGAAGGAGGGGACAAGGATCATTGCTGCGCTTATGCTGCCTCCAAGCGCGGCGTAATACATACGGTCTTCTGGCCGTTCGCGGCGGATGGTCTGGATGATTAAGACGAAAAGTACTGCGAGTGCGGCGAGGGTGATGGTCGTGTACATTCCTTCTCCTTTCGGGACTGGTGCCCATTTTATCGGTGAGGGTGTGCACGGTCTGTGTGCTGCGTTTTCCAAGAGTCAGGGTGTGTTAGTGTTATCCCCCGTAAGATCCTGATGAGCAGTTGAACAAACTGCACCACCGGAAGTAACAAACTCGAAAGGGTATGTTACCTCCGGTTTCTTTCATTTTTCAATCTTTGAGGTGCGAAGATTGCACGCGTGGGGATTGAGGGTGTGAATCCCACTGTCGTGGGTTTGATGAGGTAGTCGATGTTGCGGAAGCTTTGGCATCGGCGTGCGTTGTGCTCCGTACGTTGTTTCAAAAACGGGTTTCATCAAACGGAACAAAACCTGGGACGCGATCGCCTGGTTGAGAGCTTGCAGCGGCAACGCTTCGGTGCGCATGGAATCTGATAACGCCCACCCAACGATCCGTCGGGAGTAAACATCGGTGACAAACGCGGCATACACAAAGCCTTTCTTCGTGCGCACGTAGGTAATATCAGCCACCCACAGCTTGTTCGGGCCTTCGGCTTTGAATTCTCGCTCCACCAAGTCCGGGCGCAAATCCGGCCTTTGAGGTGTGCGAGTGGTCATAGGCGAGCGGCCTTTGCCTTTGCCTGATACACCGGCTAGACGCATCAGCCGCGCGGTTTGTTCACGACCGATATCGATTCCGTCACGATGAAGAGCATGCCACATTTTCCGCACACCGTAGATGCCGTAATTATCCCGATGGATAGCACTAATGCGTTCAACCAGCACAGCATCACGAAGGCCGCGAGCACTTACCCCACGGGCCTTGGACTGACGATACCCACGCGAGGTGATGAACCCACCAGCGCGGTTTTTCTTCAACGTCTTACAGATGAACTCGACAGAGAAACGATTCCGGTATTCATCGATGAACCGGATCATTTCCGACGTTTTGGGTCGAGTTCCGACGCGAAAAAAGCTGAGGCAGCCTTTAAAAGTTCATTGGTGTCGCGTAGCTCTTGATTTTCACGGCGAAGCCTCGCGTTTTCGGCGGCCAGATCTTCAGGCACGGGTTCTGGGATGTTTCCCGCACGGCGGGCCTGTTGGGTCCATTGACGGGCTGTGTGCCATGACACCCCCAGCTTTGGGGCTACTGCCTGGCACGCGGCTTGCATCGACATATTTTCCGCCAAGATGCGGTCCTCTACAAGACGGACCACACGATCCTTCGCATCCTGGTCAAATTTTCTTGGCATATTCCAGATTTTCCCATCTACTCAAACGGAACAAAACCTGGGACACTTCACTCCTATCCATCTTCACACTCCTTCCACCTGAAGTGTTTGAAGTGGAAATCTTCAATTATGGTAGCCTTACCTAAACTAGGTATAATCTTTATACTTTCCGAAGGGAGTCTCTGCCGCTGCAAACACCAGCCCTGAACGGGATTCGGTCTCAACCAACGGTGGTACCGCTGGGGCATCGGCCAGCACCAGCTGAATCCGCAGGGGCGAACCACTAATTTCCATGGTGCAGACGGCAGCGTCCGATTGCAACTTTGGTGCAGATGTATCGCAGCGCCATTCGCTTCAACGGCCTGGAGGCCGCAAATGAATCGGATGTGCTGCGTATCTACCGCTAGAAACCGCAGCACATTGGAGACCAGCCGCCAAAATGGGCGAGGTTTAGAAGATGAGAAGCGAGGGCCGAGACGAATGTTAGTCCGAAGTTGAAGGTGGCTGCGAGGTTGAAATCCATCCGGAAATATCGCGAAGTTCTGGGAATTTCCCTTCCCATCGCTGGAGTACAACTCGCCGGAGTTGCATTGACCACCACGGACGTATTGATGCTGCAGTCTGTGGGCGTACTGGCGATAGCCGGCGGCGGCCTAGCGATGCAGCTTTACAACCAGATCCGCACGATGTGCGTGGGCATGGTGACGGCCGGGGCAAATCTTGTGGCTGAAGCAGCAGCAAAAATGGAAAAAGAGAAAACCTCTTGTCAAAATTGCGAGGCGGGAGCAGAACAGATCCGGCGGGCTGTGCGCTCCTCCTTCGCGGTGGCCACTGGCACTGCAATTCTCGGCGCGTTACTGGTCATCGCCCTAGGCGGATTGGTCCTTGTTCTGCCCATCGACAAGCACGTTGCCCAACTCACCTTCGCCATGACCCTTGCGCTCGCACCCGGGTTAGTCCCGATGATGTGGCTCAACGTCCTGCGCCAATTCGCCGTGGGCATGCGAAAACCCGGCTCCCTGTTAACCATCACGCTGATATCGATATTTATAAATATCGCATTGAACTGGTTATTTATGACATGGGCAGCCTCGGATCACTGGAAGGTAGCGGGCATCGGGCTTTCTACAACTGTCATCCAACTGCTTACCTTCCTGGCCTTCCGGATTGTGGTACTGCGCATTCCCGAGCTACAGCCCTATTTCCACATCCTTCCGTGTAAAGGAGATGGGGAGACTATCTGCCGCCTCGTCCGCCTCGGGGTACCAGTCAGTCTGACCTATGGCTCGGAGGCTGCAATAACAACCATCGCCGGTTTAGTGATGGGGACCTTTAGCCCACAGATGCTAGCGGCGCACAATATTGTGAACCAACTGGCGTACATCGTTTACCAAGTGTGCATCGGCTTTTCTCACGGCGGCTCGGTGCTGATCACAAGGGCTCGGGCCGAGAGTGCCGACTCAGTGCGCGAGATTACCCGACGCATATTGTTCGTCGTGGTCACGTATCTGGGAATAATGGGCGCGCTGTGGCTTCTGTTGGGCAGGTGGGTACTGCATCCTTTCTTAAAAGAGGCAGATCCCACCACCTTTCACATTGCCGTCCTGCTCCTATGTCTCGCGGTACTGCAACAGTTCGCCAAAGGAATCCAAAACGTGGCAGTGGGCCTACTGAGAGGCCTGAAAGACACCACCTCAGGGCTACGCTGCACCCTCGTCGGGTACTGGCTGGTTGGCGTCCCCGGGATTCTGATATTTGGAAAGCTCCTCGGATGGGAAGGATATGGCGTCTGGTTAGGACTCATCATGGGTTTCGCAACCACGGCGGTACTGCTGCTACGCACATATTCCCGCCGACTGAATGAACTGACTTAACGGGAATGTTGGGGGTAAAAGTTTCATCACCCATTGTAGATAAACAAAGGTATGGCTAACCTAATAGATCCACTTGGAAGAAAGGATTGCCTTGTCCCTCACGACAACTAGGGCTCGCGGTTTTAAAACCCCACGCGCCCCTCACCACCGAATGGCCCGCGTAGTCGCCTCAGCCGTCACCGCCACTGCCCTCCTTATGACCGCTGCCTGCAGCACTAACGATGAACAACAGACCGCAGATGACGGAGAAAAGCAACAGATCACCGACATTCTCGGGCGCGAAGTCGAGGTCCCGAAGAACGTCGATCGGGTCCTCATGGGCGGGCAACGGATGCTTTACACGACATCCATCCTCAACAAAGAAAACCCGCTCCAGGGCATCGTTGCCTGGCCAGATGACCTGGAGCAGAACGACCCTGGCACGTACAAGAAGTACGAACAGAAATTCTCAGAGATCGAAGATATTGAGCAAACTGGTGAAGTTTACGACGGCTCGATGTCCGTTGAGCAAGCTTTGAATTCCCGTCCAGATGTCTTCATTGTCTCCGCAAGCAGCTTCGAAGCCGCCCAGGATGCTGGCATCGTAGACGGTCTAGAAAAGGCCGGAATCCCCACGGTTACCGTCGATTACTTTACCGACCCGGTGAAGAACACCGCACCGAGCGTGCGCTTGCTCGGCAAGGTACTCGGCCACGAGAAGGAAGCGGAAGAGTATGCCGAGTTCTATGAGTCCAAGGTGAACATGGTTCAGGAGCGCCTAGAAAAAGCCAAGGCCACCCCCACACCGACCTTCCTCTGGCGAGCTCCCGGCTACTTCGACTGCTGCTCTACCTTCGCTAAGTCCAACCTAGCCCAAATTGTTAACGCAGCGGGTGGCGAAAACGTGGGCGACGATATGATCGACGCCAAGCAGGGGCAAGTCTCTCCCGAGGCGCTAGCTGAAAAAGACCCAGACGTCATCATCGCCACCGGCGCAGACTGGACCGGCGCCAAGCAGCAGCCAAAGAAGAATGGCTTTGTACCCCTGGGCTACGACGAGTCCACCGAACAGGCAGCCAAAGACTTCCAACGCGTTGTTGACGGGCAACCTGTCCTTAAGGAAATGCGGGCGGTCAAGAACAAGCGGGCCTACGCTGCGTGGCATCACTTCTACGACTCCCCATACAACTACCTAGCCATCGAGTGGTTTGCCAAAGCCATGCACCCCGACCTGTTTTCCGATGTCGACCCGCAGGCCGATTTGGAAGAACTACATGAAAAATTCCTCCCTGTGGAGGCTAGCGGCACCTTCTGGACTGGTTTGCCATGAGCCACGGAGCACGAGCGCAATCAATTGCCACCGGAAGCGAGGTGGACGACCAAAACTCTACCCCGCAACGGCAACGCCCCCGGTCAAACTGGTACCGAACAGCTAGCAGGCGAAAGGTAGCGATCATCGCAGGGCTTACGGCCCTGCTATGCGTCACCATTGCCATAGATTTCCTCATCGGCAGCAGTTTGAACGCAAATGAGGCGCTCTACGTGCTCTTTCACCCCAGCGATTCCCGCCCAATTGACTGGCAGATCATCTTTGATATACGTCTGCCTATGACCGTCACAGCGGTGCTCATCGGTGGCACCCTCGCTGCTGCCGGCGCAGAGATGCAAACCATCTTGGATAACCCCTTGGCAGAGCCCTATACGCTGGGCATTTCCGCCGCTGCGAGCTTTGGCGCAGCCTTTGCCACCGTCTCAGGATTCACCGCGGCGGGAATCGGGGCAGCGCTGGGAATGGCGGGCAGTGCTTGGGTCTTCGCCCTCGCGGCCTGTGCGGTGATCGTCCTATTCTCTCGGTCAAAGAGCTCTGGTACCGAGGGAATGATTCTGCTGGGCATAGCCATCGTGTTCCTCTTCGATGCTCTACTAGCGCTAATGCAGTACCTCGCCTCGCAGACCCAATTAGAGCAGGTGGTTTTCTGGACCTTGGGCAGCCTTACGCGCGCTACGTGGCCTCAGATCGGCCTTCTCGCGGTCATCTCACTAATCGGAATTGCTTACTTCTACCGCAATGCGTGGACGCTGACCGCGTTTCGAATGGGCGACGACCGCGCTAGGTCCATGGGTATCAATATCCCAAAGCTGCGCACGTACACGCTGGTGGGAGTCTCCCTTATGGCGGCAACTGCCGTTTCGATGGCCGGGACAATTGGTTTCATCGGACTCGTCGGCCCACATATCGCCAGGATGCTCGTTGGTGAGGACCAACGCTTCTTCCTCACCACGTCCATCATCTCAGGTGCGCTTTTGCTGACCTCAGCCTCAGTGGTATCCAAGCTGATCCAGCCTGGGGCGATTCTGCCTGTCGGCATCATCACCGCGATTGTGGGCGTTCCCGTGTTCGTCGTCCTCATTGTTTTGCGACGCCGCCCCCGAACTGTCTCCTCAACCTAATGATCGCCTCTCCCAGTACTTCCTGCCCCAGAAAGGACCCCCTCGTGGAACAACCGCCCACGGTTCCGCCAGAACCCACACTCCGGGTAGATAACCTGTGCTTTTCCCATGGAGACGAACAGATACTGAATGACGTATGTCTCCCAAAGATCGAAGCTGGAACCGTCACCGCCCTCGTCGGCCCTAATGGCGCTGGTAAGTCGACTTTGCTGCGCTGCATGGCTAACCTATGCCGATTCAGCGGCGACGTCACTGGGCCCGAGGCAGTATATTTGCCACAGGATCCCCCGCCGGAAAGCACCCTTACCGTATTCGAATCGGTACTTCTGGCACTCCAGCATTCCCGGACGGGATTCAGCGGACTACGGGTAGCCACATCCACACAGGACCGAGTCAGCTCGGTCCTCACGCGGCTGGGGCTAGAAGACCTAGAATCCCGAACAATGTCCCAGCTCTCCGGCGGCCAGCGTCAATTAGTAAGCTTCGCCCAGGCCATCGTATGCCGGCCGCAGGCATTACTACTGGACGAGCCAACCAGCGCTCTTGACCTAAGAAATCAGCTCATCCTCATGGAGCATATTCGCGCCTATGCAGCTGAAGCACCCGCGGCGGTCGTGGTTTCGATGCACGATCTTTCACAAGCAGCGCGCTTCGCTCACCGCATTGCGGTACTCCACGCGGGCACTGTATACGCACACGGAGCAGCTAAGGACGTGTTAACCGCAAAAATGTTGCGTGAAGTCTACCGCGTAGATGGAAAAGTCACCCTTACTGATGACGGTTCTGCAGCAATCACCACATCCAGAGCCATATAAGGGGCTTGAAGTGCCCCGAGTTTTGTTCCTAGGCATGTTCCTTGATTTCTATTATTCCCTGTTGCGGGTTCTTCTTCCACAATTCGGTTTCCACCTCGGCTGGGGTTCGATATCCCAGGCTTTGGTGGAGCCTTACCTCGTTCCACCATGACACCCACTCGAACGTCGCG
>NZ_KV789201.1:0-161850 GCF_001807495.1 Corynebacterium sp. HMSC08C04 | reverse complement strand
CCTCGACAACATCATTCCACCTGCGAGTATGGATGAGCTCATTCTTGTAAGAGCCGTTAACGTTTTCAGCTAGAGCATTGTCATTTCAGTCACCGACGGTCCCAGTGGAAGCGGCAATCCCGTGCTGGGCGAGACGCTGGTTGTAGACAACGCTGACGTACTATAAGCCGTGATCCGAATGGTGAATAAGGCCTGTTGTTTCCTTCGCGCTCACAATCGCTTGGTTGAGTGCTTGCAGCGGTAATACCTCGGTGCGCATCGAGTCCGATAATGCCCATCCGACGATCCGCCGGGAGTAAACGTCAGTGACAAACGCGGTGTACACAAAACCCTTCTTCGTACGCACGTAGGTAATGTCGGCCACCCACAGCTTGTTTAAGGCCTTGGGCTTTGAACTCACGCTCGACCAAATCCGGGCGCAGATCCGGCCTGTTGAGGTGTACGGGTTGTGATTGGTGATCCGCCTGTGCCTGTGCCAGAAACACCAGCTAGGCGCATCAGCCGGGCGGTTTGCTCACGACCGATGTCGATTCCGTCACGGTCAAGCGCATGCCACATTGTCCGCACGCCGTAGACACCGTAATTATCCCGATGAATGGCACCAATGCGTTCAATCAGCACAGCGTCACGAAGGCGACGAGCACTTAAGCCCACGGGCTTTGGACTGGCGATAACCACGCGAGGTGATAAACCCACCAGCCCGGTTAATCTTCAACTCCGGTGCAGATGAACTCGACAGAGAAATGATTCCGGTATTTATCGATGAACCGGATCATTTCTTAACGTTTGGGGCCTGGTCGTGAGGCGAAAAAGCTGACGCAGCCTTCAGCAACTCGTTGGTATCTCGAAGCTCTTGATTTTCGCGGCGTAGCCTGGCATTTTCGGTAGCCAAATCTTCAGGAACAGGTTCTGGGATGTTTCCCGCACGACGAGCAGGCTTAAGTCCATAGACGAGCCGTGTGCCATGAAACCCCCAACTTTGAAGCTACTGCCTAGCACGCGGGATGCATCGACATGCTTTCCGCCAAGATGCGGTCCTCCACGAGACGGACCACACGGTCCTTTGCATCCTGGTCAAATTTTCTTGGCATGTTCCAGATTTTCCCATCTACTCAAACGGAACAAAACCTGGGACACTTCAGTTTTGTTGGTTGATCGGCTGGGGATATAGATCTACAGGGATATAGTTATAAGCGACCTGGGAAAATGGGTAAACTCGCAGGTGAAACCCTGTGGATAACTGGCCCTGTATGCGTAAATATGCGCAGCCGTATGCGTAAATATGCGCAGCCGTATGCGTAAATATGCGCAAGCACTCTTTCCGTATGCGTAAATATGCGCAAGCTGAGCTGGTAATACGTCCGTATGCGTAAATATGCGCAGCCGTATGCGTAAATATGCGCAGCCGTATGCGTAAATATGCGCAAGCTGTTTTAGGTAAAAAGAAAGCGCCCCGGAGGGCGCTGCTTTCCCGTGTATGGGTTAGTCGAGTTCGGGGCGAGGCGGCTTCTGTTGAACTGATGGGGCGGTTCTGGTGACGGTTACCCCGTCAGTGCCGGCTCCGATTCCTGCTTCTGGCCAAGCCTTTAGGATGTCCGATATGGCACTCTTGAAATTGCGTCGGAAACTAGCTACGTCTTGTGAAGTTTCTAGCTCTTTGGTGGAGAAGTTTGCGGCAATCATATCCCAGGTGAAGGTGTAGGCTTCGCGGTTGTTTTTGGCCAGCCAGTACTGCTTTACGGTGAGCCAGATGTAAATGTCCATCGAACGTGGTTTGTTGAGCTCGCGCAGTACATTGAGGTCGATGGGGATGGGGGCTTCGGCAATGTGCTTGAAGAACTGGGGGGTTAGGACGAGTTCTGATTCCATGAAGCTCCCCTGGTTGGGGTCGCGGGGGTCGAACCAGAGGTTCCAGTCTTCGAGGATTTGGGTGTTGCGTCCGCGTGCGTGAACGCCGTCGTCGCTTTGGACAGTGATGAAAGAACCTGCGATGCGTAGGAGCTGCTCGCGGATATTTTTCAGGTTTCCGGTTGCTCCTCCGGTGCCGCGTCCGGTGATGCCGATTGCTTGGAGGAAGTGGCTCATGGAGTGACCTAGCGGAATGTGGCGGGCTTCTTCGTGGGTGATTTTTCCTTCTTTGAGGCGTCCGGCATTAGCTACGGCGCGGGTGATGATATAGGCCATGATGAGGCGCGGGTACTTGCCGTAGGGGACTCCTCGTTGGGAGAGGATGGTGATTGTTCCCTGTGGGGTTTCGACGGTGCGGTTGTTTCCCTCGGTTTTGCGGTAGGGGAAGAGTGCTTGGACGAAGAGTTTGGAGGTGTAGCCGACGTCTTGGGATTGGAGTAGTTCTTGTGCGGCGTCGTGTTCTTGCCTGCGGGCTAGTTCTTTGACTGCTTCGAGCTTGGCGCGGCGCTCATCTCGGGTCTGCATGGTGCCTTGGTCTCCTTTCGGATTATCGACACCGACCGTGTTGTGCTTTGCGCACTTCCTGTGGGGAAGTGGTAAAGTCTTAACCGACACGGTGGTGTCGATTTGGAGTTGGACCCCCGCTAGAGTTGGCGCTCGATGATGCGGGGGTTTCCTCGTTTTGAGGAACGTGCGCGCCCTGGACTTGAACCGGTACCTCCATCGGAGGGCAAAGCTCGGACATGTTGGCTATGTCATATGTGGTCATATGTGTTTGCTTAATTGATGCTGAGCGCATCAATTTTCCCGGAACGGATACCTAGACCACAGTAGGGTGGATTGCGTGAAGACATCTGTAGATGCTTGCTTGGCCTCGGGCTCGCCACGACAGTGCATGCTAGATCTGGCAGTTCGCGTCATTGCGCGCGCCGGACGCGATGCCGTTGCAGTGTGTACCGTCGCCGAACAGACCGATGTTGAGGTCAAAGAGGCGAAGAAGCTTTTTGCATCTGATGAGCAATTGGCTGATGAGGCTAAAGCTTACCTCGACAAACTGGTCATCCACTATCTAGATGAGCAAGAAAAGTACCTAAGCCCTGATGCCACGGCGCTCGATCGTATGCGAGCCATGGCTGCTGGCTTTTTCGAGTTCGCTCAGAAGCATCCGGTCTATTTCGACGCCTTCACGTTTACGCAAGCAGCTCCGAGCCTGCACTCTTATGAGCTGAGCTTCGATGATTATCTCCAGCGCTCTGGCAAACGCCCCACGCTGGATATTCTGCTCAACATCGCACGCGATTGCATTGAGGAAGCTGGCGGACCGCGCGATGCAGACTTGGTCCGTATCCAAGCCGTGAGCCTTTTGGTTGGTGTCCATGGTATCTCCCATCTGTGTACCACGGGCGTGCTGCGACATCTCTCGCCAACCGCGAAGAAGCAGACTTTCAATGCCTGTTTGGACTACCTAAGTGCCGGGTTGGCAATAGGTTTCGCGCACGGTGCTATCCCGCCGCAGGATCCAGTTGCGATGGGAGGTAGCCTCCCAGCTGATAAAAGAATTCGCGCCAAACATTTGCCGCGAGGCAACGACGGGGAAGTAGTTAGGGCTCTACTGCGCGGCGCGGTGGAGGACATCGTCGACTCCGGCCTTAGCAATATGCATCTCGGCACTGCCGCCGAACGTGCTGGTATCGATTTCGACCGGGCGACGCATTTGATAGAAGGAGATCAAAAGCTCCTTTCCTTATTGGAAAAGCATATCGATGCCATCGCACACGAGCATCTCCGCGAACAGATGCGTTACGAAGGCGGTAAAAGTCTCGGTTTTAGCACGATGAAGGCGTGTGCTTTCGGATATTTAGGCTTCGCGCATCATGACCCAGTCGGCTTTTTAGGCCTGACGATGATTTCCTCAGGTTCCATCGTGCCAGCGTCTTTTGAACGCAAGGACTTAATCAATTCGCGTTTCGAGATGGGCGAGACCTTCGGCTATTTCATGACGATTGCGCGCGATGCCCTCGACGAGGCCGGTGGCCCTCGTACTCCATGGGCGCTGTACACGATGGTCATGTCGATGTGGTCCACCATCCACGGTTTCGCGCACCTGACAACCTTTGGCGCGCTGCGCGACCAACCCCGTGAATTCCTCTTTGACCTAGCCTCACGCATTTTCGACATCGAGCTCGTGGGCATCGCGGAGCACTTGGGAATCAAGGGTCAGATTCAAGGATTTTAGTGGTCGAAAAGAAGAAACCGGCTTTAGGCGGTAGATGACTACTGCCCAAAGCCGGCTTCTTTACCGGTTTGGTCGGACTAACAGGATTTGAACCTGCGACCCCTACACCCCCAGTGTAGTGCGCTACCAAACTGCGCCATAGTCCGCCGTCACATCTCGAGGATGCGACCTGAATAGATTACATCAGTAGTATTCACTGATTCCAATCGCCTGTGTGAGCTGGGTATTGCTTAAAAATCGCCGGTGCTATATACCCACTGACACTGTGTGCGCCGGAACTGTGAGCGCTCACGCTGGGAGCCTGCGGCCGCGCCTTTGTAGAAAGCTTCGAACTCCACGATTCCCGTATCATCGAGCGGGCCGCCGTCGACGGTATCGATGATGTCCAGGCGATAAAAGTGGATACCGTTGTCTTCCAGGTGTAGGCGCTCTGGCCGGGTTTCCGGGTCCCAGGTGCGCAGCAGGTAATCCTCATCGCCGGTCACGAAGGCCGAAAAGCGTGAGCGCATGAGGGCCTCAGCGGTCGGGGCGGGCTTGCCGCCGTGGTACTTGCCGCAGCATTCGCCGAAGCTAAGCCCGAGCCCACAAGGGCAGCGGGCTTCGGGGCACAAGGGGTTGAGCACGATCATGCTTCGACGTCCACGATTTGGGCGGCGCCCAGCAACAGCTCAACAGGAGAGGACTTCGCGGCCTCGAGCAAGGTCGACTTCTGCTGCGCTGAAAGATCGCCCACAAGCTTTATGCGGCGCTCAAACGTCGTGTCCCCCACATACGTGACGTTGACCTGGACGTCGTCGAGCGGCATGCCTTTGGAGGCTTCCTTGATTGTTTGCGTGGTCGAGGCAGCTAGCGCGGACATCAGCAGGCCCTCCGCGGTGAATCCTTGGCCCTTTCCGCCCTGTTTCTTGGGGCGGTCAGCCGTGACGCTGCGCTCATTGTGGCGAACCACCACGCCGAACTTAGTACCGACTGCAGGCTGCGCTTCAGCTGCAGTTTCATCGATGTGGGCTGGTACATTCTCCGGCACGATGAACTGCTCGAACCAAGCGCCAATGAGGTCTGCGGCGCGGGCAGCGGCACCCTGCTTGGTGACGAGGTGGTCTGCCTTGTCCAAGGCCACCAAGGACTTGGGGTAGCGCGTCTTTAAGAAGATGTTCTGGGCATTGTCGATGCCAACGGTTTGGTCGATCGGGGAGTGCAAGATCATCAGCGGCTTGCGCAGCAGGCGCAGGTAATCCTCTGGGTTGGTATCCGCCAAGTCTTCGAGGAAGTGACGGGAGATGGTCAGCGCGCGACCGCCGAGGATGACCTCGACCTCGCCATTTGCGTCAACCTCACCAATCTTGTCGGCGTAGTGCAAAACAGAGTGGGCAGGATCAAATGGTGCGCCGATGGTTGCCACTGCCTTGAGGGAGCGAATACCGCTTGCCGCTGCCAGGGAGGCGGCGCCGCCCAAGGAGTGGCCCATCAGAAGCTGCGGAGCGGAGTAGTTTTCAGCCAGCCAGTTTGCTGCAGCCTGAATATCAGCAACATTTTGGCTGAAGTTGGTCTCACCGAAATTGCCCTCGGACTGGCCGAGGCCCGGGAAATCGAAGCGCAGGGTAGCTACGCCGAAATTGGTGAGCTGCTTAGATACGCGAGCCGCACCGGGAGTGTGGCGCGATCCAGCAAAGCAGTGCGCGAAGATCGCAAAGGCTTGTGGCGCGGAGTCAGGAAAGTCAATGGTACCCGCCATCATGGTTCCAGTGGAGGACGGGAGCTTCACGTTCACAGATTGCATAAAGACTAGGATATAGAGCCGTCGCTACAGAGGCCACAGAGGGTTAGCTAGAGTCGGTAAAGTTAAACATTTACTAAGAAGCATTCAACAGTAACGGAGACGAACATGGGTGCATTTGGCTGGTTCTGGAAGGCCATGGGGGCGCAGAGCGAGCGGAACGATAAAAAGTCGAAAGCCATCGTGGATAAATCCGGTGCTGCGACTCAGGAGCTTTCCGCGCTTGACGACGCCGCCGTGGCACAAGCCGCCCGCGACTCTGTGCGTGAGGGTGAAATCGCAGATAAAGCGCGATTTTTGGCAGCGCTTGCCGTGGCCAGCGAGCGTACGCTTGGCATGCAACCTTTCCATGTCCAGTCCCAAGCGGTGTTGCGCCTGCTTTCCGGAGACGTCATTCAGATGGCTACTGGTGAGGGCAAGACCCTCGTCGGAGCCATGGCCGCAACCGGCTTTGCGCTGACCGGTAAGCGCGTCCACCTTGTGACGGTAAACAATTACTTGGCTGATCGTGATGCTGAATGGATGCGCCCGCTAGTCGAATTTTTTGGCCTCACCGTAGACTCCGTGACGGAGAAGAAGGACGCCGCGCAGCGTCGCAAAGCGTATTCCTGCGACATTATTTATGCCCCAGTCAATGAGCTCGGCTTCGACGTGCTGCGCGATAACCAGATCACTAGTCGCGAGCAGACCGTGCAGGCGCGAGCCGACGTCGCTTTGGTAGACGAGGCTGACTCTGTTTTGGTCGACGAGGCCCTGGTTCCGTTGGTACTAGCAGGAAACCGTCCAGGAGAGGCTCCCACGGGTCACATCACCAATGTGGTTTCGCGACTTCGCGAGGACTTGGACTATGTCATCGCCGAAGATGGCCGTACCGTTGCTTTGACCGATGATGGCGCGGCACGCGTCGAGCGCGAGTTGGGCATTGACTCACTGTATTCCGAGGACAACATCGGGACGATTCTGGTCAAGGTGAATCTGGCTTTGCACGCCAAGGCCTTGCTGATTCGCGATATCCACTACATCGTTGTAGATGGCAAGTTGCAGCTAATCGACGCCTCCCGCGGCCGCGTTGCTGACTTGCAGCGCTGGCCGGACGGCCTGCAGGCTGCGGTGGAAGCTAAAGAAGGCCTTGAAGTCTCCGAGGGTGGCCGCATCCTCGACACGATCACTCTGCAGGAGCTGATGCGCCGTTACCCGACGGTGTGCGGAATGACCGGCACCGCGGTTGAGGCGACTGACCAGTTGCGTCAGTTCTATGATCTGCGCGTTTCTGTAATCGAGCGCAATAAACAATTGCAGCGTTTCGACGAGGCCGATCGCATTTATGCCACGGTCGAGGAGAAGTCGAAGGCTATTGTCGACGAAATCGTGGCCCTTAACGCTACTGGCCAGCCGGTTCTCGTGGGCACGCACGATGTCGCGGAGTCGGAGGATTTAGCCGAGGCACTTCGCGAACGCGGCGTCGAAGTCAGCGTGCTCAATGCCAAGAACGATGCTGAGGAAGCCCGCATCGTCGCCGAAGCCGGCGATATCGCACGCGTGACCGTCTCGACACAGATGGCCGGCCGCGGTACAGACATCAAGCTGGGCGGCGCAACTGAGGCCGACCGCGAGCAGGTTGCGCAGCTGGGTGGTCTCGCCGTCATCGGTACTTCGCGCCATCGCACCTCCCGCCTGGACAATCAGCTGCGCGGGCGTGCTGGACGCCAGGGAGACCCGGGCCTGTCGTTGTTCTTCGTGTCTTTGGAAGACGACGTCGTCAAGCAAGGCGGGGAGGACGAAGCCCTCTCGGCGCAGCCGGACGAAACTGGCCGTATTGAATCTAAACGCGTGGCAGACTTCGTGGCGCATTGTCAGCGCGTAACCGAAGGCCAGCTGCTGGAAATTCACGCACAGACATGGAAGTACAACCAGCTGTTGGCGGATCAACGCGTCATCATCGATGAACGCCGAGCGAAGCTGCTCGACACCGCACAGGCCTGGGAGGAATTAGCTGAGCGCGCTCCCGAACGTGCCGCGGAGCTTGCCGAACTTCCCGCAGAGGTAAAGGAAAAAGCCGCCCGCGAAATCATGCTCTACCATCTCGACCTGGCGTGGGCCGACCACCTAGAGCTGATGGACGATGTCCGTGAGTCGATTCACCTGCGCGCGATCGCCCGTGAGACGCCGATCGACGAATATCACCGCATTGCGGTCCGCGAGTTCAAGGAATTGGCGCAACGCGCCGTGGAGGAGTCAGTGGCTACCTTTAAGTCGGTGGACATTGATGAAAAAGGTGCTCACATGGAAGATTCGGGGCTTGCGCGGCCGAGTGCCACTTGGACCTATATGGTCTCTGATAACCCCTTGTCTGGCGGAGGAAATTCCGTACTTAAAGGAATCGGTAATATCTTCCGTTAACGTAATTTATGAAACAAATCTGGTGAGGATGCTCGCGGAAGCGGGCGAGTCGCTAGTATGGAATAAGTCCACATTAATCCGACACTTCGGAGGTAAAAATGAGCGAGCATACCGGTACGCCGGAACCGCAGGTAGAAACCACTTCTGTATTCCGTGCAGACCTTCTCAAGGAGATGGAAAACGGCGCTGCCGCCGGTAATGACACCTCCGTTGCAGGTGCGGAAAACCTTTCCGAGGGCCAGGCCCTCCTCGTTGTAAAGCGTGGTCCGAATGCAGGTGCCCGCTTCTTGTTGGACCGCCCAACCACCACCGCGGGTCGTCATCCAGAGGCAGACATCTTCTTGGATGATGTCACCGTTTCCCGTCGCCACGCTGAGTTCCGCGTGAACGAGGGCGAGTTTGAGGTCGTCGATGTCGGATCCCTGAACGGCACATACGTCAACCGCGAGCCGCGTAACTCCCAGGTTCTTCACGTGGGTGACGAGATCCAGATCGGCAAGTTCCGTCTGGTCTTCATCGCCAATCAATAAACACGTTTCGAGTCTTTAGAGAAATTCAAGAGAAGTATAGTGAGCGCAGCACAGTCTAAGGCCGCGGCCCTGTGGAAAGGGACCGCTAAGGCCAAAAAAGCCAAGACCATGTCGATCGGCGTCGTCCTGGAGCAACTGAATCAGCAGTTCCCAGACGTCACCGTGTCGAAGATTCGATTCCTTGAATCTGAAGGTCTAATCACGCCGCAGCGTACTGCCTCTGGTTATCGTCGTTTCACTCAGGAAGACGTTGACCGACTTCTCTACATTCTCACCACTCAGCGTGACAACTACACCCCGCTGAAGGTCATCCGTGAGCAGCTGGAAGCTATGGATTCCGGCCAGGTCACTGCAATCGTTTCTGCTGGCAAGGCAGAAACGTTGCTGAGCCCGGACCAGTTCCGTGCTCCGGTTATTACGCGTCTTACTGACGTAGAGGTTGCTGAGCAAGCAGGCTCCACTGAGGCGGAGGTTGCTGGCCTCGTCAAGATTGGCCTGATTAGCCCGGATGCATCGGGATTCTTTGATGCGGATGACGTCTCCGTAGTATCTGCCGCAGTGGCTCTTAAGGCATTCGGTTTTGAAGAGCGTCAGCTGAAGTCGCTGCGCAACAACGCCCGCCGCCAGGCAGATCTCATCGCGCAGGTTGCCTCCCCGGTGGCCAACTCCAACTCGGATACTGCCGTGCAGAAGGCCGAGGAATTGTCACAGCAGATGACCGCTCTGGTTGTTTCGCTGCACGCGACCATGGTCAAGACTGACCTGCGTCACGAATACAACTCCTAGATTTCCCGATTTCGCCGCTAGGCCTAGTGCTAGCGGCCCACATTAAGCTCTCTGTCACCACGCGGCGGGCAAATGTGGGAGAGTGGAGAGCATGGGAAAAATTAGTCTTGAGTTCCACGGCATCCACGTTATGGAGCCGGAAAGCGAACTATGCGCTCTTATGCGCTGGGTAGAAGGAAACCGCATCCTTCCCGTTTGGCTCTCGCAACTAGAAGGCGCGCGCGTCATGCAGCGCCTCGACGGTTATAGCGAAACCCGCCCCACCACACACGACCTTCTAATCGAGCTCATTGAGCAACTCGGTGGCGTGGGCTCCATTGAGATTGTTAACTATTACGAAGGCACCTTTATGGTCGACATCGTCGATGCGGCGGGTGAGGCGCACGACGCAAAGCTTAGCGATGCTCTGGTGGTTTCGGAACACTTCAATGTGCCAATCACTGTAGAAAAAGAGCTGTTGTCTAAAGTTGCCGTCTTTGTCTCGGATGACGATATGGATGCCTACTTTGATTTCCATTTCGATCCGCCCGCCGACGATGCTGGTGAGGAAGTGGTGAAAACGTCCAGCTCAGATAGCTCCGCTTCGGGTAATCCGCAGGCAGATGCTGATTTCGAGGCGATGATGCGCTCGCTGGGTGTCTCTGAAGAGGACTTTTTTGAAACGGAAGATAAAAAAGATTCTAATGACACGCGTGTGACTAATGATGACAATGGGGACGAAGAAGTCTAAAGTAAAGCTAGAGAGTTTGGCCAAGCCTTGGCCTCTAGCCTTGACGGGGTTAGGGCCGTGGCCTTTAATTAAGCCTTAGAGGCTTCCAACAAACCCCATTGGAGTAATTACGTGAGCATCAACGAGAACCTAGACGAGTACAACGCCTCCCACGGCGCAGGCAAGGGCTACGTGCAAGAGTCGCTCTTCGACGTCGGACCGGACGAAGAGCTCGGCTACCGTGTGCCGATCGCCTGCCAGGTAGCCGGCATTACTTATCGTCAGTTGGACTACTGGGCACGCACCAATCTGGTCAACCCGTCCATTCGCAACGCTCGTGGCTCAGGCTCCCAGCGTCTGTACTCCTTCAAGGACGTTCTGGTTCTCAAGATTGTCAAGCGTCTGCTCGATACCGGTATTTCCTTGCAGAACATTCGCCTGGCAGTTGAGTCCCTGCGTGACCGCGGCGTTAACGACCTTGCAGAGCTGACCCTCGTCTCCGACGGAACCACCGTTTACGAGTGCCGTTCCAACGATGAAGTCATTGACCTCCTGGCAGGCGGCCAGGGCGTTTTCGGCATCGCGGTCCCGGGCATCCTGAAGGAGCTTTCCGGCACTATCTCTTCCTTCCCGGCAGAGCGCCTGGACGAATTCAAGGACGAGACCGTCATTGGCATCGACGAGCTGGCTGCACGCCGCAACCGCAAGTCCTCCTAGGTTCTAGGCCGCGTAAAGCGGCCTTGCTACCGCGGGAACCCGCGGGGCAGATTTAAAACGCTTACAGTCCCCAACTCGAGCTCACGTGAGTTGGGGACTGTAAGCGTTTTAGCGTTTTCACTTATCTGGAGAACGGGCTAGTAAAGCATTAGCTCTAGGCGCACCGCAGCCGGATTTCTAAATGGTGAGGACGCGACGTAAAAGCTGTGCTTGATGTATAGCGCTGATGCTGGTGTTGCGCGACCTCACCATCTGATCCTCACCATTTGGACCTCACCATTTGCAGCGAAAGACAGAGACGCTACGGGGGGAGAGAGGCCCCGAGGCGGCGTAAGGCCAGCAGTGGCGATTAAACGCCTGCGGCTTGATTTAGGGCTTCCTCGAGGGCAGCCTGGTCGGCAGGATCGGTGACTTCGGTGAAGGAATCGGCGGCGTCGTCAAGCACTGCGTCTTTTTCCCCAGGGCCAATATGCACGACGGAAAGCGAGACGTTGTCGCTCTTGGCATCGGCGAGAGCTTGCTGGAAAGTTGGATCATCCATGTCTTGGGCCGTACCGGTGGTAACGAGCAGAACCTTGGCCTTTTGCTCGGTGCCTGCGGCTTGGTCGGCTGCGTTTGCCACCGCTGCGGTCACGGCGCTGCGGGTCTGCGGAACGCCGCCGGTTCCAAACTGCTGCAGGGCAAAGGCCACTGGGCCAGCCTCCCCATAGCCGATGTTCTGGCGGTAGCCCACCGTCGCGGTCTCAGACAGTGGGGAAGAGTAGTTCCACAGGCCTACCAAACCAGACTTTTCGCCCAGTGCGTTCGCGGTGTTGCCCAAGGCCTGCGTTACCTGGTTGAAATACGGTGCCAGGCCCTCGGAGGTATCGAGGAGAACCAGGGTATTTTCGGCGAACGCGGCAGGCTTATTTTCCTCTGGTTGCTTCTCCTCGGAAGAAGGAGCGCTTTCTGAAGACTCAGGCGCAGAGCTTTCGGCGGCGCTGCTTTCTGCTTGCTCATCGCGCGCGGCAGCATCAGAAATTGCTGCTTCTGATTCCTCGGCTGGCTCTACTGCGGAAGACGCTGCTGCAGTGGTGGTCGAGGCGTCATCGTTGCCGCGGAAAAGGAAATAGGCGCCGACGGCGAGTGTGAGGATCAACGCTGCCAGGAGGGCCAATACCCAGCCTGCCACTGCGAATGTGTTTTTGCCGTTGGAATGTCTTGCCACGAAAGTTCCTTCCACACTGGGGCGGTAATAGCCGTTCTCACAACCGGATATCGAGCCTTAAGGAGGCCACATTAATGGTTGCTAATTGTAGCCGCCATGGCTTCGTCAACGATGGCGACAAGCCGTTGGCGCAATGGTTTGGCTTTCTGGGCCAGCCCGCGCTGGCGCTCCACATATTCCGCCTTGCCTACCGCGGTTTCGATTGGGACCACGCCGAAGCCCCACCCACGGCAATCATAAGGTGAGGCTTCCATGTCGAGAGTTCTGGCTTCGATGGCAAGTTCCAGCGTTTCGATGAACAGTTCGCCTGGAACCAGCGGGCCGAGTTTCCACGCCCACTTATAGAGGTCCATTGTGGCGTGGACGCAGCCGGCCTGGTCACTGTCTGGCTGGCCCTCACGGGTCAAGACCGTGAGGTTGAGCGGGCGCGCAGGCTCCGTGAAAAAGCGGAAAGCATCATAATGCGTGCAGCGAATGCGATGGGATTCCACCACCTCGTTGGTGCGTTGGGCACCAAGGCGTAGCGGCAGGTCATGGCGCGGTGAGTCCGTCTTGTAGACCATGGCCCACTCATGCAGCCCGAAGCAATCGAACTGAGCCGGATTGGTGGTTGTTTTAGCCATCAGGTTGCGGATATAGGTGATGGAATCGCCCCGCCGTGCCCAGAAGGTTTCCAGGTCAAGGGTTACACCTTGCTCTGTGCGATGGTAGTCCCGCCATTCCTCATGCGGGATCGTGCCCGGCGTGCCGGCGAGCGTGACGTTAAAGCCAGGGTGCCAACGGCGCAAATGCGAGGGACGCACCGGATAGTACTCGAAGAGGAAGTCATAAACCGGGTGATAGTCACCGGGATGGCGGAACTGGGATAGCAGCGCGTCGGCGCGGGCGACGTGGGCGTCATGGCGTGGACACCACTCCTGCTCAGTCAGCAGCATCAGCGCTGACCACCACCTCGGCGGCGAGAGCCACCTGGCTTTCCGTTGCGGGAGCGGTAGCCCTTGCCGTTGCCGGATGCTCTGCGGTTTGTGGAGTTGCGGCCCGAGCCCTTCTTCGGCTGATTAGGCGTACCCTGCGAGCCATTCCGGGATCCGGCCGGCTTTTTCTTCCCGCCTTGCTGGGAAGATACATTCTGATTCGGTGGAGGAAGGGGAGTACCGCTTGGCTTACGCGCGCCGGTGATCTTGGCTAGCTCTGGGGCACCGGCGGGGTTGGGGCGATCGCTGAGATCGAGTTCTGCTGCCGCAACGCCGGCCTTCTTGATGAGCTTGGCAACTTCCTCACGCTGTTGGTCCATAACTAGTGTTACCACGGCACCTGATGCGCCGCCGCGCGCGGTACGACCAGCACGGTGCAGATAAGCCTTGTGCTCAGCTGGTGGGTCAACGTGGACGACTAGGGAAACGTTCGCGATGTCGATGCCGCGGGCAGCAATATCGGTAGCCACGAGAACCGGCACGGATCCGTCGGCGAAGCCCTCAATCGCCTTGGTGCGTGCGCCTTGGCCCTTATCGCCGTGCAGTGGCAATGCATTGATGCCCACACGGCGCAGCTTCTTGGCTTGGCGGTCGACGCCATGCTTGGTGCGCATGAACATGATCGTCTTGCCCTCACGTGCGGCGATTCGCACGACGACGTCGTTTCGCGCGTCGCGGTCGCCCACGAATACGAGGTGGTGTTCCATCGTGTCCACGGCAGCCTCGACAGGCGCGGTGGAGTGTGTTACTGGGGAGTGCATGAACTGGCGCACCAGCTTGTCCACATCACCGTCGAGGGTGGCAGAAAACAGCAAGCGCTGGCCGTCGGCAGGCGTGAGCTTTAAGAGCTTGCGTACCTGCGGCAGGAAGCCCATGTCCGCCATGTGGTCAGCCTCATCGAGCGCTGCGACAGAGACATCCTCCAAGGAGAGCTTGCCCTGGTTGATGAGGTCCTGTGCACGGCCCGGCGTGGCAACCAAAAGGTCGACGGGACGTGCCAGCGAACGGATGTGATGATTGATGTTCACGCCGCCGACCACGGAAAGCACGCGCAGGCCCAAGGCATTAGCTGGGTCGTTGAGGCGCTCGTGGATCTGGGTGGCAAGCTCGCGGGTGGGCGCGAGCACTAGGCCGCGTGGCCGGCCAGGCTTAGAGGCGCCGGATTTAGCCAGGCGCGCGAGCATCGGCAGGCCAAAGGTAAAGGTCTTGCCGGAGCCTGTCGGGCCGCGGCCAAGCACGTCCTTGCCAGCGAGCGCATCGGGGATAGCCGCCTGCTGGATGGGAAAAGGTTCGGTGATGCCCTGCTTGTTGAGGACACGCACGAATTCTTGAGGTAAGCCGAGTTCGGCGAAAGTAGTCATTGCCTTAAAGCTTAGTGGCCAACGCTTCTTAGACCGCAATCCAGGCAAAGCAAAAGCGCTAGGCACCCTCCACAGAAGAGAACCTAGCGCCTTGGAAGAAGGCTGAAAAAGCCTTTTTACATCTCAGTCAGGCTGCGGTCGCCGGACCACTCGATGTGGAAGGTGCCTTCCTTGTCCACGCGCTTGAAGGTGTGCGCACCGAAGAAGTCACGCTGACCCTGAATCAGCGCAGCCGGCAGACGCTCAGCGCGTAGGCTGTCGTAGTAGGACAGGGAGGAAGCGAATACCGGCACCGGCAGGCCCATCTGGGTTGCGGCAACGACAACGCGACGCCACGGAGCGATGAGTTCGGCGAGCTCGCCCTTGAAGTATGGGTCGAGGATGAGAGCAGGCAGCTGCGGGTTGGTGTCATAAGCCTCGCGGATGCGATCCAGGAACTTCGCGCGGATGATGCAGCCGCCGCGCCAGATGGTGGCAAGATCGCGCGGGTCAACGTCCCAGCCGAACTGCTCGGAGCCAGCCTTGATCTCATCGAAGCCCTGCGAGTACGCGATGAGCTTGGAAGCATAGAGAGCGCGGCGTACGTCCTCAATGAACTCGTCTGGGTCGACTCCGCCGAAGTCGATGATGCCCGCGGGTAGGCCGCCTTCTTGAGCGGCGGCGCGCTGTGCGGTGGCGGAGGAGAGGCCACGGGCGAAGACGGCCTCTGCGATGGCGGTGACTGGTACGCCCAGCTCCAGACCGTTGATGGCGGTCCAGCGGCCGGTGCCCTTCTGGCCGGCGGCATCTAGGATGACGTCGACAAGCGGTTTGCCCGTTTCTGGTTCGTTCTGTGCGAGCACCTCAGCGGTGATCTCAATCAGGTAGGAATCGAGGTCGCCGGAGTTCCATTCCTTGAAGACCTCTGCGATTTCTGCCGGTTCCAGGCCCGCGCCGTAGCGCAGCAGCTGGTATGCCTCGCCGATGACCTGCATGTCGGCGTACTCGATGCCGTTGTGGACCATCTTGACGAAGTGGCCAGCGCCATCCGGGCCGATGTGGGTAACGCACGGGGTGCCGTCGACTTCAGCGGCGATGGACTCGAGAATTGGGCCCAGAGTCTCCCAAGATTCAGCCGGACCGCCCGGCATAATGGAAGGACCGTTGAGAGCGCCCTCTTCGCCGCCGGAGATGCCCGCGCCGACGAAGTGCTTGCCCTTGGCAGCTACTTCCTTCTCACGGCGCATTGTGTCCGTGTAGAGGGCGTTGCCGCCGTCGATGATGATGTCGCCCTCATCCATCGCTTCTGCGAGCTGGTCGATGACTGCATCGGTAGCCTTGCCCGCCTGAACCATGATGATGGCCTTGCGTGGGCGCTCGAGAGAAGCGACGAAGTCCTCGATGGTCTCGGAAGGGATAAAGTTACCTTCGGAGCCGTGCTCTTCGATGAGCTTGTGGGTCTTTTCCGGGCTGCGGTTGTAGACGGCTACGGTGTTGCCGTTGTGGGCAAAGTTGCGGGCCAGGTTGGAGCCCATAACAGCCAAGCCGACAACGCCGATGTGGGCGAGTTCAGTCTTTTCAGTCATGGGCTCTATCCTACGTCAGAGTTTGCAGCTACTCTGTCATGGCATGAGCGAAGAAAGCTTAAACATCTACGAACTGATGAACAAGCTGGCACAGACTGCGCAGGAGCGTGTTTTAACTGCAGAAGAAGTCGCGCTTTTTAATAGCCATAACAGTGGCTTGGGCGCGCTGCTCGGTATCGAATTTACCGCGGTATCCAAGGACGAGGTGCGCGCGCAGCTTGAGGTAAAGCCTCAGCACCACCAGCCGTGGGGCGTGGCCAACGGCGGGCTGTATTGCTCTATCGGTGAGTCCGTAGGCTCTATCGCGTCATTCATCAACGCCGCTGCACCGGTCGTGGGCATTAACAACAGCACGGATTTTCTCCGCCCAGTCTCAGAGGGGCTGATTGAGGCCGTGGCCACGCCGGTCCATGTCGGCCGGCGTACCCACGTGTGGTGCATTGAAATGCACCACGCCGGAAAACTTGTCGCGCGAACTAACCTGCGCACGATGATTACCGGCTAACCAGGTTTAGAGCCAGTGGTTGCGGCGGAACCACCACCACATGACCGCGACCACGAGTACCATCAGGCCTAGCGCTATGAAGTAGCCACCGGCCCAGTGCAGTTCCGGCATGACATCGAAGTTCATGCCGTAGATGCCGGCGACCAGGGTAGGAGCAGCCCACATGCCGACCACCGCGGAGATGGTGCGCATGTCGCTGTTTTGCTGCATGGTCACCTTGGCAACGGAGGCGTCGATAAGCGAGGTTAAGCGCTCGTCGAAGCCCGCAACCTGGTCCTTGACCACGAGCTCGTGGTCGTTGACGTCGCGCAGGTAGGAACGGATCTGCTTGGAGATGAGATCCTTGTGGTCATTGGTCATGGCCTTTAGCGCTACCGAAAGCGGGTCAATGGCGTGCTTCATCTCCAAGATCTCACGCTTAAACATGTAGATCCTGTCGATGTTGAACTTGGTCTGTGGGGTAAAGACCTCTTCCTCGATCTCATCGATCTCTATTGCGATGAGGCGAACGATCTCGGAGTAGCGGTCCACCAACATATCCAGAATCTTCCAGGCCATGGCTACCGGGCCGAGCTCAACCAAGTCCTGCTCGTCCTGCACGGTGTAGGCGAGATTGGGCAGCTTAGCCGAGTGGCGCACCGTAATGATGAAGTTGTTGCCCAAAATCATCTGGACCTCACCAGTGGAGATGATCTGGCGCTTATCGGCAACCTCATCGTGGTCGCGGTAGTTAACCGAGCGTGCGACGACGAAGAGCTGGTCATCATAGCGCTCCAGCTTGGGACGCTGGTGCGCCTGAACGGCGTCTTCCACAATCAGCTCGTGAATACCGAACTCGGAAGCGACCTTCGTCATCTGGGATTCATAAGGCTCATGCAGACCCACCCAAACGAATCCGCGGCCATATTCCTCGACGGTCCGGAGTGCGGAGTGAGGGGTGAACTCGCCCGGTAGTGCCTCGCCGTCGACGAAGACACGGCAGTGTTCTATCGCGCGCTCAGCTGGAACGGAGAAGGTGCGGGAGGAACTGGGAGGATCGTTTCTCTTGCGTGGCCTAAAGGGCGACGGGACAGACGGCATCGTTTCAGCCTCCTTCACTTCTATAACGTTTGCGCGCCAAAACAGGTTCGGCAGGCAGTTTTACTTAGCGGCTAAATCCTACACTGCTTAGGGCATATACTAGTTTTCATGCCTACCTGGAAAGAAGTAACCGCAGCTAACCCCGCGCACTCGGAGAATTTCGCACGCAAATGGAAGATGCTTGCTGCGCAGGGCAAAGACATCCATGGTGAAGCACGGCTTGCCGACGCCATGGTGGAACGTGGCTCTCGCATCCTCGACGCCGGCTGTGGCACGGGCCGCCTAGGCGGCGAGTTGGTGGGCCGCGGCCACACGGTGGTGGGCGTCGACGTGGACCCGATCCTGATTTCGCATGCCGAGCATGACTTTCCGGATGGCCAGTGGGTAGTCGGCGACTTGTCTGAAGACGAGATTCCCGAAGGCGATTTCGACCTAGCGGTATCTGCAGGTAACGTCATGACCTTCCTGGCAGTAGATGGCCGTGAGGCAGCCCTGCGCAATATCTACAACTCGCTGCATTCCGACGGCCGTTTTGTCGTCGGTTTTGGTGAGGGCCGCGGCTGGGCATTCGATGACTTCCTGACCTTAGCTAAGGAGGTGGGCTTCCGCGTTGATTTCCTTTTCTCCTCGTGGGATATGAAGGTCTTCAAGGAAAGCTCCACCTTCCTGGTGGCGGTTCTCACGCGCCCGGGCGCTGACCTTCTCTAAACGCGCTTGAGTAGCTGATACGAGCTGCTATGAAAGCCCTGCGAGGCGTCGCAGCATATGGCCATGGTCCACCGGGCCGTGGCCTTTTCCTACGTTTAGGGCATCCGCATTGGCAATCGCCTCGTGCAGCCAGGTGGTGGACCATTCCAGAGCCTCTGCTAGATCTTCGCCGGCGCCCAATCGTGCTGCCAGTGCCGAAGACAGTGAGCAGCCGGTGCCGTGGGTGTTCTTGGTCTCTACGCGCGGGCTCGATACCTGCACTAAGACGCCGTCCGCGCTTACAGCAGCGTTTCCTGCATCGCCGGATGGCAGGTGGCCGCCTTTGACGATGACGGCAGTGCCGGTATCAGCAGCCCAGCGCTGGGCGATGACCGTAGCCTCCTCGAAGGTCTGGGCCTGCGGAGTATCTGTGAGCACCGCGAGCTCCTTCAAGTTCGGCGTAATCACGGTGGCCTTGCTGCACAGCTGCCGCACTGCGGCCTCAGCTTGCTCGTCCAAGAGGCGATCGCCACTCGTTGCGACCATGACTGGGTCGAGAACAACCGGCGTGGAAGGTGCTAGCTGGTCTAGAAACTTTTCCACGGAGGCGGTGATATCTGCATTGCCGAGCATGCCGATCTTGACGGCGTCAACCGTGACGTCGTCAAGCACTGCGTCCAACTGGGCCTGTAGGAACTCCAGCGGCGGCGTGTGCACCGAGCGCACGCCCTGCGTATTTTGCGCCACCAGCGCCGTTACCACGGACATGCCATAAGCACCCGCAGCCATAAACGCCTTCAAGTCCGCTTGGACGCCGGCGCCGCCTGTCGGATCGGTGCCCGCAATGGTCAATACGCGCGGCAAACTACCCCGTGGATGAGAATTCTTCACAACTATCCCTTCGCTAGTGCTAACTAAGTGCAGGTTCTAAGGGTCTAATCTCAGCCGCAGGCCTGCGGCACCCCTTGTTGTAGAAGTGAGATTAACAAAGACTGGGAGTGCACGAAGGCGGTTTGCCTAGTTTATCGGCAGGTAGTGCGTTGGAGGCCCCGTCTATTATCACGCAATGTTGCGGAGTTCAGATGCATCGACAAAAGAAGAGTCCAGCTCCCACGGCGTTGTGGGAGCTGGACAATGCATCAACCTAATGCGGACTATGCCCTAGTATTCGGTACTGCAACGTCAGAGATCTTTTGAACAATGACTTTCTGGCCCTTGAATTTGCCGCTCTTCATGATAGCTACGCCATGGCCTGCGTACTTGGCATCGTCAGCGCGCATGTTGGCGCGGTGGCCGCTGGAATTGTGCCAGCTGTTCCAGACGGCTTCGGACACATCATTGGTCATGATGATCGCAATGTTTTCGCGTTCATTGAACTTGGGGTCGTGGTAGAACTGGCCGGTCTCAGCAAGATAGTTTGCCCAATCCTGAGCGCGCTGATCCATCGTGGTGGAGCGCTTTACCGCCGTCAAACCATACTGTGCGCGGTACTTGTTGAGTTCGTTGAAGACGCGGGTTTGATCCGCTGCCACGTCGAAGTTTCCGTTGCTAGGGCTCGTAACCGAGGTATCGCCTGGCTGCGGTGCATTGGAGCTGGAGCCCACTGAACCGCCGGTGAAAATGCCGACGAGAGTCAGGATGAGAGTGAGAAGGCCGGCCAGAATCTGCGGGACCATGTTGAGCAAGGAAGTAGGCATAGAGAACCGTCCTTGTAAGGAGAGAAGGGGTAGATACATTTCTTATACAACCACCCGTCACGCGTCTTCGGGTGTGGTTGCGCAGAAACGAGATCAAGGACACAAAATCCCCCGCACACCAGGTGGTTTGGTGGTTGTGCGGGGGATAGCTGCAACTGCTAGAACAGTGGCTTATTTGGGCTTACTTGTTCTTGTTGATGAAGTTGCGAGCGATGCGCTGCTGCTCGGTGATTTCGAGGTTGCCGCGGTCGCGGGAGATCATGTTCTGGATCCAGTTCACCGCGACGGTGGTGCGGTTGCGGAAGCCAAGGACGTACATGATGTGCAGTCCCATCCAGGAAACCCAAGCCGGGAAGCCGTCGAACTCGGTCTTGCCCATCTTCACAACCGCGTTGAAGCGGGAGATGACGGCCATGGAGCCCTTGTCGAAGTACTCGAATGCCTCGCGCTCGTTGGCGGTGGACTCCTCGTCGACCTTTGCCTTGATGAGCTTGGCCACGTGTGCGCCACCCTGGATCGCAACCTGCGCCACGCCAGGCAGGCGGTTCAGGGAGATCATGTCGCCGACCATGTAGACGTTGGAGTGCTGGCCCACGGTCAGATCATCGTTGACGGAGACACGGCCAGCGCGGTCTGCTTCGACGCCTGCCTGGTCAGCAACCATCTTGCCCAGTGGGGAAGCGGCCACACCAGCGGACCAAATCTTGGTTGCGCCCTCAATGGTGACGACTTCGTCGTTTTTCATGTTCTTGTAAGTGACGGCGTCCTCGGTGACGTCGGTGACCATGGCGTTCAGACGCACATCGACGCCGAGACGTTCCAGGGTGCGCTGCGCCTTGCGGCCCAAGCGCTTGCCGAATGGCGGAAGAACCTGCGGTGCGCCATCAAGCAGGTAGATCTTGGCGCTGGTGGTGCCGTAGTTGGAGTACTGGTCACGCAGAGTGCGGTTAGCCAGCTCGGCGATCTGGCCGGTCAACTCAACACCAGTTGGGCCGGCGCCGACGATGACGAAGGTCAGGAGACGCTCGCGCTCAGCTGGGTCGTCAACGAACTCGGCCTTTTCGAAGGCGGAGACGATTCGGGAACGCAGCTCCAGTGCGTCATCCAGGGTCTTCATACCCGGAGCGAACTCAGCGAAGTGATCGTTGCCGAAGTAGGACTGCCCAGCGCCAGCGGCGACGACGAGGGAATCGTAGGCGAAGGTACGCTGGAAGCCCTCAAGCTCAGCGGTAACGGTCTGGCCTTCCAGATTGATGTCGGTGACTTCGCCGTTGACGAAGTGAGCGTTGGCCTGGTTGCGCAGAAGCTGACGGGTGGAAGGAGCAATCTCGCCGGCGGAAATCATGCCGGTGGCTACCTGGTACAGCATCGGCTGGAAAAGGTGATGGTTCTTCTTATCAATCAGGGTGATCTCAACGTCAGCGTTCTTCAGCTGCTGAACTGCATTGAGGCCGCCGAAGCCGGCGCCGATGACGACTACATGGTGGCGTCCGCCTGCAGGGCGGTAAGGGGTTTCAGCCATAGTGGGGAGATACCTTCCTAAGAAAGCGAAAAATTTTGTACCGAATCAGTCTAAACCCTAGTCACCGTACATGCATACTTTATGTAGGTTAAACAGCTTCTTCTTCGGCATGGCGGCGCATCTAGGTGGGCTTTTCACACTAGGGTTAATTGGAAGCCTTTGTGCACGTAGACGTTTGCCAAGGAGATAACCGGACCAATGGGTGATTTTCCACATCTAGCCACCATCGATGCCAATCAGTGGCCGAGCGTAGCGACGCTTCCGGCGGTGAGCTTTGCACGTTTTAAAGCCCGGCGTGCGGAGGCGGAATTCGCCAAGGCCTGTGATCTCGCGGAGTTGGATCTGGACCCTGAATCTAAGGCAGAGGGCGGACCAGACCTTTCCGTGTTGCACGACGCCCTCTTCATTCGCATCGCAGCCACCGGCTGGCTTGGATTCGCGGAGTCTTATCTGGCGGGCGAGTGGACCACCGCTGACTCTGACAAGCTGGTCAAGGTTTTGCGTGGACTGCTGCGTGCGAATTATCGCCCGAAGGCGCGCGAGCTCGAGGTCGAGCATTCCACCCCGGGTGAGCTACCCGTGGAATTGGTGCGTCTTTATGCCGGTGATGGCTATACCCATTCGGGCGGCATCTTTGCCAGCGGCGTTCCGACGACGGTCCGGGAGGCTGTGCCTAGCTTTAGTCCACAGGCTGGCCGCAAGGAACCTAAGGAGCACTTCGTTGACGTCACTCACGTTAGTGAGCCGACTGCGGTGGACCGCACCGACCTAAAGGATGGCCAAAAGCGTGCTGCGCAATGGCTTCTCGACGCCACGTGCACCGGCGCCGGCACTCATCTGCTGGTTTATCCCGCAGCCGGAATGAATGTGGCTGTCGAAGCAGTCAACAGGCGGGCGACGGTGGACGTGCTGACTGCCGACGCCGAGCAAGTCGAGGACTTCAACGAAACCCTAGTGCTCGAGGGCGCGGCAGATTCGGTACAGATTCAGCAGATCGATGACACCGTGCCGCATCCGAAACAATGGCGTGGTCGCTACGACGCGATCGTCAGCGTGGAAAAGCTAGAGCTGCTTACGCCCGCAGAGCGTAAGCGCTTCGTGGGGATGCTGGATCGCTCTCTGATCCCAGAGGGTAGGGTCGCGCTCACCTCGACTTTCGCTACCGAGACGATGACCCCGGCTGCCCGTTCGGCGTTACAGGTGCTGCGCGCCTATGTCTGGCCCGGTCTGGATTACCCAACGCTCGAGGAAACGCACAAGCTCTTCGACCGCAACTCGAATCTGCGCATCGTCGCGCAGACGCACGTGGGCGGTCACTACGTGGAATCGCTACGCGAGCAGCGCAGCTACTTCGATGGTCATCTACGCGAAGCCGCGGCGGCAGGTTTCGATCCTGTGTTCCGCCGCCTGTGGACTTTCCAGTTTGCGCTGCGCCAGGCTTTGCTGGAGCTCGGCCAGGTGGATGCCGTGCAACTCACGGCCACCCACCGCCACCGTGGTGGCCGCCGTTAAGGCGTGACCACTGGGCGCGAAGCCCGTTCGAGCAGTACCGCGATTGAGTCGTAGGCCTTGCCGGAGATCATCTCTAGGCCCATCTCACAGGTGCGGTTGTCGGAGACGAAGGCATCGAAGTCTTCCGCCTCCAGGCTGGTTCGCTCCTCGCGGGTGGCAGATTCCACCAGCTCCGGGTGCAGCATGACGCGGTCACCAGCGGAGCCGCAACACATGGCGCCCTCTGGCACCTTGGCTTCGCCGCAGAGTCCGGCCAGAGCAACGAGGTCATCGCTGATACCCATGTGGTGGGTAGAACACGTCGGATGGACTGCGATCTTGCCCATAGAGTGCACGATCGGCAGGTGAGGGGCCACTTCATCGCGCAGCCATTCCACAACATCCATGATGCGCAGCTGATCCCACAGTTTTAGCTCGGCGTCGGCAAGCGCCTCTGGCACGTTGTCGAGCAAGCCATGAGTGCAGCTGGCGGCATCGACAATGATCGGCAGCGCGCCTTCGTCGGACCACTGCCATAGATCGCGCACGATCTTGGTGGCTTGGTAGGCAAAACCCTCTTTATAGCCCTTGGATGACCACGGGGTCTGGCGTCAGCATTAGCGCTTCAGTTCTTTACGCCGGAGGCTGCGTTGCCTGGCGTCGTTGCTGCGGTGTGGGCGAACATTACTGGCGCCGTGTTCGCGGCGCTGGTTCGCCGCAAGCCTTTGCCGGGAGAAAGCGGACCCGGAGGTGATGCCGAGACTGTCGGTGAGTCTGACTCTAGTGCACGGAGGGAGGCAGACGAGGTTTCTGTGCCTGCCGGTTAGATGGGAGATTGGCCAGCCCTGTCTGAAATGACATAATGTACATTATCGGACATTTATCGATATGGATAAACAGGATCGCCCGCCATTTTCGCGGTTGGCCGGCATACACTTACACCACCGTTTAAAGTAACTGTGACTTTAAGCGGTGGTGTTTCCGTTACTGGCGTTTGTATGCGTTAAACAATTGGAACCCCGTCAGACATCCCAATAAGACTGCAACGCCGAGCAACAACCACATCTGTTGGATGCCGACGAATATGCCAAAGCCAATCAGCACGACGAGCCTGAACCAGATGATCGGAATCAGATGCTTGGAGTTCATCACTATCTGATTTTCTACTTCTCGAGCGTTACGCGGATATTAACTTCGCCTTCTTCGGCGATCTTTGCGGCGATTAGTTCTGGTGTCTCAATTCCATAATCCAGTCGGTTCACTGGAATGTTGCCGCCCAGGACAATCGTCTTGTCGTCACGGACAACGTCAAAGTCTTCACTAACCTTCTTCGTCTTGTCCTTAATAGTAAGCTCGCCTGTCAGCGTCACCTTGGCCACCGAGCCGTCCTCAGGAACGTTCGACAAGTCAGCGGGCTCCGTCAGCTTGAAGCTGGCCTCCGGGTACTCGCGCGTGATGAAGAGCTTGTCCTTCATATTCTGGTCGCGGACCTTCTTATCCGTGGTCAGGCTGGTCATATCGACAACGATTGTGCCTTCTTCAACCTTTTGGTCCTTGATTACTGCCTGACCTTCAACTTCCTTGGTGGAACCCGAGGTGCGGGTTTTCTCAGCAGGTAGGATTTCGTCGATGCTGAAGCCAACTGAGGTGAAATTATGCGGCGTACCAGCAATAACGTGCCAATTGCCGTCTAGTTCAGTGCTTGCTGGCTTGGTATGTGCGGCGTCGACAGGCTTGGTCTCTACACCACGACCCATGTAGATCGAGTAAAACAGCGGGCCAAGCGCCACCAAGGTTGCAATGAGGATCAGCACCACGAAAATGGAGATGACCAGCTTGCGGTTACGTAGAAGTTTCTGCATTTGTCCTTACCTCAATTCCTCGAGCCGGCGTGCCAGAGTGACAAGCTCC
This sequence comes from Corynebacterium sp. HMSC08C04, assembly GCF_001807495.1. NCBI lineage: Bacteria > Bacillati > Actinomycetota > Actinomycetes > Mycobacteriales > Corynebacteriaceae > Corynebacterium > Corynebacterium sp. HMSC08C04. The sequence continues at coordinate 136,787 of NZ_KV789201.1, read as the reverse complement.
GTGCACAGCTGTTGAAGCTCTTTAGCGTCCGCGCCTTCCTGTGCGGCAATCCCGATGTCCTCTGCGGAGCAACGCAGCTCAAACAGGCCGTCGCGAAGCGCGTCAGCGCGTTCGGGCGTCATGATGACAGCGTCTTTCGGAATCGAGGTTCCAGAGACGTTGTTGCGCTGCTCGTATGCTCGTTGTTTGCAAGATGGGCTGCAGAATTTACGAGGGCGTCCGCGCCCTCCTTGCGGGATCTCCTTGCCGCACCATTGGCATGTGGCTTGGGCGCGGTCGCGGGTAGCTTGACGGATCACCTGATACACCTTAGTCCATTTATCCCGGGGTGGGAACAAACCCGCGGAGCACTTCGTTATACTGTTAGTTTCTTGGGTGATGTATGTCTACCCTTCCAAGCACACTTTATGAAAAGGATGATGTTGCATGGCAGATCGCGTACTCCGTGGTAGCCGCATGGGCGCCGTCAGCTACGAGACGGACCGTGACCACGATCTCGCACCACGCCAGATGGTCAAGTACCGTACCGAAGACGGTGACATCTACGAAGTTCCTTTCGCAGATGATGCGGAAATTCCTGAGGAGTGGATGTGCAAGAACGGTAAGCTTGGCACCCTGATTGAGGGCGAAGGCGTTGAGTCCAAGCCAGCTAAGCCGCCACGCACCCACTGGGATATGCTGCGTGAGCGCCGCTCCATTGAGGAGCTGGATGAGCTTCTCAGCGAGCGCATTGAGAACCTGCGCTCCCGCCGTCGTTCTGCCGCTCGCCTGCTCAAGGAACAGCAGGAGAACCAGAACCAGGGCTAGTGCGGCCTTCTGCAGCGGATGAACGCAACTAAGTAAAAATAAGAAAGCGGCCTGTCAGCTCTCCTAGATATTAAATCTAAGTGTTAAAGGAGAAACTCACAGGCCGATTTTGCGGGCTTAGCCCGACGAAGTACTTGGTGTACTACTTGGAGTTGCCGAACTGGTGCTTGAGCAGAGCCTTGACCTCGTCTGCGAAGTCACCGGTCCAGGCAAAGCCTTCCTTGACCTTGGCACCCAAGCCCGGGATGTTGCTGTGGCGGTAGGTGTAGGATGCGATGTTTCCTACCTCACCGGCGAAATCCTTAACCTGCTCAGAGCGATGCGCGACGCCCCACTTGGTTACCTCCATCAGTGAATCCTTAACGAAGGAGCCGTCAAGCTTAGACTCGCCGTACTCGCGCTCGGTGAAGGTGATTGGCACCTCGCGTACATCCCAGCCATCCTTGACGGCTCGGAAAGCAAGATCTACCTGGAAGATGTAGCCAGCCTTAGACAAGTCTTCGAAGTCGATGGACTCGAGCAGCTCGCGGCTGAATGCGCGGTAGCCTGCAGTCATATCGGACAGGCCTGCACCCAGAGCCACTGAGATGTAGATATTGCCCAGGCGAGACAGGTACTCGCGGGAAGCCGGCCAGTTGACGGTCTCGCCGCCTGGGATGTAGCGGGAGCCGATTACCAGATCAGCGCCCTTGTCGATCTCAGAGAGCAGCAGGTGCAGTTGCTCCGGTGCGTGAGAGCCGTCAGCGTCCATCTCACAGAGAACCTGGTAGTCGCGCTCTAGACCCCACTTAAAGCCGGCGATATAGGCACCCAGCAGGCCACCTTTCCCCTCACGGTGTAAGACGTGCAGCTTTTCGTCTTCAGCTGCGAGCTTATCTGCTGCTTCACCGGTGCCGTCGGGAGAATTATCGTCAACGATGAGGATGTTGACCTCTGGCGTTGCCTTGCGGACGCGTCCGGTGATTAGCGGAAGGTTTTCGATCTCGTTATAAGTCGGGATGATAACCAAGGTGGAAGCGTGGGTGTTGCTCACGTTTTTAAAGCTCCTCTTTGTTTGCTGCCGCTAAGACGGCAGAGTTTCTGTGTGGCGCGCTTAAACAAGGTTTCTTCCGCAATGAGCGAAGAGCCCACAACGCGCTGACTGTACCAATGATAACCATCAGCCATTGCAGGAGCGAACCAAACCTTACAGCGATCGTCGTCCCCTCGCGCAGCGGAAGCGTCTCAATCAGATACTTGGGCTCAAAAATTTCGCTCTGTTGGCTCACCGTGCCATCTGGGGCGATGATGGCGGAGACGCCGGAGGTCGCCGCCACCACAACCGCGCGGTCGGTCTCCATGGCGCGCAGGCGGCTCATGGCCAACTGCTGATAGGTCATGTCGGAGTATCCGAAGGTGGCGTTATTCGTCGGCGTCGTAAGAATCTGCGCCCCATTGCGAATCGAGCTGCGGAAGGCTTGGTCGAAAGAAACCTCGTAACAGGTAGCCACCCCAACCAATACATTGTTCATGTGGACCACGCCGGGGCCATCGCCGGCCTTGAAATCACCGGCCAAATCCACCAAGTCGGTGATCTTGCGGAAGAAAGTACGCATCGGCATGGTCTCGCCGAAAGGCTGCAGATACTTTTTGTAGTGGTGCTCTCCTACTTCCCCATCCGCCTTAAAGACCTGCATGGTATTGCGTGAACCCACTGCGTCCTCGGTCAGCGTGCCCACGAGAATGGGGGCCTTGATGGCGCGCACCGCGGCGTCGATAAGCGCGCTAGCTTGGGCGTCCTCAAATGGGTTTACGTCGGAAGAATTCTCCGGCCAAACAACCATGTCCACCGGCTTGCCTGCCGCGGCGGCCTCTTTGGTTACCCGCACGTGGTTTTCCAACACCGCACGGCGCTGCGCGGCAAAGTCCAGCCCCATGCGCGGAACGTTGCCCTGGATCGCTGCAACGTTGACCTCACCTACTGTTTTGCTTGGGCGATTAACAAGACTGCCTGCAGCGAACCCAACGATAAGCGGAAGGATGACAGCAGCGGCAGCCCCCGCACGCAACTTACCGCGAGATCGAATCATCCCTACGAGGCCGGACGCCATTAGCACCGTGGCGAAGGTGATAAGCGCAGGCCCGCCTAGCGGTGCGAGGTTCGCAAGCGGCCCGTCGATCTGCCCCCAAGCCAGACGCACCCAGGAAAAACCGCCGAAGGGAACGCTCGAACGCAGCATCTCAACGGCGACGTAGAAGAACGCAAAGAAGATAAACCCCGTTTTATGTCGCGCTAATGCGGTGCCGCCCATGCCCAGCAGCAGGCTGTATAGTGCTAACCAAAACGCCAAGGCGACGTAGGGAAAATTGCCCACCAATTCGCCGATCCATGGCAGCGTGAGCAGGTAGAGCACGAATCCATGTGCAAACGCGAAACCGGCGCCGGCGCGCAAAGTAGGGGCATTACTCCCCCACGGCGTGAGCACGCCATAGAGCAACGCAATGCCTAGGATTCCCATCGGCCACCAGCTGAGTGGCTGGACGGCTAGAAAAGTAAGACCGCCCGACAGGCAGGCTAGCGTCAGGCGGATTAAAAGGTGCTTCATTACTTCGCGGAATCCCCCGCAGAACCAGATCCACCGCCTGTGAAATCATCCGGACTGAGATTCTCGCTCCACTTGCGGATCTCTTCCTCGTCAAGGACCTCTGCCGAGCCCTCCTGGAAAGGATTCCGCGCGTTAGAGCCATTGTTTGTCTTGAAGCCATCGAATCCGCCGAAGCTGCCATAAGAATCGTGGTGCTGTGCCATGGGGCTGGCTTCGAAGATGCGGGTACCCATGTGCTCAATCTTGCGCACCATCGACGCTGCGAGGATAGTGCGCGCCAGGGAACGGGTAGGCGCGAAGATCAGCAACGCACCCACAATGGTGGACACAAAGCCTGGCATCGATAAGAGCATGCCTCCTGCCAGCGTGAGTCCCACGTTGCCTGCGGTCTTTCCCGCCTGCTTGCCGTCCATGTAATAAATGCCATCTTCGCCGCGGACCACCTGACGACGCATGATGCGGCGAACTTCCCATGCGGCAATGGTCATGCCGAAGAACATGGTGATAAAAAGCGCCAGCACCGCGCCCAAGATGCCTAGCCATTTAGTCACGGCCCAAAAGGCGACGGACTCGAGCAAAACATAGGCGATAAACAGAACAAAAGGCATGGCTTCTACCCTACCTATCTGCAAACTTCGCGGGTGCGGCCAACACTCCTTGGCAGACGCGAATATTGGCGGTGGGGCGAGGAAAGTTAAGATCGCAGCCATGACTGATTTGCCCCACACTCCGCCCCAAGAATCACCGCAGGGCGCCCCTCATGGCGCGCCGCTGCTGCTTGACGACGCTACCTTCGGCACCATCGCACGCTTTGTTCCGGTCGCAGGCTCGACCACCGCTGCCGACTGGGTAGAGATTGCAGCCCTGGCTCAAGATTTGGCCGATGGGAATGTGTACTTGGTAGAAGGCGCCGCACTGGAGCTACGCGGCGTGCATGATCAGCAAGAGCTGTTGGCGCGCGTTAGCGCCCCGGGTTTGCTGGCAGGTACTAGGCCGGTGCTGGCCTCTCCTCTATCTCCCGCTGCTCGTGCCGTGGCACGCGATATCGCAGCAGTAGTAGAAAGCTTGGATGCTGCGGCAAACCTGCGCCTCGGCGTCGACGGCGGCCATGGCGACATCTTGCATGAGGGGCTGGACTTTGGCGCGATGCTGGAGGGCGAAAATAGCGCGCGCCTGATTAAAGCCGGCGCACTAGATGAAGATGTTTTTAGCATCGAGGAGCTAGTGCCAGCGCTAGTCCAGGCGCTGGAAGAAAGCGATACCCTTTCAGCTACCGCGGCACATGGCTCCGGCGAGGCCCAACACGACCGTGGGGCTTTTGAGGGCGAGCGCCCGGCGCTGCCAATCGGTTGGCTGGCTGAGCATACTCGCGAAGGCATCGTGGACCTTGGCGCGGGCCTTCACAAAGGAATCATCCCGGCAGAGTTTGCGGATCTGATTGGTCGTCTCGATGCCCCGATTACCGTCACCCCGTGGCAGGGACTTATCTTCCACGACATCGCGGAAGGCGATGCCGAAGTGGTCCTGCGAGTTCTTGCGCCACGCGGGTTCATCTTCGACATCAATTCGCCGGATCTCTACAGCTTTTAAGCGCTCCTATTGGCCACGCAGTTTGGCTTGGCTACAAGCTAAACTCGGCAGCGAATTCTCAACGCTGCGTCTAACGCGGCATATGCCGCCAGATAGGACGTGGTACAAGCCGCATGACCCATGCCAGAGCCTGCAAAGCGCGAGGAATCCAAAGCGTGCGGCTGCGGGGCATGCGGCCTTCATCTGCCGTGATGGAATCCACGACGGCATCTGCCACGACGTCGGGAGTCACTGATAACGGCGCCGGCTTCATACCAGTGGTCATGGAGCCAATCACGAAGCCCGGGCGAGCAGTGATTAGCGCGAGCGGACCACCGTGCAAGCGATCTGCCAGTCCCTGGCAAAAGGCGTCTAGACCAGCCTTGGTGGAACCATAAACATAGTTCGCGCGGCGCGCGCGCCATCCGGCAATCGAAGAAAAAGCGACGATGTGTCCGGACTTCATCTCATCAGCTAAGACCGTAAGCATGGACACCTGAGCGGCATAGTCCACCAGTGCGATATCGAATGCGTGTGCTTCGTCATGCTCCGCGCGTTCTTGCTCGCCCAAGATGCCGAACGCGACTACTGCCGTTTTGAGTTCTTCGCTCTCGCCGAGGCAGCGCTGCGCCGCGTGTACGAGGTCGCGATGCTTTTCTACCTGGGTGGCGTCGAAATCTAGCGTATGTACTTCGGTGGCACCCGCGGCGCGAAGCGTGGCGACGCGCTCGTCAAGGCCGTGCAGGCCACGGGCGGCCAGCACCAGTTCATTTCCCGGCGCAAGGCGCAGCGCAATCTCGCCGGCGATGTCGCTGCGACCGCCCAAGATCAAAACCCCTGCCATCTAGCGCAGCTCCCGCGGAGCCTTGTTCAGGGACTCGTAACCATCCGCAGTGGTGTAAACGATGTCCTCCAAGCGCATGCCCCATTTGCCCGGAATGTAGATGCCCGGCTCAATGGAAAAGGCCATGCCTTCCTCCAGCACGAGCTCGTTGCCTTCCATGATGAAAGGCTCCTCGTGAGTGGAAAGCCCAATGCCGTGACCGGTGCGATGGGTGTAGTACTCGCCATAGCCCGCCTCTTCGATGATGGAGCGGGTGGCGCGGTCTACATCCTGCGCGGTGGCACCGGGCTTGGCTGCAGCGCGTCCGGCAGCCTGGGCACGCTCTAGTACTGCATAAGCTTTCTGGAAGTCTTGCGGTGCCGCGGTAACGTCGCCGCCGACGACGTAGGTGCGGGTGGTGTCGGAGTGGTACCCGGAAGGCAAGGTTCCTCCGATGTCGACGACCACCGGCTCGCCTTCGGTGAGCACGCGGTCGCCGTAGTCATAATGCGGGTTCGCGCCATTCGGGCCAGAACCAACGATGATGAAGTCGATCTCGACATGCTCGCGCAGGATCAGCTCACGCAGATCCGCGGCGACGTCGGCCTCGGTGCGGCCAGGCTTAAGCAGCTCCGGCACGGCGTTATGCACGGCGTCGATAGCTGAGCCCGCCTTCGCCAGCTCCTTGATCTCGGCGTCATCCTTGCGGGTGAAAAGCTCAGCCAATGCGTAGGTGGCCAGTACATACTGCGGTTGCGCAGAAGAATTGGCGCGCAGCCCATCCTGCAAGCGCAGCACATGATCGGCGGTCAGGGAGGCGCCCAGCGCAATAGTGGGCGCTTTGTTCCCTTCGTCCACTGTGCCCGCAGCGCCGTCCTGCTGCTGTGCAAAGGAATCGCAGGCCAGCTCATAAGGATTTTCGCCATCTTGCCAGCCGCGCAGTTCGATGCCCAGCTCTGCGACAGGGGAAGCATTCAGCGTCTCAATATCGGTTGCAGGGGCAACGATAAAAGGCGCGGCGTCCGGGCGCAAGACCAGTGCGGTCAGGCGTTCGTGGGAAGAAACCCACGAGCCGGTGAGGTAGGCAAAGTCTGCGCCGGTACCGAGAATAAGGAGGTCAATCCCCTTTTCTGCGGCGACTTCTTGCGCATGCTTAAGACGCTGCGCGTAGACCGAAACGGGAAAAGCGATTTGTGAATCAGACATGCCCTCGAGCCTACCTTTTTGGATTAAGCTCCGATTGCCACAACGCCGCGCTGGATTGCATCCATAGCCCTGCGGGCATTGCGGCGTATATCTTCCTCGTAACCCGTCTTCGCAATCTGCTGGAGCATATCGACCACCTGGCGGCACCAGCGCACGAAATCACCTGGAGTAAGCTCCGCACCGGCCTCGTTGGCCGCTGCCATGCAGTAGCCCAGCGGTGCGCCCGCGGCCCACTGGTGGATGGCGAGCGCAAAGCCGGCCTCAGGCTCGCGAGTGCGCGGCAGGTTGTGGCGCGCTTCGTCTGCGATGAGCTCAGTGTAGATGCGGTAGGTTGCCTCCATCGCATCGGCCATCGCTTCCGTTGCAGCCTCCGGCTCACCACGGGTCTCCTTGCGGTTTTCGAAGACACACAGCGAAGCCACGCCTGCGAGCTCCGCGGGATCCAACTCGTTCCAAATACCGCGCTTGAGGCACTGCGCGACTAGTAGGTCGGATTCGCTGTGGATTTGTGCAAGGCGCTCGCCCTCGTCGGTGATAACGGGGGTACGTTTCGCGCCAAGGCCTTCGAACTCCACATAGTCCATCTCTGAAAGTAGGTCTACGATGCGGCTGAAGGTCTTGCCCAAGGTGTCGGTGGCGCGCTCGATACGAGCGTTGACCTTCTCGAGGTCACGCTCACGGCGGGCAAGCTTCTGAGCTAGGCCTGCGAGCTGCTCGCGGTCCGTGGCCGGCCACGCATGCGCTGGGTGTTGGCGAATAGCGTCGCGCAACTGGCCGACCTTTTTATTTGGTCGGTTGCGCGGCTCCAAGCGCATCTTCTTCGGGCGGTCATAGTGGTTGCGCTTGAAGGAATCCTGCACGAACTTGGTGTTGCGACGGGGATTCTTCTGCACTGGGCGCGGCAGCTTCATGCGCCCGACCACAATCGGCGGGTTGTTGATCCCGGAGGCGTCGATGCGGCCGGACCAGCCGGTTTCAGTAGTCACCCAAGGGCGCGGATCGGCAGCCTGATTTGCCGGGGTGACCACCACGGCCAAGATTGGGCGCTTTTTGCCTGCGATAGCAATGACTTCACCGACTTGCAGGCGGGCGAGCATCACCGTGACTTCTTGGTTGCGTTGTGCGGTGTTGTTCGCGTGCGCGGCTTTTTCTTCTTCGGTGAGCTTGCGGCGCAAACGGATATAGTCCATGAGCACCTCGGCCGGGTCCTCCCCGTCACGCGCCGGCGGTGCTAGAGCATCGATGGCGTCGTCAAGCTGATTGCGAAGCTCGCGTACGCGGTGCTCTGCCTTTTCTACCTCGCGGGTCTCCTCCACCACTGAGCCGTCTGCCTGGAACTGTGCAAAGGACTTTTCCAGCAGGCGCAGCGATTCCTCGAAGCCCAGCATGCCGAGCAGGTTGATGGCCATGTTGTAGCCCGGCGTAAAGGTAGAGATGAGCGGGTAGGTACGCGTGGAGGCAAGACCTGCGACGGCATGCGGATCCATCGCTGGCGCCCATTGCACCACCGCATTGCCTATGGTGTCGATGCCACGACGGCCCGCGCGGCCAGTCAGCTGCGTGTACTGGCCCGGGGTGAGATCGACGTGCGCCTCGCCGTTGAATTTGATCAGTTTTTCTAGCACCACAGTACGGGCCGGCATGTTGATGCCCAGCGCCAGGGTTTCCGTGGCGAATACCGCGCGCACGAGACCTTTAACGAAGAGCTCTTCAACGATGTGGCGGAAAGCCGGCAGCATGCCCGCGTGGTGGGCGGCAAATCCTCGCGACAGCGCTTCGCGCCAACGCTTGAAGTCAAGCACCTGGAGATCTTCTTCCGGAATGCCTTCTACGCCGGCATCGATAATCGCCTTGATCTCCTCGGACTCTTCCTGAGTGGTCAGCACCATGCGGCTGCGCAGGCATTGATAGAGTGCGCCGTCGCAGCCAGCTCGGGAAAAGATGAAGGTAATTGCCGGCAGCATGTCCATTCCCTGGAGCACCTGAAGGGTTTCCGGCCTGCCGAGCGGACGATACCGGTCTTGGGATCGGGCATTGCCAGAGCGGCCGCGCTTATCGCGGCCTCCGCCGTGTCCGCCACCCTTGTGGCGCGCGCGGCTGCGAAAACCTGCACGGTCGTTGCCAGCTGTCTTGCCATCGTCACTATCGCCGGCTTCAAGACGTCGGATGCGGCGCGCTAGTTCGGCGTTTACCTGTCCCCCAGTCTCTGGCTCGAAGAGCGGATAGACCTTGCGGCCAATCATCATCCATTGGTCGAGCGGAACTGGACGGTGCTCAGAGACGATGACGGTGGTATCTCCGCGTACGGTAGACAGCCACTCACCGAACTCCTCCGAGTTAGAAACCGTGGCTGACAGACCGATGATGGATACGCTTTCATCAAGGTTGAGGATGACTTCTTCCCAGACCGCACCACGAGAGGCATCGGCCAGGAAGTGGATCTCGTCCATGACAACGTGGCTAAGCCGCTCCAAGGCTCCGGACTCGGCGTAGATCATGTTGCGCAGAACTTCGGTGGTCATCACCAAGATTTCCGCGCCGGAATTGATGGAGACATCGCCAGTTAGAAGCCCCACAGCATCCTCGCCGTGGGCAGCTACGAGATCGTGGTATTTCTGATTGCTTAGCGCTTTAATCGGCGTGGTGTAGAAACAGCGAGTGCCGCGCGAAAGCGCCAGGGAAACTGCAAACTCACCGACGATGGTCTTACCCGCGCCAGTAGGCGCGCAGACCAGCACGCCGTGGCCATCTTCAACCGCACGGCAACCTTCCACCTGGAAGTCATCGAGTGGGTGGCTAAGTTCTGCGCGAAAGGTATCCAGGTGCATGGAAGTCATAAGCACCAAGGCTACCTGTTGCTACAACACATCGTCGAAGAAGCTCGCGTTATTGTTCGGTGCCGGCTGAGAGTTGGGAATTGCTGGCTGTGAAGCCTGCGCGGGACGGGTTTGCTGCGGTGCGGCAATCGGGGTCGGTGCCGAAACTGCGGAGGCGCCGCCAATGCCACTGGCCTGGGTATTAAGCGGTGAGGCTGTCTCGTCGTCCAAGTCCAACCACTCGGGGCGTTCGCGCTTGCGGCGCCTATCGTTGATGCGGCAGAACTGGAATGCAAGCTCTACGAGCAAGCACAGCGAGCCAGCGAGCACCAGCATCGAGAACGGATCCTGGCCAGGCGTCATAAACGCGGCAAAAATCATAATCAACACGATGATGATGCGGCGCTTGTCCTTAACGTGCTCGTAGCGCAGGATGCCCAACAGGTTCAAGGCAACAATGAGCAACGGGATTTCGAAGCTGACACCGAAGATAATGAGCAAACCGAGCAAGAAACGATAATAGTCCCCACCAGTCAACGCTGCGGTCTGGAATTCCTCACCAATGCCCATGAGGAACTCAAGGCCGACCGACAGAATGAAATAAGCAAGCACTGCACCGGCAACGAAAAGAATCACCGCAACCGCGACGAAGCTAAAAGTAAAGCGGCGCTCATTCTTATGCAGACCAGGGACAATGAAGGCCCAGATTTGGTAGAGCCACACCGGCGAAGACAGCACGGCACCCGCTAGGGCGCCCACCTTAACTCGCAGCATCAGCATCTCGAACGGGGTGGTTGCCAAAAGGCGGCACTCCCCGTCCGCGGTAAAGGACACGCGCTTTTCTTCCGGAAGCGAACAATAAGGTCCGCGCAGAATCTCACCGAGCGGTGGCATGTTAAACGGTGCCTGTTGATACCAAATGAAACCGATGATGGTTCCAACCACCAGCGCAAGCAAGGAGATGACGATGCGGCGGCGCAACTCTTGCAGGTGCTGGACGAGCGTCATCTCCCCCAACGGGTTCTTTTTTGCCTTGCGTTGCGCGCGCAAACGCGCAAGCGCGCTCGCGGGCTTCGCGGCATTCGCAGGAGAATTCTTCGGCATTGTTTAAAAGGATGCTTTCACATTAAAAGGCGAACACCGAACCTCAGCTGAGGCTGGAGTTCGCCGTGGTTGCTAGGCCTAGTGATTAGTTAGCGTTGCCGCCGTTTGGCTGGGTCTGGCCTGGCTGCGAAGAGGTGCCGTTCCAGAACTCGTCGTCGGACTGCTTAGCGGCAGAGATCTGGTTTGGTTCCTGCTTTGGCTGGTTTTCCTGGTGCATCTCGTTTACCTCAGACTTGAAGATGCGCATGGAGCGGCCCATCGAACGAGCCAGCTCCGGCAGCTTAGTAGCGCCGAACAGGAGTAAAACGACAAGCAGAATAGCTAGAATTTCCCAAGGTCCCAGGCTCATGGGTTCCTCTTTCTCTTCAGATTATTGGTGTGGGGCGGCAGTTTTAAAAAGCAACCGCCTTCTGAACTTACGAACGGCTATTTAGTATAACCGTCCAGTGCCGCTAGACGGCGATCTGTAATCGCCTTCACGAGGGAATCCGGGCTGGTGACCCGCACTCTATCAGCTTGGCTTAACGCGAAACGAATAAACCACTCCTCCGAACCGATCGGCATCGTTGCAGCTACGTAGCCATTTTTTAACGTCTCGCCCAAGTCGATGTCGTGCTGTTCTGCTAACCATGTGAATTCTGGGTGAATCTCTAATGTCGCCTTCTTGGCGTGTCGCATGGCAAAGGGCTGCTCGGGATCGAAGTCAAGCTCCCGCAGGTGGGGGTAGGCCTTTTCAGCAAGCGTCTCGACCTCCTGAATGCGGTCCAAGCGAAAGGTGCGATGCGCTTTTAGCGATTCCTCCCACGCAACGAGGTATGGCTCGGATTCATAGATAAAGATGCGCGCAGGATCCACGGTGCGTTCTTTTTCCTGGTTGCTGGAGGCGGACCAGTATTTGAAGCGCACGCGGTGCCGCTTATCGACGGCGCTTGCTAGCGTGGCCTGGACTTGAGACTCATGTGGATCGGTATCCGCGAGAGAGTCATAGATAGCTGCTGTCTTTTCATCCATGATCTCCCGCAGCTTTGCGGCTGCTGACTTAACGGCCTCGGTATCGATGAGCCCAGGCATGGCCTCGAGGCTTTCGAGGGTGAGCAAAAGCGCACCGGCTTCCGTCGGAGTAAGCCGCAGCGCCTGCGTTAAGCCTTGGTCATTGTAGATTTGGATGCCGTCGCGATAATCGAAGGAAAGGTCGATCAGGTCTTCGGTATGACGGCCTACGCCTGAGCAAAAGAGGCGATCCACCGCATCTTTAAGCTCCGCCGGCGTCATACCAAGGTCGGTGGCGGCTTCCATCGGGGTTTGGCCCGGGTGATTGCGAAAGTACGGGATCAGGTTTAAAGAGCGTACTAGCGCTTGCAACTTCTGCGAACCATCAGCCATGGCTACTCCCCTCCTTCCAGTGCGGCTTCATCTGTGACGCCGAGTGGCGCACGCAGCAGCTTAACTATTGCCTCGCGTACCTCTGCAGGTTCCTTGACCTCCACCTCGGGCGCATAACTTGCTGCTATTCGCACGAGCCAATCCTTATCCACGCCGCGCATCTCCACGATTCCATCATCGCGTCGTACCCCTGCTGCTTCTAGCTCCCGGGCACCGCCTTCAGGGATCGCCACCAGCGCATCGACGCGCTGACCGCGCTTAAGCGTGTCTATCACCAGCTCTTGCAGTGGCTTGGGGGCAACAAGGTGGGGTGCCTCCTGCCGGGAACGTTTCACATTATCGATGCGAGTGGCGCGAAATACGCGAGGGGCTTGTCTGTCGACGTCCCAGCCCACGAGGTAAACGCGGCTGTCATGGTTGACCAATCCCCACGGATCCATAGTGCGCCGGACTGCCGGCGCGGAAGGCCGCGCGTAGTAGTCGAAGCTGATACGCAGCCCCTTACGCACGGCCGTCAGCACTGCGGTGGTTAACTCAGGGCTAATGCGGGTGATGTCGTTAACCGCAACGTAGACCGGCGCGCCGCTGAGATCCCTTGAGGCGCCCGAGGCGGCAATCTTGGTCCAAGCAGACAGCGTGAAATCGCTGAGTCCGCCCGGCTTGCCGATGCCGCCGGCTACGCCCAACACCATCGCTTCCTCTGGGGTGAAGTGGACCGGAGGAAGTTGGTACTCCTCCTGGTTAAGACGATAGGTCGAGCCAAATTCACCACTGGTATGGACCACTGGCACGCCTGCGCGCTGGAGCGTGACGACGTCGCGCGCAAGCTGTTTTAGAAAGGCCTCGTCTCCGCGATCTTGGTAGCCTTCCACGTTCTTGCGGATCCAGGCCGCGCTGCGATCGGGACTGCCGCCGCCGTGGGCTGCGCCCTGCAGCGCAAAAGAAAGATTGGTCAACCTTTCAACGGCGGGGTCGCGTTTGCCTGGTTGAGGCTTCGCCATAGGCCCGTGTGCTCCTTAAAGGCAATAGGTGAATTTATGCGTTGTGCTCCATGTAGTCTAACAACGCTTGCAGCCTGGCATCCTCGAAGACAAACGGGTCTGAGAACTCCTCGGTGTGCGGTTCAGGTCGGTTTACCTTCAGACGCGTCCAGTCCACGGTGACGTTGGCGCCCAAGCGGCGCGCCGTCTGCAGGAATTCTCCGCGCAGGCGCGCACGCGTAGTCTGCGGCGGAGTATCGACGCAGGCCGCGATTGCTGCGTCGGTGGTCCAACGCTCAACCATCTTGCGCGCTTCCAGCACGTTAAACAGGCCGCGGCCAGGGCGAGTATCGTGATAGGTCAAGTCAATCTGCGCCAGCTTGGGGTGGGCCCAATCGCCACCAAGGCGCTCACGATAGCGATCCAGAAGGCTGCGCTTGATTACCCAATCGATCTCGCGGTCGACGCCGCTGAAATCTTGGGTGTCAATGGCATGCAGCGTGCGCTGCCAGAGGTCTACTACCTTGCGCATCTCGGCATTCGGAGTGCCCTCATCCGGGCGTTCCTCCAGCCAACGTTGGGCGGCTTCGCAAAGGGCGTACTGCACTTCCAATGCCGTGATGGTCGAGCCGTCCTTCAACCCTAATTCGGTACGGCCAGTGGTATCGCGGGCGATGTCACGGATGCGATAAATCGGATCAACGACATCGAAACGCGGTACGTCGAAGCCTGCCTCTAGCATTTCCAGCATCAACAACGTTGAACCGATCTTCAACGCCAGCGTGGTCTCCGACATGTTGGAATCGCCGACGATGACGTGCATGCGGCGGAAGCGTTTAGAGTCACCATGCGGCTCGTCACGGGTGTTGATGATAGGCCGCGAACGAGTCGTGGCCGAGGACACGCCCTCCCAGACCTGATCCGCGCGTTGGGAAAGCAAAAAGCGAGCAGGCTCGTCTGCCTTAGCCGGTTGAATCTTGCCGGCGCCGCAGATGAGTTGGCGGGTGATCATGAAAGGCAGCAAGGCCAGGCCTAAGTCTTTGAGCACCGCGTGACGGCTAATGAGGTAGTTCTCGTGGCAGCCATAAGAGTTGCCTGCTGAGTCGACGTTATTTTTAAACAAGTAGACGGAAGCTGGGCGATTTTCGGCAGCCATCGTCTCTTCAGCTTTGCGGGCTAGCTCGTCTACGATGCGGTCACCCGCGCGCTCATAGTTGATGAGCTGGGTGAGGCTATCGCACTCGGCGGTGGCGATCTCCGGATGCGAGCCCACATCAAGGTAGAGCCTTGAGGCATTTGGGCTAAAGATATTCGAGGAAGAATATTGCTCCACGACGGGCCGGAACAGGATGCGCGCCACCTCATCCGGAGTCAGCGCGCGCTGATCGCCATCAGCCCGTGAGGTCACGCCATATTCGGTCTCGATGCCCATGATGCGGCGGGCATAAACGTGATCCGTGTGCGCCTCGCTCACGTTTATTCGCCGCCCTTTTGCACATATGCGCGTACGAATTCTTCAGCGTTGTTTTCAAGCAAGCCGTCGATCTCATCAAGCAGATCATCCGTGCCCGCGCTATTGATGCTCACCTGGCCCGCGGAGAACTCCGCGGCCTCGTCACCGTTGCTACCGCCGTTGCCGGCGTTTACCTGGGATTGGTTTCCGCTCATTGTCTCTAAACCTTCTTTCTTTCCTACTATCTTTCTATCTTTTCGGTGAATTGCTTCCTATGGATACTTCGCGCTAACTGCGCCGAATTGCTACCCCGGCCTTATCGAGCTCAACGAGTAGTGTTTCGACGTCGTCAGCCCGCTCGATGAGCTCCGCAGCATCAGCTGCGCCTAGCTCTAGCGTGTCATCGAGAGTGACGGTCGCGATACCGGAACCACTGCGCAGGGAGACAGACTGCCAGCTGGCGGCAACGACTTCCTCACCGTATTTTTCTATGACTCGACCGCGGAAGAACGCACGCGTATCCCGCGGCGGGTTTTGGGCTGCCCTGTCAATCTCCTCCTCACTGACGAGCACGCGCATGCGCCCCTTTCGCACCAGCGCATGGTAAAGCGATTTGGCGGGATCGACGTCAGTGTATTGGAGATCGATAAGAGCCAGCTTGGGATCATCGATGGCTACGCCGCGATCCATGTATCCCTTGAGCAACTGGTATTTGGCTACCCAGTCCACCAGATGTGCTGCGGAAAGCGGCTCTGCCGCGAGCAGGCCGGCGACCTCGTCCCACGCCGCCAGGACCTTCTCATCCACGTCGTTCGTCGGAGTGACCCGCTTGCGATATTCAGCTAGCAAATCAAGTGCTGTGAGCTCGCGTCCGTCCTTGAGCTTCAGCTTGTGCTGTAGCTTGAGGTCTCGGCTAACCAAGGAAACCTCGGCCACCGCATCGCGGAGCTGTAGGTCGCTGAAATCGACGCCCGCTTCAATGGCATCAAGCACCAAGGAGGTCATGCCAAGCTTCAACAAGTTTGCTGTCTGCGACATGTTGGCATCGCCAATGATGACGTGTAGGCGCCCAAAGTCCTCGGCTACCGCGTGCGGCTCGTCGCGAGTGTTGATGATGCCGCGGTTGAGCGTTGTCTCCAGCGAGATCTCCTGCTCGATGTAGTCGGCGCGCTGGGAGATCTGAAATCCTGGCTCTTCACCTTCTTGTCCAAGGCCAACGCGGCCAGCGCCAACCACTACCTGGCGTGCCACGAAGAACGGGATGAGGCCCGCGGCAATCGCGGAAAACTCGGTAGAGCGCCGGTACTGGTAATTTTCGTGCGAACCGTAGGATGCGCCTTTGCCATCCACATTGTTCTTGTAGAACTTCAGTGGCGGGCACGGATCATGATTCGCCAGCACAGATGTGCCCTGCGCGGATAGGCGCGCTACCGCTTCGGCGGCTTGTCGCAAAACTACGTCACCGGCGGCGTCGTAAAGCATGGCGTCCCAAGCATTCGTGCATTCCGGGGAGGAATACTCCGGGTGCGCGTGATCGACGTAGAAGCGCGCACCGTTTGCGGTCACCACATTGGCCACGCCGATTGCATTTGGATCAACCACAGGAACGGTTTGATAGCGCTTCAAATCAAAACCGCGGGAGTCACGCAGCGGATGTTCCTCGCGGAAGTCCCAGCGCGAACGCGCCAAAGTATGAAGCGCCGCATAAGCCACCACGGCATGGGTCGAGGTGACAATGGGCGAAAACTCCGGACTCGTGGGAGTGGAAATCCCGTACTCAGTTTCTGTTCCTAGGACGCGTGCCATGAGGTACTCCTAAAGCCCATTAGCTCGACTCGGGTTACTTCTGCGCCAGCTTGGGTGCCGGCAACAATCTTGGTCCACTCCTCAGGGCTAGCCGAGGTTGGTACGTATTCTGACTCCGCCTGCTCCGCGGCAATGGCCTGGCGTAAGTGTTCCGAAGTAATACCGTGCGTGCTTATCTCGCTATCAGCAAGCGCGTCCTTGATCGCAAGCTTCTTTGCACGCGCTACGATGTTGGCAATCATCGCGCCGGAGACAAAGTCGCGGTAGAACAACGTCCGTGGCTCATCATTGCGGTAATGCAGACGTACGAAGGGTCGCTCCGAATAGAGCTCTTCGACTGCAGAATCAATCAGCCCCTCGAGGTCCGCCTGGTGCGGCACCTTCTGACCCAGATGCCGGCTAAAGATCTCGCGGGCGCCTTGCTTGCTGGGGCGATTGACGCGAATCTTGATGTCGAGTCGGCCCGGGCGCATGATGGCGGGATCGATGAGCTCCTCACGGTTGGTGGCGCCGATGACGATGACGTTGCCCAGCTTTTCGACGCCATCGAGCTCCGTCAGCAGCTGCGGAACCACCGTTGTCTCCATGTCTGAGGAAACTCCGGAACCACGGGTACGGAAGATGGATTCCATCTCGTCAAAGAAAACGATGACCGGGCGGCGCGAATCCTGGGCTGCGAGTTCGCGAGCGCGTTCAAAGATAAGGCGAATGCGGCGCTCGGTCTCACCCACGTACTTGTTTAAGAGTTCAGGGCCCTTGACGTTCAAAAAGAAGCTCGGGCCGCCACTACCCATCTTCGTAGCGAGCGAATTGGCCACGGCCTTAGCAATCAAGGTCTTGCCACAGCCCGGCGGGCCATAAAGCAGCACGCCCTTCGGCGGCTCCAAGTCATATTGCCGGTAAAGATCCGGATGCAGGAAAGGCAGCTCGACCGAATCGCGGATTTGGGAGATCTGAGCATCCAGACCGCCGATGTCGTCGTAGCTAAGCTCTGGGACCTCCTCCAACGAAAGCTGTGCCACCTCGGACTTTTCAATCTTTTCGAGCGCGACACCTGCCTTGCCATCGACAAGGACTGTGTCGCCAGCGCGAATGCCCTCGCGAAGACGGGCGGCCAAAAGCACCACCTGCTCCTCGCCGGAGGAGTTCGCCACGATGACGCGGGTGGTGCCTAAAGTCTCTTGCACGGTGGCAAGGCTTCCCGTTTGCGGGTGTCCACAAGCTTCTACAACGACGAAGCCCTCGCCTAAACGCACGAGTTGGCCGGCTTCAAGGCTGCCTGGCTCTAGGTTGGGCGAGACCTTAACCCGCATGGGGCGGCCGTTGGTATAGACCTCGGCGTCGCGCCGGGAATCATGCGGCTTTCCTGAGTATCCGAGGAATACACCATAGGTTGAGGCAGGCTCTGATAGTTCGTTGACCTCGGCCAACATCTGCTGCAGCTTGTTGCGGGAATCCTGCAGCAGCGAAGCGAGCTTGGTGTTGCGCTCGGCTAGCTGATCAATCTGCCTTTTGAGGGCGGCTGTGTGACTTGCGTCGGTCATAGCTACACACTAGCGCGTGAACCATGCCGACAAGTCAGGTTGGCCTAAAATCTCCCCGCGGATTCTTTGGCTCCGCTTCGTTTCTTTTGCACCTACTTGCGGGCGCGGCGCTGCGGGCGGGGTGGAGTCACGCCGTCGGCAAGGCGGCGCGTCCAGATGAGGAACGCAGTGTGCGCGTTCATGCGGTGCTCTGGACGGGTGGCAAGGCCTTCCACCTTCCATTCACGCACGAGGGACTCCCAGGCCTTCGGCTCGGTAAAGCACTTCAGCTCGCGGATCCCCTCCATGACCTTCATCAGCTGCGGCACGGTAGCCACGTAGGTCATGAAAACGCCGCCAGGGATCAGGATGTCGCGAACCTTCTCCAAATGCTCCCACGGCTCAAGCATGTCGAGGATGACGCGGTCGACCGGACCGCCGAGTTCTTCCACGGTGACGTCCGCCAAATCACCCAAGCGCGGGGTCCACCACTCAGGCTGCTCGCCGAAGTATTCCTTGACGTTGTCCACGGCGTACTCCAGGTGATCATCGCGCACCTCGTAAGAGAAGACGTGTCCCTGCGGGCCAACGGCGCGCAGCAGCGTCATGGACAACGCACCGGAGCCGGCGCCAGCCTCCAGGACGCGTGCGCCCATGAAAATATCGCCTTCGACCAGGATCTGCGCGGAGTCCTTCGGGTAGATGACCGCCGCGCCACGCGGCATGGAAAGCACGTGGTCCACCATCAAGTGGCGGAAGAGCAGGAAGTCGCTGCCCAGCGTGGAGCGCACCACGGAGCCCTCATCCAGACCGACGATTTCGTCGTGGCGGATGATGCCCTTGTGCGAGTGAAACTCGCCGCCTTCCTCAAGTATCACCGTGTAGTGGCGGCGCTTAGCATCGGTCAGTTGGACGCGATCGCCATAGTGAAAAGGTCCGGAATAAGGCATGGTGTGTGCTTCCTATGCTTTCTCGTGGATTTAAAGGAGGTTTAATTAACCTAACAAGTATGCCTCAATGGCCTTGGCCATCCATACTTGGTCACGTTCGCCGACCATCTCGCGTGCGGAGTGCATAGAAAGCATCGGCACGCCGACGTCGACGGTGTCGATGCCTAAGCGGGTCGCGGTGATGGGACCGATGGTGGAGCCACAGGGCACGTCGTTGTTGCCCACGAAGCGCTGGAAAGGAACCTTGGCTCGCTCGCATGCGCGCTCCCACAGGGAGACGGTCGTGGCGTCGGACGCGTAGCGCTGATTGCCGTTGATCTTGGTGACGGGGCCCTTACCGATAATCGGGTGATGCGTGGGATCGTGCTTGCCTGCGTAATTAGGGTGGACCGAATGCGCGGCGTCGGCCGACACGCAGCAAGAACGCGCATACATTTGATACCGCTCCTCCTCGTTGGCTCCCAGCGCGCGACCAGTGCGCCCCAGGACATCGGCGAGAATCGGGCCGGCAGCACCGAAACGAGAAGCCGAGCCCACCTCTTCGTGGTCGAAGGCAGCCATGACCAAAATGTCTTCGTGTCCATAGTCCTTCTGCTGGGCGGCATTGCGCATTGCGACGAGGCTGGCAAACACGGAAGAAAGATTATCCATGCGGCCGGCCGCGATGAAGCGCTCACCGGTGCCGAATACGGCGCCCCGCTGGGCATCGGCAGTAATGAGATTGAATGCAGAGATCTCATCCTGAGCCACGCCGATGGACTCCGCTACCACGCGCAATACCGAGGCATCGGGAGTGCCCACGGAAAGCACCGGCTGCATGTTGTGCTGGCGATCCGGCTTGAACTCGTCCTTGCGGTAGAGGTGGATAGCCAGCGAAGGAAGACGCAGAATCGGGCCGGTGTTAACCAAATGATGCACGCCATCCTTCGTTACCACCTGACCGGCAACGGTCAGCTCACGGTCAAACCAGGTATGCAGCAACGGGCCGCCGTAAATTTCTACCGCGACCTGCTGCCAGCCCGCAGCATCAAAATCGGGGGTCGGCTTGAGCACAAGGCCCGGCGAATCTGTATGAGAACCGATGATCCTAAACGCGGAGTGTTTGCCCGCGCCCTCCGGCACGAACCAAGCCATGATGGCGCCGCCGCGAATCATGTAGTGGCCGCCTGGGGCTGCTGACCATTCCGCGGCCTCATCCTGGCGGACAAAGCCCACCTCTTCTAGCTGCCGCGCCACCTCATGGGCCGCGTGATAGGAAGAAGGAGAAGCGGCTATGAAATCAAGGAACTCATCCGAAATACTCATGCCTCCTACTTTGCCATGAATTGCGCCGCGCTAGGCTAAAAAGACCATGGCTGATGCACGAAAACCTCGCCCGTTGGCGCTTTCGCCTTCTCGGGCCTCAGACTATAAACAGTGCCCACTTCTCTACCGCTTTCGGGCAATCGACAAGCTCCCCGAGCCGAAGACCGTAGCGCAGGTAAAAGGAACGCTGGTCCACGCAGTTTTAGAAAACACCCACAAGCTGCCGCGCGAAAAGCGTGACTACCCCGCTGCAGTGAAAATGATTAAGCCGGAATGGGCCAAGATGGTCGCTGCCGACGCCGAGCTTAAAGAGCTCGTGCCCGAGGAAGAAACCCTCGATTTCTTCGTAGCGGCCCGCGAATTGCTCAAGGGCTATTTCCAGATGGAAAACCCGCAGGGCTTCGATGCTAAAGAATGCGAGATGTACGTCAATACCGTCTTGCCAAACGGCGTGCCGGTCCGCGGCTTCATCGACCGCGTGGACGTTGCCCCAACCGGTGAGGTCCGCGTCGTGGACTATAAGACCGGCAAGAAGCCAATCCCCCGCTTTAGCCAAGACGCCCAGTTCCAGATGCGTTTCTACGCGCTTGTCTATTGGCGAATGCTAGGCGTCATCCCCGCCCAGCTGCGCCTGATGTACCTCAAGGTCATTGACTCGATGTTCCTTACCCCAACCCGCGAAGAGCTGGAGTACTTCGAGCGCGATCTAGGCGAGCTATGGGCAAAGATCGAGGGCGACGGTAAGGAAGGTCTCTTCCGCCCGAAGACCTCGAAGCTTTGCGGCTGGTGCTCTTTCCAAGAGCTTTGTCCTGAATTCGGCGGAACCCCGCCCGAGTATCCGGGTTGGCCGGGCTCCGCCGCAGATAACTAGAACAGGCCGGAAATGGTGCCATCGGCGGCAACATCGATGTTGTTGGCCGCCGGCTTCTTCGGCAGACCCGGCATGGTCATGACGTCGCCAGTCAGCACCACGATGAAGCCCGCGCCAGTACGCGGCAGCAGCTCGCGCACGTGGAGGGTATGGCCCTCTGGAGCGCCCAAGGAAGCCGGGCTATCGGAGAAGGAGTACTGCGTCTTTGAGATGACCACTGGGAAGTTATCCCAGCCATTGTCCTTGATGTACTGCAGGTCCTTCTTGGCCTTCGGGCCGTACTCGATAGAGGTTGCACGGTAGACCTCGGTGGCGATCTTTTCGATGGACTTTTCCACGCCCTCTGCTGGATCGTAGAGCTGATGTGCCTGACCCTCGGAGAGGTTTTCTAAGAGAGTTTCTGCCAACTCCTTGGCTCCTTCGCCGCCCTTTGCCCAGACATCTGCCTCAGCCAGGGCGACGCCAAAGTCCTTGGCCCAGGTACGCATGAATTCGCGCTCGGCCTCGGTATCGCTGTAGAAGGAGTTAAGCGCAACTACTGGTTGCAGACCAAACTTGCGGATATTTTCAACGTGGCGCTCGAGGTTGACGATGCCCTTGCGCAGTGCATCAAGATTTTCCGTGGTCAGGTCCTCACGAGCTTGGCCGCCGTTGTACTTCTGGGAGCGGATGGTGGCAACGACCACAGCGCCCGCGACGTCGAGCTCGCCAAAGCGAGCCTTGATATCCATGAACTTCTCGCCGCCCAAGTCGGCGCCAAAGCCAGCCTCGGTGAGCACAATGTCGCCGAACTTCATCGCAGTCTGTGTTGCAAGCAAGGTGTTGCAGCCATGCGCAATGTTGGCAAAAGGTCCACCGTGTACGAATGCCGGGGTGCCGCCCAGAGTCTGTACTAGGTTCGGGTTGAGGGCGTCGCGCATCAAAGCAGTCAGTGCGCCCTCGGCATCAAGCTCGCGTGCCGTGACTGGCTCTTGGTCGAAGGCATAGCCAACGGTGATATCACCCAAGCGCTTCTTAAGGTCTTCGAGGTCAGTAGCCAGGCCCAAGATAGCCATGATCTCAGAAGCTGCGGTGATGGTGAATCCAGTTTCCGCAGGCACTCCGTGTGCCGCGCCGCCGAGGCCGGTGACGACGCCGCGCAGCGCACGGTCATTGACATCGAGGCAGCGCTGCCAGGTCACGCGGCGCGGGTCGATGCCGAGCTGATTTCCTTGGTGGATGTGGTTATCGATGATGGCAGCCAAGGTGTTGGTGGCCGCTGCGATGGCATGGAAATCACCGGTGAAATGAAGGTTGATATCCTCCATCGGGACAATTTGGGAATAACCACCGCCGGCGGCACCACCCTTGATGCCCATGACTGGACCTTGGGAAGGCTCACGCAAAGCGACGATGGCCTTGTGCCCCAGTAGTGCCAAAGCATCGGTTAGGCCAATCAGCGTTGTGGACTTGCCTTCACCAGCCGGTGTTGGAGAAACACCAGTGACGAGCACCAGCTTGCCTTTATTGGGAAGGTGCTCGAGCTTCGTGATATCAACCTTGGCTTTGGTGTTGCCATAAGGAATGAGCGCTTCCTCCGGGATTCCCGCACGAGAAGCAATATCGGTAATTGGCTCCAGTTTGTGAGCCTGTGCGATTTCGACATCTGAGAGTTGGGTAGCCATGGCTTTATGCTACAGAGAAAAGCCGCCCGATCTGCCTGTTTCGGAGAAAAGGACAGTGGGCGGCTAAATTGTCAAATCGCGGGCTCTAGGCGATGACAGCACCGAGTGCGTAGCTCAGCAGAACAGCGACCACGATGGAGACCGTTCCTGGGATGAGGAATGGGTGGTTGAACACAGCCTTTCCGATGCGGGTGGAGCCGGTATCGTCCATCTCAACTGCGGCCAGCAAGGTTGGGTAGGTCGGGAGGATGAACAGAGCGGAAACGGCTGGGAATGCGGCCAGTGCGGTCAGCGGGCTTGCGCCCAGGGCCAGCGCGGCCGGCAGCAGCGCCTTGGTGGTAGCAGCCTGGGAGTACAGCAGTGCGGCGGCGAAGAAGAGAACGACGGCCAGCATCCACGGAGCGGACTTGACGACGTCGCCCGCCATGGTCTGGATGTTGTCCATGTAGTGGTTGATGAGCGTGGTGCCCAGCCAGGCGACGCCGAGAACACACATGGAAGCAGACATACCGGACTTGAATACCGGGGTGTTGAGGATGTCAGCGGCTGGAATCTTGGTGATCATCACGATAAGCGTTGCTGCGGTGAGCATGACCGTCATGATGGCCTCGTTGCGTGGCAGCGTCGGCTCGGCGATGAGGCCAACCTGCTCCGAGGTTAGCGTTGCCCAAATCATGACGATGACGATGGCAGCCAGGAAGATGTAGATGGAGGCCTTTGCGCCCTTTTGCGTGCTTTGGTCGGTGTGTCCCTTCGGCATTGCGACGAGGCCCTGTGCGAGGCGCTCCTGATAGACCGGATCGTCTTCTAGCTCCTTACCCATGTGGTTTGCTAGCCAAGCAGCCGGGAAGATGCTGAGGAAGGTTGCTGGAATAAGAACGCCGAGCAGCTGGAGGTAACCGATGCCGGTTGGCTCCAGAAGCGAGGCCAGCAGGACCACGGCGGCGGAAATCGGCGAGGCACAAATTGCCATCTGGGAGGACACCACGGCGATGGAAAGCGGACGCGATGGGCGGACCTTGCCTTCCTTTGCTACCTCGACGATGACGGGCAGCGTAGAGAATGCGGTGTGGCCAGTACCTGCTAGAACGGTCATCAGCCAGGTGACGATCGGTGCATAGTAGGTGATGCGTCGCGGGTTCTTACGCAGGAAGCGCTCGGCCACCTGGACCAGGTAGTCCATACCGCCCGCGCGCTGCATGGCGGCGATGGCGGCAATAACGGTCATGATGATGCCGATGACGTCGAAAGGGATATCTTCGCGGGTAACCGGCACGCCTGTTAGGCCCAGCAAGAGGACGCCGAGACCGCCAGCGACACCGATGCCGATTGAGCCAATGCGGGCACCTAAGTAAATCGCGGCGAGGACAATGAGGATATGGACTACAGCCATGGGAATCTCCACAAGGTCGAAAAATTAAATGGCTTCCTCAGCCGAAAATAAACGAGTCAGCCATGCTCTGTCCTCCCCATTGTCCCCCAAATCATGTGGTTTTGGTTAATTAAAACGCCCGTTTGTGCTTGTTCCCACAAAATTAACCTTTTGCATTACGGTTGGTTGATTGAAAACCAGAGAAATCCCTGCACAACAACAAAACGACGAAAGGCCATGTGGTAAAACCACATGGCCTAAAACCCGTACCTAATAGCTCGCGGGGGCGCTGATACATTTAGGGCTTAGGTCGGATTTAGTCCTCGTCGATGTAGAGCTGGCCGCGGAACTCTGGGTGCATCAGGTTCTCAACGGACAGAACCTTGGACAGGGTTGCCTCGTCCATAAGGCCCTTCTCCAGAACGAGTTCCTTGACGCCCTTGCCGGTCTTCAGGGACTCCTTAGCGATTTCGTCACCGTTGTGGTGACCGATGAACGGGTTCAGATAGGTGACGATACCGATGGAGTTTTCAACGTATGCGCGGCAGACATCAGCGTTGGCGGTGATGCCGGTGACGCACTTCTCGCGCAGGGTGTCAACAGCGTTGCCCATGATACGGATGGACTGGAACAGTGCCTCACCGATGACCGGCTCCATGACGTTGAGCTGGAGCTGGCCAGCTTCAGCAGCCATGGTGACAACGTGGTCATTGCCGAAGATCTTGAAGCAGACCTGGTTGACAACCTCTGGGATAACCGGGTTGACCTTACCCGGCATGATGGAGGAACCAGCCTGGCGAGCAGGCAGGTTGATCTCGCCCAGGCCAGCGCGTGGGCCGGAAGCCAGCAGGCGCAGATCGTTACAGATCTTGGCCAACTTCATAGCGGTGCGCTTGATGACGGAGTGCAGCAGAACGTATGCGCCGCAGTCGGAGGTTGCTTCGATGAGGTCGCGAGCGGTCTTGATCTCCAGGCCAGTGACCTCGGATAGAGCTGCGGTGACCTGGTGGCGGTAGCCAGCTGGGGTGTTAACGCCGGTACCGATTGCGGTGGCACCGAGGTTGATCTCCAGCAGGCGCTTCTGAGCGTCGCGCAGTACAGCCTGCTCCTCAGCCAGGTTATGAGCGAATGCCTTGAACTCGTCACCCAGGGTCATAGGAACAGCGTCCTGCAGCTGGGTGCGGCCCATCTTCAGGATGTCCTGGAACTCGTTGCCCTTGTCGTGGAAAGCGTTCTGCAGGGAATCGATGCGCTCGATCAGGGTGTCCAGGGAGTAGTACAGACCCAAGCGGAAACCGGTTGGGTATGCGTCGTTGGTGGACTGGGACATGTTGACATCATCGTTCGGGTTGATGATGTCGTATGCGCCCTTTTCCTCGCCGAGGTACTCAAGAGCGAGGTTGGCAACAACCTCGTTGGTGTTCATGTTCAGCGAGGTGCCCGCGCCGCCCTGGAAGACGTCGAGCGGGAATTGGTCCATGCAGCGACCCTCGTCCAAGATCTGGTCACATGCCCAGATGATTGCTTCTGCCTTCTGCTTAGGCAGAACGTGCAGACGACGGTTGGCCATTGCGGTGGCCTTCTTGACCATCACCATGCCGCGGATGAAGTCTGGAATGGTGTTGATAGTGACGTAGGAGATCTGGAAGTTGTCGATGGCGCGCAGGGTGTGGACACCGTAGTACGCGTCATTCGGGATCTCCATGGAGCCGAGAAGGTCGGTCTCGGTGCGAGACTTCTTAGAAGAAGACTTCTTAGCCTTGGCAGCGTCCTTGGCCTCGTTAGCAGAAGGTTTTACGCCCTCCTGCTTAGCGTCGATTTCTGCATCCTTCTTAGTGGTCTTAGCCATTTGGCGGGACTCCTTAAGTGGTCAATACTCGCTGAAAAATCCGCGAGCATTTCGAACGATAGTTGTTTGAGTAAACTCAAGGCCCATCGTAGCTAGAGCAGGCATTCCGGCGTTCAATCTGCGCAAGATCTCTAAAATTTACCCCTAAAAGCGGGCGATGCGTAGCTCTGATGCCAGGATAGCTTCCGCTCCCAACGCCGAAAGGTGGTCCATAATTCGATTCGCATCCTGCCGTGGGACCATCGCGCGCACCGCTACCCAATTGTCCCTTGCGAGAGGGGCAACCGTGGGCCCGGTAAGCCCCGGTGTTACTGCCGAAGCCGCCTCCAAGTCTTCTTTGGGCACGTTGTAATCGAGCATCAAATAGTTACGCGCATTTAGGATGCCCTGGATGCGTTGGAGGACTACTTGCTCTTCATCGCTCAATCCCACGCCGGCGCGCTTGATGAGGACCGCCGTGGACTCGGTGATGGCTTCCCCAAACGGGGCAAGCCCCTGCTGACGCAGCGTCGCTCCGGTAGAGACCACGTCTGCGATCGCATCGGCAACGCCTAAGTGGATGGAAATTTCCACCGCACCATCGAGGCGGATAACTTCAGCTTCAATCCCCCGCTGCCGCAGATCCGCGCGCACGAGATTGGGATAAGAAGTAGCGATCTTTTTGCCCTGCAGCTTTTCAATGGTCCAGTCTTCACCCTGGCGGGCGGCGTAGCGGAAAGTGGATGCGCCAAAGCCTAAATCTAAAACCTCGTTGAATGATGCGCGGGAGTCACGCGCGAGATCGCGACCAGTTATGCCTAAGTCCAAGACGCCTTGGGCGACGTAGATGGCGATGTCTTTGGGGCGCAAAAAGAAAAACTCGACGCCGTTAGCCTCGTCAACGATGTTGAGTGCCTTGGAGTGCCCGCGGCCTTTGTAGCCGGCTTCTGCCAAGATGCTAAGGGCAGCCTCGGACAATGATCCCTTGTTGGGAACGGCAACTTTAATCATCTTAAGGCTCCTTCCCTTTAGAGATACTTGTAGATATCTTCTGGCCTAAGCCCCCGCTTTAGCATCATGACCTGTAGCCAGTAAATAAGTTGGGACATTTCCTCGGCGAGCTCTTCGTCGGATTGATACTCGGCAGCAATCCAGACCTCACCGGCTTCCTCGATGATCTTCTTGCCAAGATGATGAGCGCCCTTATCGAATGCAGCCACGGTTCCAGAGCCCGCTGCACGGGCCTGAACCTTCTCGGACAGTTCTGCAAAAAGGGACTCGAAATTCTTCACGGATTCTATTGTTGCATAGAAACTTGGCTCCGAGGGCTAAAATCGATAACTAAATAGATTTGGACGAATTAGAGCTGATCTCGCCAAACCACGCATAGACATCGGCCGCATTAACGCCGTCTAAGTGACGCGCAGGCCGTAGCGTAGAAATTTCAGTTACTTCCGCTGGAACCACTACCCTGTCATCCTCCGGTAGGCCAATGACATGGCAGCCGGCGTCGACAGCCGCACGCATGCCCGCAGCGGAATCCTCAAAGACCAAGCAATCAGCGGGATGAAGGTCGAGGCGACGCGCTGCCTCCAAGTACATATCGGGTGCAGGCTTTCCGGCTGGTACTTCGTCACCGCAGATTGTATCGACGAAGAATTCTTCGCCTATCTCCGGAATGGCCGAAGAAGCGACATAGCGCTCCGTATTCGTGGTGACCATCATCGGCATACCATCCGCATGCAGTTCGCGCAGAAGCTCCGGGATACCTGGGAAGATTTCTAGGTTGCCGTGGAAGAGATTTTTGACGTAGTCAAAAGTAACCTCCTGGTAACGCTGATAGTCACCGGGCATAAGCTCGACTCCAGCCAACTCAGCGCAGACTGAAAGAGTTTTTTCAAAAGTGCCGCCAACCGTAGCAAGCCGCTCCTTCGGGGTCATTGCATGGCCCATAAGGCTAGACAGATGCAATGTGGCTTGGGCCCACAAAGGCTCAGAGTTGGTTAGTGTGCCGTCCATGTCCCAAAAGATTGCTGCGGGCCGTTTGGGTATGGCTTGACTGGATGCGAAACCTGCAGATTCGAAAGATGAGCTCATCAAAAGATAAGGGGTTACGTTTAGAAGTCGAGCTCAGGCAGTTGTGCCAAGGCTTCGTCATCGGCGCCGGTGGCTGCGGAGGCATTGTAGATAAGCTCAGAGAGCTCTTCCTTTTCCTCCGGCTCCAAAACTGCATCCGCGTTCTTGCGGTTGAACGCAGCCAGCTTCTCTACTGACTTGTTGACGCTCGCGGTAAGAGATTGCCCGTCTGGATCATCAGGGAGTGCATCAAGATCGTCAAGAAGCTTTTCCACAATGGAACGCAGCTCTGGAAGAACGCCGGCGTCGAAGGGCGCCTCCCAGAATTCTTTCTCTTCTCCTTTGAGGTAGCTGCCAGTGGCAAAAGACTCGAGATTGCTGATGAACTCATCGACGGTGGGCTGAAAGTCTGCGCGAATGCTCATGAAGTGAATTCTGCCTGATATTTCTTAAACGTGCACGCCAAGTAGCGAATAAAAAGCGGTGCGCAGCAATTCAGCCGCCTGCTCGTCATCTGCGCCGCGCTCGCCCGCTGCCCACTCGTCGACGGCCTGCAAAGCTGCCGGCGTATCCAGGTCATTGGAAAGCGCGAGACGCACTGCGTCGACAAGCGCCTGTGCGGCATCTACGCTGCCCGGATTCTCCAGAGCCTTACGCCAGTTTGCCAGGCGTTCGTTGGCCGCGTGCAGAACCTCATCGGACCAATCGCGCTCGCTGCGGTAGTGGCCTGCGAAGACGCCCAGGCGAATGGCGGAGGGATCAACGCCCGCTTCAACCAGCTTGTGGACGAAAACGAGGTTGCCCAGAGACTTCGACATCTTGACGCCGTCGAGGCCGATCATGCCGGTGTGCACGTAAACCTGCGCCATACGCTCCACACCCAAGGCTGCCTCCGCATGCGCTGCTGAGAACTCGTGGTGTGGGAACTTAAGATCGCTTCCGCCGCCCTGGATATCAAACGAGGCGCCCAGGCGATTGGTGGCGATAGCAGAACACTCAATGTGCCAACCAGGTCGGCCCGGGCCAAATGGAGAATCCCATGCCGGCTCGCCTTCACGGTGAGCGCGCCAAATCAAGGCATCCAGCGGGTTGCGCTTTCCTGGACGCTCAGGGTCCCCACCGCGTTCGGCGAAGAACTCCTCCATCTCCGCTGCGGAGTAGTTGGACTCGTAGCCAAAGGCTTCCGTGGCTTCGATGGACGCATAGACGTCGGGGTATTCGGGGTCGTCAACGATGTAGGCGGCGCCGGCGTCGAGAAGCTTGCCCACCATCTCGGTGACCTCATCGATGGCTTCCATCGCGCCCACGTAATCCTGGGGTGGCAAAACAGAAAGCAGCTCCATATCGGAGCGGAAAAGATCAATCTGGGAGGTGCCGAGCTCACGCCAATCGACGCCGTCGCGCTCTGCACGCTCAAAGAGCGGGTCATCCACATCCGTGATGTTTTGGACGTAATGAACCTTGTAGCCGTTATCCAGGAGCTGGCGATAGGCCAGGTCAAAGGTCAAATATGTTGCCGCGTGGCCCAGGTGGGTCGAATCATAGGGAGTAATACCGCACACGTACATGGTGGCGGTGTCCCCCGTTACCTCTACCTTCTGGATCTGCTGATCCGCGGAGTCGTAGAGGCGGAGTGCGTGGGGTTTCCCTGGAACTAATTCAACATGGGGTTCAGGCCAAGAATGCATGCGGCCTATCGTAGCGCCCTTTTCATGCCTAATGCACTTTGTACAGCATTAGGCATCAGGCAGGGCTAATAGCCAGTTATGAGAAAACCGGCCTATGGCTGAAGGTAGCCGAAAGCGATGAGCGCCATGATGATAATGCCCACTGGGATGCGGTATGCGGCAAACCATTCGAAGGAATGGTTGCCCACGAATTTCAGTAGCCATGCAATGGAGGCATAGCCAATCGCAAAGGCGATAAGGGTGCCCACTAGCAACTGCGCGCCGGTTGCGGACTGGCCGACAGTCGGGCCGAAGGCATCCCCCAAAGAAAACAGCCCGGAAGCCAACACGGCTGGGATTGCGAGCAAGAAGCTAAATCGAGTTGCCACCTCGCGGTCGAGGCCCAAGAAGAGACCTCCAGAGATGGTACCGCCGGAACGGGAAACGCCAGGCACCAGCGCCAAGCACTGGCATAGACCCATGACGATGGCGTCCTTCATGTTCAATTCTTCGAAGCCGCGCTCCTTTTTTCCGGTGCGCTCAGCCGTGATGAAGACAAAAGAGAAAAGGATGAGCATCGCAGCCGTAATCCACAGGTTGCGCAGATTGTCACGGATGAAATCCTTGCCCAGCACGCCCAGGATGCCGATCGGAATGGAACCGACAATGACCATCCATCCCATTCGATAGTCTTGACCCCGTTTTTCCTTGTTGAAAAGTCCAGCAAACCAGCCTTTAAGGATCTGCCAAATCATTCCGGCGAAGTAGACCAATACGGCTGCTTCCGTACCAAGCTGGATCACGGCAGTAAAGGATGCACCAGCGTCTTGACCCCAAAAAAGCTCGGAGACGATCCGCAGGTGGCCGGAAGAGCTAACTGGCAGAAACTCGGTGAGGCCTTGGACAATGGATAGGACGATGACCTGAAGCCAGGACATTGCGTCTGTTGCTGCTGCAGTATTCACTCGGGTGAGCATACATAGTCTGGCGCGCTTCGGGATCTACCCACGCTGGCTGCTAGGATAAACAACCGTGAAACCACTGGCCAGAACAAAGAAATTGATGCCACTGACGCTTTTTGCAAGCGCCCTAGCACTTAGTGCATGCCAGCCGGAGGTAGGCGTTGGCGGCGATCCAGATTCAGCCCTGAAGGTAAACGCCACGCCTGCTCCTGCCTCCAACGATGGGGCAAAGCCTGCAGGCAAGGTCGCGAAATTTGAAAAGAAGGTAACGGACCTCGCGGCCCACGGCAACACCATCGCCGTCCGCACCAAGGACGCACTTTACGTCGGCCAGCAGAGCGAGTTCCTCGGCGGCGACGCAAAGAAGATCGACATCGACGAAAAGTGCGGCGATTTGAACGCCTCCCAGCAGGGCTTCGTACTTGCCTGCGGCGATAAGGTCTATCTCATTGACCCAACCAAGCCCGATGCCCCGACCGAGGTAGCCATGGAAGAAGAAGCTCCGGTCACCGTCGCCACGCAACTTTCTAGCGGCGAGATCTTCGCAGGCTCCAAGGACTCGCGCACGGTTGGCATCTATGAGGACGGCAAGCGCGACCGCGACATTGAGGTCGAGGAAGGCTCCGATCAGCTCCTAGCTGTGCCTAACGACGCCGGTGCCGACAACGTCGTGCGCATCCTGCGCGCTGATTCCACGATCCAGAACATCGATTGGCAAAACGATCGCGCCGGCGGCCGCCTTCGCGCAGGCCAAGGCATAGGCCAGATCTCTGTTGGTGGCGGTGCCCTCGTCCTCGCCTCCGATACCTCTGGCGAGCGTCTTGCGGTATATACCGCCGACGACGTAATCCGCCTGCACCAATACGGCAACGTCGACGGCTCACCATGGGGCGTGGCATGGGACCCACAGCGCCAGCTGGCATGGGTTACGACCACCGACAACGGCAAGGCACATGCCTTTTCCATCGTCTCCGGCGTGCCTGAGAATAAAGGTAGTGTTGACACGGTCGCAGATGCTCAAAATATCGCCGTGCTTGACGACGCCACCGTGGTCACCGCCTCTGCGAGTGGCAGCGGCATCCAGTTTATTTCCGAACCGAATCTGAAGTAAGGGCCCTTTAAAACCATGCAAGAAACTCGCGTCGACGCACTGCGCAAAGCCGCCTATCAATTAGCGCTCAAAGGCATGTTTAAGCTCGCGCCCGAGCGCATTCACCTCATTATGATGGGTGCTTTATCCGGCTTGCAGAAAGCACCCCTGCTGCACCGCGGTCTACACAAGGTGGTGCCAGTCAATGATTCAGTACTGGAGCAAGAGGTATTCGGTGTAAAGTTCCCGCGTCCGCTGGGACTTGCAGCTGGTTTTGATAAGAATGCCGCAGCCGCCGATACTTGGTCTGCTGTTGGCTTTGGCTATGCAGAACTGGGCACCGTCACGGCAAAGGCGCAACCGGGAAACCCTGCCCCACGCCTTTTCCGTTTGAAGGCGGATCGCGCAATCTTAAACCGCATGGGCTTTAACAACGAGGGCGCAGCCGCTGCAGCCCGCAACCTGCGGGCACGTCGGACTTCCGACGTCATCGGCATCAACATTGGCAAGACTAAAGTCACCCCTGCCGAAGAAGCGGTCCAGGACTACCGCCAGTCAGCTTCGGTTTTGGGCGACCTGGCTGACTACCTCGTAGTTAACGTCTCCTCGCCAAACACCCCGGGCTTGCGTGACCTCCAAGCCGTTGAGTCCCTGCGCCCGATCATGGCTGCTGTGCAGGAATCCACCAGCTCTCCAGTCCTGGTCAAGATCGCTCCAGATCTCTCTGACGAGGACGTTGACGCCGTTGCCGATATGGCGGTCGAGCTGGGCCTTGCGGGCATCGTGGCCACCAACACCACTATTTCACGTGAGCGACTCAAGACCCCCGCCGACGAGGTTGCTGCAATGGGCGCCGGTGGAATTTCGGGCGCACCGGTTGCGGCGCGCTCCTTGGAGGTCCTCCACCGCCTCCACGCGCGGGTGGGTGACAAGCTCGTGCTCATCTCCGTTGGTGGCATCGAAACCCCGGAGCAGGCGTGGGAGCGCATTGCTGCAGGAGCCAGCCTCCTGCAGGGCTACACGGGCCTGATTTACGGCGGCCCGGACTGGATTCGCGATATTCACCGCGGCATCGCCGAGCAAATTCGTGCTCACGGCCTTCGCAACATCTCTGAGGCTGTAGGCTCCGGCCTTCCTTGGAAGTAGAAAGCTGCCAAGCCAAAACCACGAAACGCCCGTCCCACCACCTCAACCTACAAGGTGGCGGGACGGGCGTTTTAACACGTCTTTAACGAGCCTTAGGTGGTCTCGTACCAACCCCAAGTGATCGCACGCCCCAGGGCGTGGAAATGAAGATTAAAGCCTAGGACAGTCGGCGTGGATTCTGGGTCGATGTCGAGCTTTTCCACATCTACCGCATGCACTACGTAGAGGTAACGGTGCGGGGCATGCTCTGCGGGCGGATTCGGGCCGTAGTAGGTCTTCTTGCCGGAATCCCCGCGCAAGCTAACCACGCCTTCGATGCCTAGGTCCTCAGCCGAACCTGCGCCGGTTGGAAGTTCTGTAACGGTGGCTGGGATGTTAAAGGCCGCCCAGTGCCAGAAACCCGATGCCGTAGGCGCGTCTGGGTCGAAGCAGGTAACCGCATAGGATTTCGTGCCTTCAGGCGCGCCGCTCCACTTCAGCTGTGGAGAGACATCAGAGGGAGCACGGAAACGCTCAGCGATCTCCTCGCCCTCTACAATGTCTGCGGAGGTCAGCTCGAAGCTCGGCAGATCCTTTAGCGGCGCATAAGGATCGTGGCCAGGAAAACGGGAATCTTGTGCATATGAAGTCATATTTCAGATGTACCTGAGGCCACACTATGCTGTCGATGAGTCTGGCATCTCAATTGGCAGCCCCCCACGCCATACCGCAGGCGCAACTGCCAACTTACAACGATGTACTTTTACGCGCTTTAAAGGCCTCAAAACTAAGCCATTTTCCACTACTACCTGCTGATTTGTTTAATCTACGCGTTTCGCGCTACAGTATTCGAGTGCCCAGCCGAGAGGCTGAAAACACCCAGCCCGGGTGGCGGAATGGCAGACGCGCTAGCTTGAGGTGCTAGTGTCCTATTAACGGACGTGGGGGTTCAAGTCCCCCCTCGGGCACAAATGTGAAGTCTCGCGACATCGTTGCTATCGATGTCGCGAGACTTTTTCCGTAGCATCTATTGCCCTCCCTGCCTCGAGCTAAGATGAGGGCAATTATCCAAATGTTAAAACAAGGCGCACAACTCTCGCTTGCCTCGGAAGCGCGGCCGCTGCCAAGGCAGCCGCCTAGACTACAGCCTCCGGCTCAGCCTCGGACCCCTTAAGCTTTTTCGCTTTACGGCGTTCGATGAAGTACTTGATGATGATAGGCAGTACCGAAAGGAAGATGATGAGCAACATGATCTTCTCAATCGAGTCCGCGATTCCCGGAATATTGCCCAGGAAGACGCCCACCAGATTCATCGACACCACCCACGCGATGGCGCCAGAGACGTTCCACCTCACGAAGTTCTTATAAGGCATCTTCGCTGTACCAGCGGCAACCGGGATGTAGGTACGAACAATCGGTACGAAGCGGCCGAGCACAAGCGCAACCGGGCCATGCTTGGCAAAGAATTCTTCTGCCGCGACGAGGTGCTCAGTCTTCAAGATGCGTGCATCATCTTTGAATAGGCGGCGGCCGAAGCGATAGCCCAGGTAGTAACCAACTTGATCGCCCAGCACTGCAGCCACAATACCCACGCCGAGAAGCGTCCAGATATTCACGTGCAGCTGGTCGCGCAAGATCGCCGCTGTAACCAGCAGCGAGTCACCCGGCAGGAACGGGAACAAAACGCCCGACTCAATGAATACAACGACGGCAATGCCGGCGATTACCCATGGCCCAAATGATTCCAATAGGGTCGCAGCGTCCATGTAGGACAAAAGGTTAGAAATTGCGTCCACTCGATACTCCAAAACATTCTTAAAGCGCCTCAACCAAAAAGGAGGCGCAGGTGATTGCATTTAAGTATCTCCCCTGTCTTGCCACTAAGTACAGCTCGACATGGCCTTTCACGGCAAATTGTCGCGATCGACACAGCATACATTCAGCCACCGCGATTCCACATCCAAAGTTTGGCCCACTACTGTCTTATCCATGACTCGACTTCTTGGATGGCTGCGTAGCTTGGGCGGCTTCGTAAAAGACGTCTGTGCCTCTGCAGTCGCCGCCGTGCAAGGTTGGTCAGCCACGCGATGGTTGGTCGTCCTCACTGCTGCCATTTGCCTAGGCGTTGTCGCAGCGCTTGTCGATGTCCCTGACATCACCGCCCTGCGCTCCTGGGCCGAGAATATGGGCACCTGGTTCATTATCGCCTTCTTCCTAGGTTATGTCATATTTACGCAATTTCCGCTGCCCCGTACCTTTTGGACCGTGGCTGCAGGTATCCTATTCGGCCCTTGGCTCGGTCTTAGCATCTCTCTTGCGGCATTGACCGTATCTGCAGTGCTTTCGCTTTTCATCGTTCGCCTTCTCCTCGGCGACTGGATTCGCCCGCACCTAGCCCACCCTGCGGTCTTCAAAATCAACACGAGGTTAGAAAGGCGCGGGTGGCTTGCCATCGCAAGCTTGCGAATGGTGGCAGGCGTGCCTTTTTCCCTCCTCAATTATGTCGCCGCGCTCACCCCTATCCCAGTCGGCCAATTCACCGTGGCCACACTTGTGGGCTCCATTCCTACCACCGCAATCGGCGTATTCTTCGGTGATACCCTGACCGGCCAATCGGAGCCTTGGATCTTCGTCGCCATTGCCTTTCTCGCCGCCATAGGCGTCGCAGGCTTGGTTCTCGACGCCAAGTTGCCGATGCGCCCCTAGGTAAACCCTCAAATGCTATGAAAGCCAAAGGGCAGCGAGTCAAGTTTCACCTATAGACTTTATGGGCGCTATGCTGATTAGCACTTCGCTTTGAATATTCTTCGACCCTAGGAGGAACAATGCTCGCTGTACACGCACGTTATCGCGGCCGCTCGGTACGCCGCGCGGAACTGGTGCAGCGATCCGCCACCGCCCTTTCCACGCTCGACGGAGTCGGTGAGTTCCACGTCCTGGGTGTCGAGGACATTTGCGCGGTGGCGCACTCTGCGTCCTCCGTGTGTGACGTTGTCATGGCGCTGCTTGCCGACGGCGACTGGGCCATCGGCATCGGCGTATCCCCCGGAGCAAGCGGCGACGAAGACGCTGCCCGCCAGGTGGCCACTGCCGCGCTGAAAGGCTCGGCGCGCGCGGGCCAGGTATACGCCAAGATCAGCAAGCGAGGGCGCGCTTCGGAAGCAAACGATATTGCCGCCACCTTTGCCTTGCTTGGATTCGTGCTCCACAAGCGCACGATTGAGGGCCGCGAGGCAACCTCGCTAGTGCGCGCTGGCCTAAATCAGAATGAGGCAGCCGAGGAACTCGGTATCTCCAAGCAGGCAATGTCGCAGCGTCTACAGGCCGCTGGTTGGGCCGCCGAGATGGCGGGTTGGCAGCTGGCGGTCAACATCATTGAACGCGCCGATACCCTTTAATATCCGAGATCAGCTTTCGAAAGCTCGGGCGTAGTCACGAAATCGACCAGCCTTTCCACTGCCCCAATCAGCGTCGGATCTAGATCCCGGAACGTATTGACGGCGGTATAAACTCGGCTCCAGCCTTCCTTCGGGTCAGACCAACCCACCCGCTTAGCGATGCCCGTCTTCCAATCCTCACCGTATGGCACCTCCGGCCATTCGCGAAGACCCAGACGCTCGGGCTTTACTGCCGCCCAAATATCGATAAAAGGATGGCCCGTTACCAGCACGTGCTCGCCCACACTCTGGGTAAGGCGGGTTTCCTTAGAACCTTCGACTAGATGGTCTGCCAGAACGCCGACGCGCCTGCCGGGGCCAGGCTGGAACTCAGCGAGACGTTCTTCCAAGTTGTCTAGACCCTCCAGGTATTCCACGACCACGCCCTCAACGCGCAGATCATGGCCCCAGACCTTCTCCACAATCGCGGCGTCGTGAATGCCCTCAACCCAGATGCGCGAGGGTGCCGCAACCTTTGCCTCAACATTGGCCACCCGCCGCGAACCGGAGTTGGACTTTTGCGGGGCCTGCTTTTCGACGTAGCGCGTCAGGGTAACCGGCTGCCCCTCCAACAGGAAGCCGCCTTCCACCAAGTTGAAAACACGCTCGTTTCCGTACCGATCCTCGAGGCGGACTACTTGACCAAACACGGTCTTGTCCACGCCCATCACTGCGCCGACAAAGTCGTCGCCACGTACCTCAACAACCATTCCAGGTTCTGCTGGAACTTTTGGGTACTCCTTCTTCTGTGCGCGCTTATGGCCTGCAAAGATGTCGCCGCCGTATGGATCGATACTCATGGGCCAAAAGTCTATCTACTAAACTTTGCCGTCATGGATATGCGCGCCGAGGTTTGGTCTCCTTTACAAAACACCGCAGTCTGGCTGGGCGCCTGGCTGTGGGGACACGAGTCCACGGACGATCTCTTGGATGCGATGCAGGAGCTCGGCGGCTTGCAGGTGATGGAGGATGAAGCACCCTTTGTGGATTTGCTAGCTTACCTGCGGGCAGAAACTTCCGAGATTGTGCAAAACGGCGAGCGCGAGCCCGTGCTGCGTCTTGTCCTTTCCGGGCCGGGCGAGTCCCCGTTATTGCCGGCAGGCTCGAAGTCATGGAAGGCGGCGGCCGCAAGCGATGCGGGCGCAATCGTTGTGCGCACCAATGATCACAACCGCCACTTAGTGCTCGTGCCCCACTATGGAAACTCCAGCACCACTTGGCACGTGTTCGAGGAGGAACTGCCCTTGCCTGCGCCTGCGTGGCTGAGCCCCGGCGAGGCTGACGAGCTGCTCAGCAAGGCAACCAACCAAGCCGCACTACTCATCGAAGCTGCGGGCTACAAATCGGATGCTTTGCATAATCCACGGCTAACCGTGGGCAGTCTCAGCGATTTTTATGACACTCCGGGACTTCCACGATCAGTATCACCGCGGGCCGCGAAGCTTTTCGCCCGTGCAGACCGCGTGGGCGCGATTATCGAAACCGTGACGGAAAGAATGAACGATCACAGCTTCGATCATCACCTTTTAGGTCTGTGGCGGCATATCCGTCAAGCGCGTATGGCGGGCGTTGCACACGCGCTTTCGGATTTCAGCCGCTAAGCGCCATTATTTACGCAGAGACCAAATATCGCAGCAGCCCTCAGCACAGGGAGCGCCGTTAGTAGTACAACCCTGAACGGTGACGTTGCCAAGGCTCTCCCACTGCTTATCCTGCTCAAGCTCCTCAATAAGATCCACGATCATCGATGCAAAAGAATCGGTCGGGCCAGCGGTACGGGTACGTTCAACGAGCACGCCCATCTCATCGGCCACTTTCTTAAGCTCCGTATCGAGGTCCCATACAACCTCCATATGGTCGGAAATGAAGCCGATCGGACAAACGACGACCGCCTCAACGCCATCCTTGTCATGGAGTTCGGTGGTATGATCGACGATGTCGGGCTCGAGCCATGGGGTCTTTGGGTTGCCGGAGCGCGACTGCCAGACCAAGTCATAGTCAGCTACACCTGCGGCTTCTGCCACGAGACGGGAGGCTTCGGCGACCTGGCGGGAGTAGATATTTTTATCGCCTTCGCCGCCACCGACGTTATCGTGCGCGGTAGGTACGGAGTGCGCAGTAAAGAGCATGCGTGCCTGCTTGCCCTCGGGGATCTTGGCGTAGGCGTCCTTTACCGCCTGTGTCATCTCTGCGATGTACTTCGGGTGATCGTAGAACTGACGGATCTTGGTGAACTCAATCTCCGGCAGGCCTTTTTCCGCGAGGTGCTCGCGCAGCTGGCGAATATCCTCGTCGTACTGGCGGCAGGCAGAATAACCGCCCCACGCAGAGGTTGCGAGAACTGCAACGTTACGGACGCCGTCAGCAGCCATCTGCTCCACTGTTTCGGTGCCGAATGGGTGCCAATTACGGTTACCGAAGTAGACAGGTAGATTATGTCCGCGTTTTTTCAGCTCCTGCTCGACGTGATTGATGATTTCGCGGTTGAGCTTGTTGAGCGGGCTTACGCCGCCGAAATGAAAATAGTGCTCGCCCACTACCTCAAGGCGCTCACGTGGAATGCCGCGCCCGCGGGTAACGTTCTCTAGAAACGGAACGACCTCCTCGTTTCCTTCCGGGCCACCGAAAGAAAGAACGAGGAGGGCGTCGTAGTTGCAGGCAAGCTGTTGTGCGTCAGTCATACCGCAACTTTACCAACCAAAGGTTGGGGCTTAGAGGAGGCGCACGACATTAGGCGTCATTCCGGACCAACGCACAGGAGAAATCTGAACGTTAGATCCAGACTGAGGGGCCTCAATCATGGTGCCGTCGCCAAGATAGATAGCTACGTGCTGGCTTGCGCCGGGCCCGTAGAAGATAAGATCGCCGCGCTGCATCTCGCTAGCTGGGACCTGAGTACCCTTCTGGTACTGGTAGCCGGTGTAGTGCGGCAAGGAGATGCCGACACCGGCAAAGGCGTACATCGTAAGGCCAGAGCAGTCGAAGCCGACCTTGTTGTAGTCGCCGTAGGAGTCAGCCACGCCGCCGTCGCGGATACCCTTGGTGGGGCCGTTCGCGTTGCCACCGCCCCAGGCATAGGGCATGCCGATCTGGGACTTTGCGCGGGCGATGACCGCTTCAATCTTCGCGTTGCGGTCGGCATCGCCAAGCGCACTCGTTGCTTTTTCCGTGACATCATCCGTGGTGTCCAACTCGCCCAGGACGTCAGAGACCTCACCGGTCAATTCATCGTCCTCGGTGTTGCTGGTGGTGCCGCCCTGGAGAGCTGCTAGCTGCGAAGAACCCTGCGCCAGCGAGTCCAGCTCCTCCTGGGTCAAGCCCGTATGATTTGGCTGGGCCGCGCCAACAATCGCGGCAGCCGCACCGATTGCCGTGCCCGCGAGCGCCAGCGTCGAGGAGTCGACGGAAGAACCGTGCATGCTGAATCCTTCGGAGGAAAGCTTTTGCACGTTCGGATCCGAAGACAGCTCCTGGGCCGCCTCCGCTGCCTTCTGGACGTCGCTCGCGCTAAGCTGCGAGCCAGACCTATCCGCACGGAAGTCCCGGGTTACGGAATCCGGCTCGCCGCCCTGCATCATCGAATCAGACTCGGTAGCTGATGTAGATGACTCCGCCGCGGAAGCGTCAGGAGCAAGCGCCGCTTCGCCACCGTTGGCATTAGCATTCGCAGAAGCGCTTTCCGACGTCGACTGCGTTGCGCCCGCAGCATTGCTTGCCGCCGCGGACTCCTGGGAGCCTGCTGCCGGCGCCTGCGAAGTAGCCGCGCTATCGGTCTGAGCCTTCCTCTTGGTCAAGTTATTTGACTGGACGTTTGAGCCAGACTCTCCAGTCTTAGACTCGTTGGAATCTAGCTCTTTGGCTTGATTTAGCGCATTTTGCACCTGGGAGCGCTGCTTTAGCAAGCTCTCGCGCTCGGAGGAAAACTCGGCCACGTTCGACTGGCTTTCTTCCAGGGTTTGACGCGCTTGGGCCTCAGCCTCGGTAGCTTTTTCCTCGCGCAGCTGTGCCAACTCCTGGGTCTTGCGAAGCTGCGATTCCTTGTTCGCCTTCTCGGTGCGCTCTCGCTCCAACCGATCCAAGACCGCCTGCTGATCCTTGGCTTGCGTATGCAGATAGGTTTGGCGCTCCAGCATGTCGCCGCGCGCATCATTTCCCGCAGCCGTGGAGACAGCGTCAGAAGTATTGGCACGGCGATAAGCAGTACGCGAAAGCTCATTGAGCCTCTTCTGAGCCTTTTCGACTTCCGACTGTGCGTCATCGAGTTCACCACGCGCCGCAGTGGTGCCACGGCGAGCCTGAGCGGCTTCCGTACGCGCGTCCTGGAGGTCGACCAAGGCACGGTTTACTGCCTCACGTCGCATTCCAATTTCGCCCTCGAGCTTCGCAATCTGCTCTTCAATGGTGGCAATGGCGCCAGCAAGGTCAGCGACAGATGCATCTTTCGAGGAAAGCAAGGACTGGATGTTGACCAGTTCTTCCGCCTGGGCGGCAACCGGAGCAAGGGTGGAAACGGTAGATAGCGTCGCGGTGGTTGCGACGGTGGCTAGCAGCGTCTTCAGACGCCGAGAGCCGTACTTAAAGATGGTGGCCACGAGAAGTATCTCCTAGACACCCACGCTTCGCCGAATTGTTTCACGTCATGCAAAAGCTCATCCCTACACAATCAGCCACAATCAGCCCAGCCAAACCCGATAGAAGCTATGAGAGTCCTCGCCTGCGACCGGCGAGGTAGCCTTCGAGCATCCACCTCGGCACAAGATACAGATGCGCCTGTCAGCGAGCTGGCTGGCAGAAAGCTAGCGGGTTTACACTGTTGATTTAGATATAGGAATGCCCGGGACTTAACTTAAGCCAGCTTAAAAGCGCATGTCTTAACTAGCGCACCCCTTTGAACTCTTTTACCTAATCGCACAATGGCAAAAGTTAGGGGCACGTTACCCGGCACCAGGCAGCCTTGGAGTAGGTGCAGATATACGCATTCGATGCGTACACCGCCCTGGCAGTACAACCTTTAGGCAGGTTGTGCCTACGGTGAAAATGCGTGACGTTTATGCGCCGATCACAGGCGCGGGAGAAGCAATGCTGTGTTGAACTCGCGTCTTAACCCCGTATGAACCGCTCTAAAATCCGTGGCCTGCCGTCGCCGCAATTCCGTTGCGCTTGCGCGCGGTCGGGAGGGCGGAAAGCAAAATCCACGAACCTTGAACGGGCCGCACGAAGCTAGCCCTACGAGTAACTCGCTATGCCGATCACATTGCCATCCCCTTACCGAGAACCCGCAGAAGCTTCTCGCCCCAGAAGGCTGAAGCTGCACCGGCACCCGGTGAGGCGACGACAAGACCAACCGGCTTGCTTGTCCCCAATCGGAATGTGGGTGTGTCAATTCTTAAAAAATTCGAACACTGGAATCGGCTTCGACGAATCGTTCTTGGGGTGCCAGGTGTGTTCGAAATAAGCCAGCGCTGCTTTACGACGCCGCTGTCTCCGACACGCAACAGAGTTAAAGGCTCGCGCCTTAAAGCGTTATGCGTCAGGGCTTCAAACAACTAGGCCCCATCCCATCTGCTCATCGTGAGCCAGGCGGCGAACCTCAATCCCGCGATTTCCACTCGTGGCGTGCTTCCCCACATACCCGTGTGTCATCTCGATTGAGAGTCAAGGCTTGGCCCATGAACGTATGGAACAAGAATCAACCCGTGAGTCGATATTTGAACCATACGTCACCGACACACCGTCGCGCACACTTTCCTCAAAATTCACTCCAGTCAAGTCGCGCCACATGACGTTACAAAGGCAGCCAACCTGCAATAATTTTGTTACCTTCCCGTGATTGTGTGTTTCATCACACTACTAGTGAAATCTCCACGCAAACCCCCTTTAGCAGCCCCTCCCCCACCGCTTGTCAAGTCAGGGTGGTTGACTAGATCCCCTACCCCACTCTTGGAATTTGACACTCGCCAGACCAATTTCGACATCCGCCGGCGCCCAGATGTCCACAATCCCATAGCCACCAGATGGGCATGGATTGGTTTCCGCTTTAACTAAAGGGCGCAAAACGATCGCCTCGCCCAGCGTTAAATGGGAGGCAAATTCCCAACGGATTGAGGTCCAGATCCGCGCGAGATCGATGGCTCAGGTGTAGCCAGATCGGTAAATTTGATGGCCAACTTTCGGGTTGATTGCAACCGCACGGTTCCCCTCATTCGGCACCCGGTGACCCCGACGGTTCACTCAGGTTCTGGGGATAGTTTTTCGAACAAATCTAAGTCTCATAGTTTCCGAAACGCTGAAAACGAGAGAAATCTTCGAGCTTCGGTTGAACCGAGGTTCGGCGGACAATCGTCCCACCGTTGGGCCTAGCCCATTTTCTCGGAACGCGTTTCACGCCTTGATGCAGACCTGAAAGCTATCCAAGCAACGGCGAGCGCGAGCACCATCATAATGGCGGTGAGAAACACCGAATGGACGTCAAACCTATCTATGCCATCATAAAAGCGTTCAAGGAGCTCAACCTGATCGATACCCCTAGGAATCTTGCGTTGCACCGCTTCCAGTTCCGCACGCGACAGCGAGCTACTCACGGCAGAGACATGCGAAGGCACTTGAACAATGACGGTATCTAATCCCGTGGAATTTTGAAGATCGACGGCAAGGTTGCGGCTTTCTGCCGCAGTGGCGGTGTAGTCATCCACAACAGCAACGCCATGGCCGGCATGCAACGCCGCAGAAATGGAGTCCTGAACGGATTGATCGTTGGCCAGGTCCGCATTAGTAAAGGCGGAGCCATCCGCACGTAGCTGCGCGGCGAGGTCAGCGATATCAATCACCGGAGATTCGGCGCTTTCCACACTCATTGCTCCCCTCCTCCACTTCGGTTGCTAATGCTGCCTTGCCGTAACCCACCCTATAAATAGCAACCCATGGGCGCCCGTGAGCGAGCAGCTTCGATTTATAAAGTATCGCTGCCATCATCGGGACCGCCTATGTGACGCGCGGAACCTTCCCAAAAGGTGAAACAGAACGCTCGTACTGTTATAGTTGACACGGTCGTCGGTCGAAACCATTAGACTGGTTTCCGAACCTTCGCGTTCTTCTCGTTTCCAGCGCCTTGGCCTTAAACGCAAGCGCCTTATTCCTCATATATATGTGAACCATATATGTGAACATGGAAAGTGGCGGCTTACCTTTAAGGCGGTAGAGCTGGAAACCATGAACTTTTGTTCTGACAAACAAGGAATGGAGCTCCCTGTGACTGAAAGCCTAAACTCCTTCGGTGCCAAGAAGACTCTTGACGTCAACGGCAAGTCCTATGACTACTTTGACATCAACGCAGTCGCTGGCCTGGAGAAGCTGCCTTACTCCCTGAAGGTGCTTGCTGAGAACCAGCTGCGCTACGAGGACGGCAAGAATGTAACCAAGGATCACATCAACGCACTTGCTAACTGGGATCCGTCCGCTGAGCCGGACACCGAGATCCAGTTCACTCCGGCACGTGTTCTGATGCAGGACTTCACCGGTGTTCCGTGTGTAGTCGACCTCGCCACCATGCGTGAGGCAATCTCCGCTCTGGGCGGCAAGCCAGAGCAGGTTAACCCGCTGAACCCGGCAGAGATGGTCATCGACCACTCCGTTATCGTTGAGGCCTTCGGTTCCGCAGAAGCGCTCGAGAAGAACGTTGAAATTGAGTACGAGCGCAACCAGGAGCGCTACCAGTTCCTGCGTTGGGGTGCTGAGAACTTCTCCAACTTCCGCGTTGTCCCACCGGGAACCGGCATTGTCCACCAGGTCAACATCGAGTACCTGTCCCGCGTCGTCTTCGACAACGACGGTGTCGCATACCCAGATACCTGTATCGGTACCGACTCCCACACCACCATGGAAAACGGCCTGGGCATCCTGGGCTGGGGTGTTGGCGGCATCGAGGCTGAGGCTGCAATGCTCGGCCAGCCGGTCTCCATGCTTATCCCGCGCGTTGTCGGCTTCAAGCTGACCGGCGAGATCCCAGTCGGTGTTACCGCAACCGACGTCGTTCTAACCATCACCGAGATGCTCCGCGAGCACGGTGTTGTCCAGAAGTTCGTTGAGTTCTACGGCAATGGCGTTAAGTCCATTCCGCTGGCTAACCGCGCAACCATCGGCAACATGTCCCCAGAGTTCGGCTCCACCGCCGCAATCTTCCCGATTGACGAGGAAACCATCAAGTATCTCGAGCTCACCGGTCGCCCAATGGAGCAGATCGAGCGCGTCGAGGCTTACGCCAAGGCACAGGGCATGTGGCTGGAGCAGGACGCTCCAGAGGCAGAGTACTCCGAGTACCTCGAGCTGGACCTGTCCACCGTTGTTCCTTCCATCGCTGGTCCAAAGCGCCCACAGGATCG
Source organism: Corynebacterium sp. HMSC08C04 (assembly GCF_001807495.1). Taxonomy (NCBI): domain Bacteria; kingdom Bacillati; phylum Actinomycetota; class Actinomycetes; order Mycobacteriales; family Corynebacteriaceae; genus Corynebacterium; species Corynebacterium sp. HMSC08C04. Next base: position 92,007 of record NZ_KV789201.1, on the reverse strand, counting down.
CATCCTGCTGTCCGAGGCTAAGGAGCAGTTCCGTAAGGATCTACCGACCTACGCAACTGGCGACGTCGTCGTTGACGAGTCCTCCCTTGAGGCAAAGCGCATGACCTCCGAGGGCGACGCTGACGAGGCACTCGTTGACGTTACCGGCGGTCTGAACAACTCCCGTGAGGGTCACGGCGAGTCCGCAGCCAAGGGTGGCTCCGGCCGTCAGTCCAACCCAGTTACCGTCACCTCCCCTAATGGCGGCGAGTACACCCTTGACCACGGCATGGTTGCAATCGCTTCTATCACCTCTTGCACCAACACCTCTAACCCATCCGTCATGGTTGGCGCTGGCCTCATCGCCCGCAAGGCTGCTGAAAAGGGCCTGACCTCCAAGCCATGGGTTAAGACCATCTGTGCACCGGGTTCCCAGGTTGTTGACGGTTACTTCCAGCGTGCAGACCTCTGGAAGGACCTTGAGGCTCTGGGCTTCTACCTCTCCGGCTTTGGTTGCACCTCCTGCATCGGCAACTCCGGCCCGCTTCCGGAGGAGATCTCCGCTGCCATCAACGAGCATGACTTGGCTGCAACCGCAGTCCTGTCCGGTAACCGTAACTTCGAGGGACGTATCTCCCCGGACGTCAAGATGAACTACTTGGCTTCCCCAATCATGGTTATCGCTTATGCTATTGCCGGCACCATGGACTTCGATTTCGACACCCAGGCTCTGGGTCAGGATCAGGACGGCAACGATGTCTTCCTGAAGGACATCTGGCCTTCCTCCGAGGAGATCGAGGACACCATCCAGAAGGCAATCTCCCGCGAGCTCTACGAGGCTGACTACGCTGACGTCTTCAAGGGCGACGATGCATGGCGCTCCCTCGATGTGCCAGAGGGCGAGACCTTCGACTGGAACGACGATTCCACCTACATCCGCAAGGCACCGTACTTCGACGGCATGCCGGCAGAGCCGACCCCAGTCGAGGACATCAAGGGCGCTCGCGTTCTTGCCAAGCTGGGCGATTCCGTCACCACCGACCACATCTCCCCTGCTTCTTCAATTAAGCCGGGCACCCCTGCTGCTCAGTACCTGGATGAAAACGGCGTTGAGCGTCAGGACTACAACTCCCTCGGTTCCCGTCGTGGTAACCACGAGGTCATGATGCGTGGTACCTTCGCCAACATCCGTCTGCAGAACCAGCTGGTCGACGTTGCTGGTGGCTACACCCGCGACTTCACCCAAGAAGGCGCACCGCAGTCCTTCATCTTCGACGCTTGCGAGAACTACAAAGCAGCTGGCATTCCGCTGGTTGTTATCGCTGGCAAGGAGTACGGCACCGGTTCTTCCCGTGACTGGGCTGCTAAGGGCACCAACCTGCTTGGCGTCAAGGCTGTCATTACCGAGTCCTTCGAGCGTATCCACCGCTCCAACCTCATCGGTATGGGCGTTATCCCACTGCAGTTCCCAGAGGGCGAGTCCCACGAGTCCCTCGGCCTAGATGGCACCGAGACCTTCGACATCGAAGGCATCTCTGCTCTCAACGAGGGTGGCATCCCGAAGTCGGTTCACGTAACCGCTACCAAGGAATCTGGCGAGACCGTCGAGTTCGACGCTAAGGTCCGCATCGATACCCCGGGTGAGGCCGACTACTACCGCCACGGCGGCATCCTGCAGTACGTGCTGCGCCAGATGGTTAAGGCTTAAGGTCTTCACACCATCTAATTCCTAGGTAAAACCCTAGGTAGAGCGGGGACCGCAAGTTATCTTGCGGTCCCCCTTTTAGACTTGACCGGGGAATCCAAGCTCCGGTTAGAACTTAATATTTTTAACTTGCCATCTAGAAGAAACGGATTTTCTATGCCCATCGTGAGTGATGCTGAGCTCAACCGACGTCGACATGACATCCTCGTCGGTGCACGCAAGTGTTTCGCCGAGCATGGCTACGAGGGAGCTACGGTCCGCCTTCTAGAAGAGGCCACGGGCAAGTCCCGCGGCGCCATCTTCCACCACTTTGGCGACAAAGAGTCATTGTTCTTGGCGCTGGCGCGTGAAGACGCTGCCCGCCAGGCGGAGGTCGTTGCGAATAACGGCTTGGTCGAAGTAATGAGTGAGATGCTCCGCCACCCAGAGCGCCACGATTGGCTGGCTACTCGGTTGGAGATCTCATCGCTGCTGCGGACCGATCCTTCGTTCCGCGCGCGGTGGGTGGACCAACAATCGGTGCTTTCCGACGCAGTCCGTGCCCGCCTACAGTCCAACGCTGAGGAAGGTCGCATGCGCGACGACGTCAGCGTGGACACGTTGGTGCTCTACCTCGAGACCTTCATGGATGGCTTCATTTCCCGCCTAGCACTCGGTGACCACGCTGGTCTTAGAGCTGTGCTAGACCTCGTGGAGCAAACCATCCGTAAAGATAAAGCGGGTGCCTAGCCGGCTTAAATACTGCTGACTGGATTCTCGCCATCGATGAAGGCCAACGGGCTAGCCGGAAGGCTCTCGCGGCCAACAACTTCAGTAATCACCTCGGCAACCAGCTCACGGCTAGTCTGGCCGTGAGGATTCGTATCCTCGATTACCTCGATGCCGCCCGCTGGCTCTTCCGTAAGCGCAGATGGGCCGAGGATGACATAGTTCAGTTCAGAAGAATTCAGGCGGTTGTCTACTGCCTTCTTTGACTCAACGTAGGCGTACCAAGACTCATCATTGGGATCGGTCTCGTTGTGCGTTGCGCCAACGTAGGAGATCATCACGTAATCAGGTACCTTTTTGCCCTCTGCTTTGAGCAGCTCTAGGGCGTCGATAGTTGCCATTGCGCCATCGCGATCTACAGCCCAGGTAAGGTCTGCGCCTCCACGGCCGCCGTTACCGGCACCCCACACCACGGTGTCGAAGTCCGCGAAAAGCTCAGCCCATTCTTGGGCGCTGGTCTTTGTGATGTCCTTCAGCACTGCGGTAGCGCCTAGGTTTTCAATCTCCTCCACTTGGGACTCGGAGCGGATCAGCGAATGAACGTTGTGGCCCACTTTTAGCATCTTCGGGGTGGCAAGCAGACCGACCTTTCCGTGTCCGCCAATGTAAAGTACTTTCTTTTTCGTCAAAGTCATGGCCCCCACCGTACGTGAAGAGCGATAGAATTTAATCCATGATTGCCATTATGACTGTTACCGGTGCGGATAGCACCGGAATTATCGCTTCTGTTACAACCAGTCTCGCTGAACTTGGAGTCAACATCGTTGACGTCTCCCAGACCTTGATGTCTGGCTTCTTCACCATGATTCTGCGCGTGGAATTTGATGAATCTGAGGTTTCGATCCAACAGATTCAAGAGCGCATGAATAAGGTGGGCGAAGACATCAACCAGTCCATCCGTGTTCAATCCGAGGCGCTGTTTACAGCGATGAACGAGATCTAGATATGCTCAATCGCTTTAATACCGTAAGTATCCTCGACACGATCGAGATGATCGATAAGTACCGTCTCGATATCCGTACCGTCACCATGGGTATCTCGCTGCTTAGCTGCACGCGCTCTTCTATGGACGCTACAGCACAGGCTGTCTATGACTTGGTCACCGAGCGAGCCAAGCACTTGGTGGAAGTCTGCGAAGGCATCGAGCAAGAGCTCGGCATCCCGATCGTGAACAAGCGAATCTCGGTGACCCCGGTCAGCCTGATCGTGGCTGGTGTCGACGGCAACCCGGTCGAGGTAGCCAAGGCCCTGGACCGTGCCGCAGCTGAGACCGGCGTCAACTTCGTCGGCGGCTACTCTGCTCTCGTGGAAAAGGGCGCCACCACCGCGGAAAAGAAGCTCATCAATTCGATCCCTGAGGCACTGTCCACCACGGAGCTCGTGTGCTCCTCCGTAAATATCGCGTCCTCCCGCGCGGGCATCAACATGAATGCCGCCAAGCGCATGGGCGAGGTCATCAAGGAGGCCGCCGAACTGACCAAGTATCAGTCGGCGATCGCCTGCGCCAAGCTGGTGGTCTTTGCAAACTCCGTGGGCGACAACCCGTTCATGGCGGGTGCCTTCCACGGCATCGAGGAACCGGATTGCGTGGTTTCCGTGGGCGTTTCCGGCCCCGGCGTGGTTGACCGTGCGTTGGGCAACCTCGAGGGTGCCACCCTGGATCAGGTTGCCGAGGAGGTCAAGAAGGCCGCGTTTAAGATCACGCGTGCTGGCCAGCTCGTGGGCAACATGGCCTCCGAGCGCCTTGGCGTTCCCTTCGGCATCATTGACCTTTCCCTGGCACCGACGGCCGAGCTCGGCGACTCAGTGGCACACATCCTCGAGCACATGGGCCTTGACCAGGTCGGCACGCACGGCACTACCGCCGCGCTGGCGCTGCTTAACGACGCAGTGAAGAAGGGCGGCATGATGGCGTGTTCCCGCGTCGGCGGCCTTTCGGGTTCCTTCATCCCGGTCTCCGAGGACAAGGGCATGATCGACGCAGTGCGTTCCGGTGCCATCTCCATGGACAAGCTGGAAGCCATGACCGCAATCTGCTCGGTCGGCTTCGACATGATTGCGCTTCCTGGCGATACCTCTGCGGCAACTATTGCCGGCATGATTGCTGATGAAGCCGCCATCGGTGTGATGAACCATAAGACCACCGCGGTCCGCGTTATTCCAGTACCGGGTGCCAAGATTGGCGACGAAGTCAACTTCGGTGGTCTGCTCGGATACGCTCCGGTCATCCCGGTCAACACCGTGGGCAACTCTACGTTTGTCAATCGCGGCGGCTTTATCCCGGCACCGGTCCACGGCTTCCGAAATTAATCAGCAGCGTAGAGCTAGAGAGGTGACCTGCGCATAAGCCGCAATTTCTTCTACGAAACGAGGTTCATGGCAGGTCACCACGAGGGCTGCTCCCCTTGCTAAAGCGTGGTGCATGAGCCGGTGCACCCACGTTGTGCCCCGGGCGTCGAGAAGCGTGTCTGGCTCATCCAACATCACGACCTCGCGCCCCTGCGCCACCACGTGGGCAATCTGTGCTACGCGTAGCTGGGACATAGAGACGTCCAGCGGATGATCATCGAAGGCAATCTCGGCGGAAAGCTGGCTCAAGAGTTCTTCGGGTAGAGTCCCTTCCCCGATCCACTGGGCGATGGTGGGTTCAATAATCTGATCTAGCGGCGACTGTAAAGCCAGCGATGTGCTCGCATGCACAGGAGCATTTCCGTCGAGGCCGGCCATCGCGCGCAACAGCGTGGTCTTGCCGGAGCCGTTGTCGCCGCGCAGCCACAGCACGGCGCCGTGCTGCAACCGCAAATCCACCGGCCCTACCGTGAAAAGCTTGGAGTCCACAGGTTTCAGGTTCCACCACCGCCTGCGCCTGCCACCGCGCTTGGCTTGAATACCGTCTAGAACGATTGCCTCACCAGACGGAACAATCGCTTCCAGTTCTTGGCCGTCCTGCGCGAGCATCTGCATCTCGTGCTCGACCAACACCACGGCTGTTTGATCCAACTTTCCTAAGTAGGCCGCGATGCGTTCGCGGGAATGCGCGTCTAGGCCGGCCCATGGCTCAACAATAATCAGGATTTCCGGTCGCGCTATGGCGACTTGTGCCAATGCGAGCCGACGCGTTTGACCGCCCGACAGCGTGGCGGGATTGCGGGTGCCATCAAGGTCGACATCGCCAAGCGTGGCGTCAACACGCTGGGCCATCTCCTCGCACTGCCTGCCTTGGTTCTCCAAGGCCAAAGCCAGTTCCTCACGCACGGTATCGCGCAGAAAAGTAACGTGCGCAGCCGCAAAGGAACCAATGACAGTATTTACGCCTAACTCCCGCGCGAGTTCCTGTGCCACTTCATCGGCGTTTTCCTCAAAAGCGACCCTCAAGGTGTGGATTTCACCAGGTTTTAGCTCCATATCACCGCTCCCAAGATGCTAAATACTGGCAAGGTCCAGCGCAATACTTGCTGGAACTTACTATCTGGTACGGGGACCAGCACTGTACGTTTGCCCGGGGTATCGAAGCCAATGGCTCCCAACGCATGCCCGCGGCTTGCGCCTTGGGTAAGCAAGCGTGCGATGACCGGAATGATGACACGGGGTGCAACATTGCCCAAGTGAATCTTCGCCCCGGCGAGGCGGTTAGCATCGCGTACTGCGGCCACCGTTGCAGCACCCTGCGGCAATGATTGGAGCGACGCCCCCACAACATATGCGGCCTTGTGTCCAAACCGCGAGGTTTGCAGCCATTTGGCTACGTCACTTACCTTTAGTGCTGCCGCTGCAGCGAGGATGCATCCCATGAGCGTGGCGAATCGCAGCGAAAGCTTAGCTGCAAGCCACAGCCCGTCACTGGTTAAAAAGGGCGCGAGGCGATTATCACCATAGGGCGCATGGATAAGCACCATCGAGGCGGCAGCGGGAAGCGCCAATACCGCGGTGGTCGCTACCACGGAGATGGAGCGTGACCAGATGGTGCCGCATATAAGCCATACGCTAAGCAGCACAAAGTTAAGCCAGGGCTGGTTTATCGCCACGACGAGAAACCACGTTGATGCGGCCGCACTGAAGATAGTTGCGGGATGAATCATAGCTGAGGGCGCAGCGATTCCAGGGTGCGCTTGGGCAATGCCTTGACGGTGGCCCACACGATCAAAAACACGATGATCTTATCGAGCGGATCGGAGATAAAGGACTGCAACGTCACCGATGCGAGTAGAGAGTTTCCCAGCTCGCGGAAAAGCGAGACCACAGCGCCCGTACCCAGGCCGGCTGTTCCTCCATAAACGAAAGCCGCAACCGGTGCCGCAAGCATGCCGGAGATGATGCCGATAACAGCACCAGAGGCAACAACGCGCCACCACTTCTTAAACGCGCCGTGGGAAATAGCCCACCCGGAAAGGTACCCAGTAGCTGCAGAAACGGCCGCAAACGGAAGTGCTGCGGGATTGATGAGTCCCCACACCACCGAAGACAACGTGCCCGTGGCAAGGCCTGCGATTGGCCCGGCAAGAGCGGCTACGAGGATCGTGCCGACCGCGTCCAAATACAAAGGCACTCCGATAGAACCGATGATCTCGCCTACCACGATGTTTAAGACCAGAGCTACTGGAATGATCGCGATAGTACGGGCTGGAAGAACAGGCAATGTGCCTGCCAACAAAAACACGGCACCGCCCACATAGCCGCCCAAGGTAATGAGTGCCTCGGTCGAACCGGCTACTGATTCCCAAGAGGTCGGACGCACGAGGACCAGATAAATCCACGTCGCTGCAACCAAAAGGCCGCCGGCCAGGACCATAGCCTTGCGCGCAGGCGTTAGAGATAACTGTGACATAAAAAGAATTCTCCAGATAAAAGAAATGAAAGAAGGAAAAGCAAACGGATCTGCTTTGGATTTAATGCCCTATGTCACCTCGGGCAACGCACCAATAATAGGCAGACTAGGCGTGCTTGCTCAAAATCCGCGCGGCGCGAAGAAACTCAGCATGCGCGCCGGGGATATCCACGGCCTGCACGAGCCGCGCATTATGCGGCAGATCCCAATGCCCACGCAAGTCCGCGACGCTGGTTCCTCGCATCAACTGTGAATCCGCTTCGACCGCCACGGTGGTCTCTTGCTTTAGGTAGTCCACGCGCTCGAGCGCAATCATGCACGTTAAAAGGTCATGGATTTGTGCTTGGTATCCCTCGCCCTGCGCGCGGTGAAACTCGAAGTAAAAACGGAGGATCTCCGGAAGGTGCGCCTTCACGGGGTGCTCCCCCAACTCCTTCATCAGCGCCTCCAGGCGTGGTGGATCGATGAGGAATTGCTCGGTGACCTCCAAAGAGCACAAGGTAGCGTTGACTGTTTCGCGCTGGAGAGCATCAAAGAATTGCTGTGCCGCATGCGGGTCCACCCAGAAATTCCACTCGGCCGTGGGTGTGGTATTGCCTCGATAGTTAATCGCGCCGCCCATAACGCTGACCTTGGAAAATCCTGAAGTGCCGGCCAAGGCGGCGTTTGTTAGCGGGCCGGTGACGACGAGCTCGGCCCGGGCGTCGGCTGCGGCCTGCCAAAGCTCGCGCCAATCGTGGTGCGGCTCAAACTTCGGCGCGCTGACATAACCCAAACCGGCAGCGCCATGAGTTTCAGGTGTGGTCACCAGCTCCGCCTCGAGCGGGACGGGATGGCCCGGCGCAACGGGAACGCCGCCCAGCCCGCAGACCTGCAAGATGAAAGCAGCATTGCGTGCGGTGGTCGAAACATCGACGTTGCCGGCCGTGGTAGTCACTCCCACCAGCTCAATCTCGCCGGCGTGATGCAGCCCCGCGAGATAGAGCAGGGCCAAGGCATCATCAATGCCTGGATCACAATCGATAAAGACCTTGCGTGCTGCCATCTGCTTTCCTCTCTATAGGTCCTTGTACCCTCGGTGTGGAATAGGCCAACGAACTAAGCTAGCTCGACGATCTCCATGTACTCGTCGCTCCACATGTCTTCGTCGCCATCAGGCATGATGATCACGCGCTCCGGCTTTAGTGCCTTGACCGCACCGGGGTCGTGCGTGACCAGGACGACCGCACCTGTGTAAGTGGATAGCGCATCCAAGACCTGTTCGCGCGACTGCGGGTCCAAGTTGTTAGTAGGCTCATCCAGCAGCAAGACGTTTGCGCGCGAGGAAACCAGAGTGGCAAGCGAAAGACGCGTCTTCTCACCACCGGATAAGGTACCGGCGGGTTGCTCCAGCTTGTCGCCGGAGAACATAAAGGCGCCAAGCAGGCCACGCAAGTCCTGTTGGCCCGCATCGGGGCAGGCCTCAATAGTGTTTTCCCAGACGGTCTTTTTGCCGTCGATGTTGTCGTGCTCCTGCGCGAAGTAGCCGATACGCAGACCATGGCCGGAAACAATGCCGCCCTCACCGTCGGTGCGTTCTACTCCCGCAAGCAGCTTCAGCAACGTGGTCTTACCGGCACCGTTGTAACCAAGAACAACCACGCGGGAACCCTTGTCGATGGCAAGGTCGACGCCAGCAAAGACTTCCAAGGAACCGTACATCTTGGTAAGGCCCTTAGCGTTCATCGGGGTCTTGCCGCACGGCGCGGGCTCAGGGAACTTAATGTGTGCGACCTTGTCGGCCACGCGCACTTCGTCCAGTTGGTTCATCATGCGGTCCGCGCGGGCAAGCATCTGCTTGGCAGCGGCCGCCTTGGTAGCCTTCGCACCGAGCTTGGCAGCCTGCTTCTGCAGGGCCGAAGCCTTTTTCTCCGCATTGGCACGCTCACGTCGGCGACGTGCCTCATCGGTAGCGCGCGCATCCAGGTACTTCTTGAAGCCCATGTTGTAAATGTCGGCCTCGGCGCGCACTGCATCAAGGAACCAGATCTTGTTGCACACGGCCTCAAGGAGGTCCACATCGTGGGAGATCATGATGAGGCCGCCCTCGTGCTTGGACAAGAATCCGCGCAGCCACGTAATGGAGTCAGCATCCAAGTGGTTGGTTGGCTCATCCAGCAGCAAGGTGGTTTGGGACTTACCAGAGCCTGCCGAAGCCGCGAACAATATCTGCGCCAGCTCCACACGCCTGCGCTGACCGCCAGACAGGGTCTTCAACTTCTGGTCGAGGATGCGCTGCGGCAGGCCCAAGTTATCGCAAATCTGCGCGCACTCGGAGTCTGCTTCGTAGCCACCCAACGAGTGGTACTCCTCCTCCAAGCGGGAGTATTTGCGGATGGCTTTGTCACGGAACTTCTCATCCGTGGCAGTCTCCATCAGCTCCTGCTGCTTTGCCATACGGCGCTTGATCTCGTCCAAACCGCGGGCGGAGAGAACGCGCTCACGGGCGGTGATCTCGATATTGCCTTCGCGGGAGTCCTGTGGCAGGTAACCAATGGGGCCGGAACGCGTGACAGACCCGCCATAGGGCTCGGTCTCCCCTGCCAGGATGCGCATGGTGGTCGTCTTGCCCGCACCGTTGCGTCCGACCAGCCCGATGCGGTCGCCCGGCTGCACACGCAGGTGCTGGCCAGGGGCGTCGAGAAGCGTACGTGCGCCCACGCGCACCTCGAAATCATTGGTCACAATCACGAGGAATCAGTCTATCAACCGGCGCTAACAGGTCATAGCTGAGCCAAAACCAGAAAACAAGATAAGTCCCGCGGCCATTCGGCAGCGGGACTTATCAAGATGTGGAAGTTTAAATTGCTCGCCTAGACTGCGAAGCCTAGGGCCTGCAACATTTCGCGGCCTTCCTCGGTGATCATGTTCGGGCCCCATGGCGGCATCCAGACCCAGTTGATCTGGACGGCGTCGGCAAGCTTATTGCCCACAACAGCCGCCTCGACCTGCTCGCCGATGACATCGGTCAGCGGGCACGCCGGCGAGGTCAGCGTCATGTTGATCTTGGCGGTCTCCTTGCCGTCGACGTCCTCGAGCCAGACATCATAGACCAAGCCCAAGTCCACGACGTTGATGCCCAGCTCTGGGTCAATCACGTCGCGCATGTACTCGGTGATATCAAACGCCTTGGCAATCTGCTCCTCGGTCTGCGGTGGACGCTCGCCGCTGCCGGAAAAATTGGCGTTGGAATCCTGATATGGATCTACTGGTTCAGACATTTATTTCTCCAGTTCATTGAGTGCTTCCATGGATGCGGCCTGAAAGGCCTTCCATCCGAGCAAAGCGCATTTGACGCGGGCGGGGAACTTGGCGACGCCGCCGAAAGCAACACCGTCTCCAATGATCTCATCGTCGCCCTCGATTTCTCCGCGGGAGGTGACCATCTTTTCGAACTCGTCGAGCTTCGCGCGCGCTTCATCCAAGGACTTGCCCACGATCTCCTCCGCCATGACGGAGGTGGAGGCCTGCGAGATGGAGCAGCCCTCGGCGTCGTAGGAAACATCCTTTACGGTCTTGCCGTCCTCCGAAAGCTTCACGCGCAAGGTGATCTCGTCACCGCAGGATGGGTTGACGTGGTGAACCTCGGCCTGTCCTTCACGCAAGCCCGCGAATTTCGGGTTCTTATAGTGGTCCAGGATGACGTCCTGATACATCGAATCTAGATTCATTACTCCACTCCAAAGAATTCGCGTGCTGCCTTGACGGCCTCGATGAGCTTATCTACTTCTTCCTCCGTGTTGTAGAGGTAGAAGCTGGCGCGCGCAGTCGAATTGACGTTGCCTGCACGGTGCAGCGGCCACGCGCAGTGATGGCCGGTGCGGATCGCGACGCCGTGGGAATCTAGGACCTGGCCCAGATCGTGCGGGTGCACACCATCGACGACGAACGAGACCGCACCACCGCGGCTTTCGGTATCCTTCGGACCCACGATGTGCAGGCCAGGGATCTGCTGCAGGCCGTCCAGAGCGCGGGCGGTGAGTTTTTGCTCATGCGCATGGATATTGTCCATGCCGATTTCAGACAAGAACTTCACCGCCGCACCAAGACCAACTACTTGGCTGGTCATCTGAGTGCCCGCCTCAAAGCGAGTCGGCGGCGCGGCGAAGGTGGTCTCATCCATCTTCACGATTTCGATCATCGAGCCACCCGTTAGGAAAGGCGGGAGCTTTTCCAGTAGCTCAGCCTTTCCGTACAGGGCACCGATGCCGGTCGGACCACACATCTTGTGGCCTGAGAACGCAGCGAAGTCGACGTCGAGCGCGTGAAAATCCACTGCCATGTGTGGCACGGACTGGCAGGCGTCGAGGACGACCAACGCGCCGACCTCACGGGCGCGGCGCACCAGCTCGTCGACGTCGGCCACCGCGCCGGTGACGTTGGACTGATGGGTGAAAGCCACTACCTTGACGGAATCATCGAGCTCGAGGGAGTCGAGATCGATGCGCCCGTCTTCGGTCATGGAATACCACTTCAGCTGCGCACCGGTGCGCTGACACAGTTCCTGCCATGGCACGAGATTGGCATGGTGCTCCAGCTCGGTAATGACCACGGTGTCGCCCTCGCCTACGTACAGATCGCCTGCGCGTTCGTCGGAAAGCACGTAGGCAACCTCGTTGAGAGCCTCAGTTGCGTTCTTGGTGAAAGCAATCTCATCACGATCAGCGCCCACGAAAGCCACGATGGCTTGGCGAGCAGACTCGTAAGCGTCGTCCGCCTCCTCCGCCAGCTGATAGGAACCGCGGTGGACCGGAGCATTCGTGCCCAGTACGAACTCCTCCTCCGCCTTCCACACTGGCAGCGGACGCTGGGACGTAGCTCCCGAATCGAGGTACACCAGCGGCTTATCGTCGCGCACGGTGCGGCTCAGGATCGGGAATTGCTCCCTGATGGCAGAAACGTCGAAGTTAGACATTGTCCTTCTTACTTAACGAATTGGTCGTAACCGGACTCTTCAAGCTGGTCAGCCAGCTCAGCGCCGCCGGTCTTGATGACCTGGCCGTTGGCGAAGACGTGGACGAAGTCCGGCTTCACGTAATTGAGGATGCGCTTGTAGTGGGTAATCATCAAGATGCCGCCGTTGGTCTCCTCTTGGAAGCGGTTGATGCCCTCGGAAACAACGCGCAGAGCATCGACGTCCAGGCCGGAGTCGGTCTCATCCATGATTGCGAACTTTGGCTTGAGCAGATCGAGCTGCATAACCTCGTGGCGCTTCTTCTCGCCACCAGAGAAGCCCTCGTTGACGGCACGGTGTGCGAAGGACTTATCGATGGAAAGCTTCTCACGTGCCTCGCTAAGCTCCTTGTTCCATTCGCGCAGCTTCGGAGCCTCGCCGCGCACAGCAGTGACGGCAGAGCGCATGAACTGCGCCATCTTCACGCCCGGAACCTCGGTTGGGTACTGCATGGCCAGGAAGAGGCCAGCACGTGCGCGCTCGTCAACTTCCATCTCAAGGACGTTTTCGCCATCGAGCAGGATCTCGCCCTCGGTTACTTCGTACTTCGGGTGGCCAGCGATGACGTAGGACAAGGTGGACTTACCGGAGCCGTTCGGGCCCATGACTGCGTGGGTCTCTCCGGACTTGATGGTCAGGTTGACGCCCTTGAGGATTTCCTTGGCCTCGCCGTCCTCCTCGTTCGGGAGTACCTGCGCGTGGAGATTCTTGATTTCCAGGGTAGACATTGAGTTAGACCTGCTTTCGGGGATTGTTTCTAGGCGTTGATTTTTTCGAGCTCGTCAATGACGCGGGTTTCTAGATCCTCGCGCAAGGACTCAACTGGAATGCGGGAGATGACCTCGGAGAAGAAGCCGCGGATGATAAGGCGGCGTGCCTCTGCAGCCGGGATACCGCGGGACATCAGGTAGAACAGCTCGAGGTCGTCGAAGCGGCCAACGGTTGCGGCGTGGCCAGCACCCACGATTTCGCCGGTCTGGATCTCCAGGTTCGGGATCGCATCGGCGCGAGCACCCTCAGTCAGGATGAGGTTGTTGTTGGTCTCGTAGGTATCGGTGTTGGTGGCATCCTTGCGGATCAGTACGTCGCCAACCCAGCAGGTGCGAGCCTCAGCACGGCCAGACTCGGCGGAACCGTCAGCATGGGTTTCACCCTGCAGAGCACCCTTGTAGAACACGCGGGAGCGGCAGTTCGGTACTGAGTGGTCAACGAGCAGGCGGTTCTCGAAGTACTGGCCTGCATCGGCGAAGTAGACGCCGAGCATCTCTGCGTCGCCGCCTGGAGCGGTAAAGGCAACGCGTGGAACGATTCGCACGATTTCGCCGCCGAAGATGGCGGTGTTGTGGCGCAGAACAGAATCTCGACCCATGGAGGCAACCTGGTGGCCCAGGTGTACCGCGTTGTCTTCCCAGTCAGCGTCGACAACAACGGTGACGTTGGCGCCGTCGCCGACGATGAACTCAACGTTGTCAGCGTGGGTGCCGGAACCGACATACTTGAGCACGACGGTGGCCTCTGCATGGTGGCCCACCTGGATGGAGGTTGCACCGAAGGAGGTCACGCCCTCACCCGCGCCAGTGATGGTGATTTCCACTGGCTTATCCAGCTGAGCCTCAGCATCGATGGTGACCAACTGCGCTTCTGGCATGGAAGACCATGCCTGGGCTGCAACGCGGTCTGCAGGAGCACCTGCCTTGCCTAGGCGGGAATCGTCGGCAACGACGGTCTCGGAGCTAACGCCTTCCGGTGCGCTGACAGCAATCTTCTGCGCTACCGCCGGAGCGAACTCGCCGTTGTGCAAGCCACGCAAGTTACGCAGGGCGATAAAACGCCAAACCTCGTCGCGACCGTGCGGTACTGGGAAGTCCTCCACATTGAAAGACGTGAACTGATCGCCCTTGGTGACGTCAGCCGGATTGAATTCGTTAGATGCGACCACTTAGCCCACCGATCCTTCCATCTGCAGTTCAATAAGGCGGTTGAGCTCGAGGGCGTACTCCATCGGAAGCTCCTTCGCGATTGGCTCCACGAAGCCGCGCACGATCATCGCCATTGCCTCCTCTTCCGCGATGCCGCGGGACATGAGGTAGAACAGCTGCTCTTCGGAAACCTGGGACACCGTTGCCTCGTGGCCCAAGGTCACGTGGTCATTACGGATGTCGTTATACGGGTATGTATCGGAACGCGAATTGTTGTCCACGAGCAATGCGTCGCACTCGACGTTCGCGGTGGAGTTGGATGCGTTCGCGTTGACCTGCACCAGGCCGCGGTAAGCCGCGCGGCCACCGTTGCGGGCGACGGATTTAGACACGATGTTGGAGGAGGTACGCGGAGCCATGTGCAGCATCTTGGAACCGGTGTCCTGGACCTGATCCTCGCCAGCGAAAGCCAGAGAGAGAACTTCGCCCTTGGCATGCTCGCCGGTCAGCCAACAAGACGGGTACTTCATGGTGACCTTGGAACCGATGTTGCCATCGACCCATTCCATGGTGCCGCCCTCTTCCACCTTTGCGCGCTGGGTAACCAGGTTGTAGACGTTGGTGGACCAGTTCTGGATCGTGGTGTAGCGGCAACGGCCGCCTTTCTTCACGACGATCTCGATAACGCCGGTGTGCAAAGAATCGGAGTTGTAGATAGGAGCGGTACAACCCTCGATGTAGTGAACATAAGCGTCCTCCTCAACGACGATGAGGGTGCGCTCGAACTGGCCCATGTTCTCGGTGTTGATGCGGAAGTATGCCTGCAGCGGAATATCCACGTGCACGCCCTTTGGAACATAGACAAAGGAGCCGCCGGACCAGCAGGCATTGTTCAGCGCGGAGAATTTATTATCGCCAGCCGGAATGACGGTGCCGAAGTACTCCTGGAGAATTTCCGGGTACTCGCGCACTGCGGTATCGGTATCGACGAAGATAACGCCTTGGGCCTCCAGGTCCTCGCGAATCTTGTGGTAGACAACCTCAGACTCGTACTGCGCAGCAACGCCGGAGACCAGGCGCTTCTTTTCTGCATCCGGGATACCCAGCTTGTCGTAGGTCTCCTTGATATCAGAAGGAAGATCGTCCCAGGTCTGCGCCTGCTTCTCAGTGGAGCGCACGAAGTACTTGATGTTGTCGAAGTCAATAGCGGAGAGATCCGGGCCCCACGTTGGAACCGGCTTCTTGTTAAAGATGCGCAGCGCCTTCAGACGGGATTCCAGCATCCACTCCGGCTCGTTCTTCTTCTCAGAAATATCGCGGACGACGTCCTCGCTGAGTCCTCGGTGAGCTGCCTGGCCCGCTTCGTCGGAATCGTGCCAGCCGTACTCGTAACCACCGATGGAAGAGATGATCTCGTCATCACTCATCTTGGTCTCGAGGCCTGGCGCCGGTTGTGCCTGAGTCATAACCCGCTCCTTTCGTCTAATGCTTTGTTTCCCGGTCTTGGTTAACCGATGTCAAGGGGATGTTTGTGGTGCAGATTCCATGGCCATCTGCAATAGAAGCCAAGGGCTGCACGTGTTTACCTAACAGGGCAGAAAAGACTTCCTGTTCAGCCTCACATAGTTCCGGATGCTCTGCAGCCACATGGGCGACTGGGCAATGGTGCTGGCAAATCTGCACACCAAAACCGGCACTGTTGACGGTCGCGGCATAGCCATGTTCGTCCAAGACAGCAGCCAACTTTTGGGCCACTTCCTCTACGGACTCATCTTCCCCGATAAGCGGGTGCACGTCCTCAAGGAGCTTTTCAAAGCGGGCCTTTGCAAAACTGCGCACGGCCTCGGCTCCACCTGCCGCCCTTAGGGCGTTCAGGGCATCGGAAGCCAGCGCGTCGTAGGCATGCCCGAATTGTGCACGCCCGCGGTCTGTGAGGCGGAAATGCTTGGCGGGGCGGCCGCGGCCAGCCGCGAGCGACTTACGCTGGACCACCTCCGTGAGCTCTTCTTCCACCAGAATGTCTAAGTGCCGGCGGATACCGGCGGCCGAAAGACCTAGGCGCTCGCCAAGATACGAGGCCGTAACCGGCCCATCCTTAAGGAGGAGAAGCATGACCTGGCGGCGGGTATCGCCTTCAGTGGTCCTGGTCTCCTTTTCTGGGACCATCTGCTACACCTCCCGTCTTGAAAGCGAACGACTATTTTTAGACAACACTAGTGTTCCCTAATTCATTCCCAATTTCCACCAACGCAGGTACCCGGCGTGGCGAGCCCTCACCCCCAAGCCAATTGGCGGCCCGCTAGAGTAAACATTTATGAAACAACGCCTCACTGCTTTCCTCACGGGTATCCGCCAGGATCTCCCGCGTCTTGGCAGTGCGGGATCGCGTTCCGCGCAGCTGCATGCCGATGGAAATAGCGAAGATGCACCCGGCTCCCTGCCCGGCGCACTCTACGACCTTCTGCCAGATGAAGACGCCGCTCGCCCGCGTACCACCATCGCCCAGCTGCGTGCCTTCTTTGTGCTGCGATGGATGGGCACGCTGGGTGCCATCCTCATCGCCGTCGGCGGCCTTGGGGCCGGCGCACTGCCCGTAGTAGGCAACCCCTATGACAACGTGCCCTTCGGCTCATTGATGTCGCGCATGTTGCAATCGGCTTCTGCCCTCGTCTTCTGCGGCGTAGGCCTGATGGTCACCGCATGGGTGCTCATGGCCCCGTTTGTTGGAACGCCTCTCCGCAACACCGAAAGCAATGGCGAGCATTCGCGGCCGCGCCGGTTGGTTACTGAAAGCCAGCTCTGGCGTACCTGGGCTGGTTGGGTTATCCCACTTGTTTTCACTGCGCCCCTTTTTACCCAGGACATTTATTCCTATCTGGCCAACGGCTCCATCGTCACCCAGGGCCTCGACCCATACTCTGGGGGCCCGGTGGAGCTCCTCGGTTCAGCCGATCCTTTGGCTCGCTCGGTCCCCTTCATCTGGGCTAACTCGCCCTCACCTTATGGCCCCGTCGCACTCGGGTTGGCCGGGATAGTCAGCCTGCTCACCGGCAATTCAATCATCTTGGGGGTTATCGCACACCGGCTGCTTTCGCTAGCCGGCATAATCGCCGCCGGCTGGGCCATCTCGCAGTTGGCTATCCGTTGTCGAGTCTCGCCCGAGTCCGCACTGTGGTTGGGCATCCTCAACCCGCTGACCACGTTGCACCTGGTAGGCGGCATCCACAATGAATCGGTCATGTTGGGATTGGCCTTGGTCGGCGTCGAGCTCGGCCTGCGCGGCGTCGACTGCCTAGGCGGCGCTCCGGCGTGGCTGTACTTTTTATGCTCGGGATTGCTCATTTCATGCGCCGGAATGGTCAAGGTTACGGGCTTCATCGGGCTGGGATTCGTTGGAATGGCGCTCGCCCGCGTGCTATTCATCCGCCGCGGATACTCCACCCCACGCGCCATCGGTAGCGCCGTCGCCCTGCAGTTTTTCATCCTGTTGGCCGCAATTGCCCTTGTCACGCTGACTTCCGGAATCGGGCTTGGCTGGATAACCGGGCAAGGCGGCGCAGCATCCATCCGCTCGTGGTTGTCCTCTAGTACTGCAGTCGGCGTCAGTGCTGGCTTCCTCGGAATGCTCTTAGGTTTGGGCGATCACACCGACGCCATCCTCACTTTCACCCGTACCATCGGTGTTATCATCGCAGCCGGTTTCATGCTGCGTATGTTGCTAGCCACATATCGTGGCAGCATCCACCCGGTAGGCGGCCTCGGCATCGCCACCTTGGTGCTGGTCATCTTCTTCCCAGTGGTCCACCCGTGGTACATCCTGTGGGCCGTGCTGCCCTTGGCGGCGTGGGCCAACCGTCTCATCTTCCGGATCACGGTGGTTATATATTCTGCGGCGATGAGTTTCTTCGTGCTCCCTCGCGGCCTTGGCCTACCGCCCGGCACAATCGTGGTCATTTATACCGCAGCTATCGTGACTTATCTCGTGGTCATGGGACTGTGGATGGTGCTATTACGCCGTTCGCGAATCAGTGTCCTAAACTAGGCACTCGTGAATGCAACTTTCGATGGAGCACCAGCGCTAGAGCTCAGCAACGTGGTCAAGTCCTACGGCGATAAACGGGCCGTCGACGGGCTCAGCTTCCGCGTAGAACGCGGCGAGATGCTGTGCCTGCTTGGACCTAACGGCGCCGGCAAAACCACCACCATCGAGATGTGTGAGGGCTTTAAGAAGCCGACGTCGGGAAGCATCCGCGTCTTGGGCCTTAATCCCAGCACCGATCCCGACGCCGTGCGCGAGCGCATCGGCATCATGCTCCAGGGCGGCGGTTCCTACTCTGGCATCCGCGTACGCGAGATGCTACAGCTCAGCGCCAAGTACAGTGCAAACCCGCTCGATCCCGACTGGCTGATTGAACAGCTGGGGCTTAAAGGAGTGGAGAAAAACACTTATCGGCGCCTCTCCGGTGGCCAGCAACAGCGCCTGTCCCTAGCGCTGGCAATCATCGGCCGCCCGGAGTTGGTCTTCCTCGATGAACCAACTGCAGGACTCGACGCCCAATCCCGCTTGGCCGTGTGGGATCTCATCCGCGCGCTCCGCAATGACGGAGTAACCACCGTTCTGACCACCCACCTGATGGACGAGGCCGAGGCTTTGGCTGACCACGTTGTCATCGTGGACCACGGGCACATGGTGGCGCAGGGTACAACGGCAGAGCTCATGGAATCCACGGGCTCACCGCTCATCACTTTCGAGACAGCCACCGAGGTGGACCTTAACGCGCTCAACGCGGCAGGGCTGCCCACTGAGGCCACCCGCCCACTGCATTACCGCGTGGAAACCCCGGCTACCCCAGACGTCATCGCCCGCCTGGCCCAGGAGCTTGCCCAGCAAGGCGTTACCTTACGCAACCTGGACACCACCCACCGCAACCTTGAGGACGTCTTCCTCGACATCACCGGCCGCGAGCTGCGCAGCTAAGGAGTAATCATGACGCGTTTCGAACCGGGAACCTTTCAGCCTCACCCGCAGCGTGCCAGCGTCTGGACCATGGCACGAGCTCAGGGCCTAATCGAGTCCAAACTCATGCTGCGCCACGGTGAGCAGCAACTGCTCAGCATCGTCATTCCCCTAGCCATTTTGATTGGCGCGGCACGGATGGAGCACATTACCGGCCACGGCCTGAAGGAAATATTCCCTATGGTCTTGGCGGTGGCGGCCACAAGCTCCGGCTTTACCGGCCAAGCCATTGCGCTGGCCTTTGACCGCCGCTACGGCGCACTGAAGCGAACTGGCGCCTCCGGCGTCCCGGCCTGGACCATCATCGTGGGCAAGATTGCCGCTGTCTTCTCAATGGTCGCGGTCCAAGTCCTCGTCCTCGGCGGCGTTGCCTTCCTGCTTGGCCTTCGGGCTAGCCTTGGCGGCATCTTGCTGGGGCTTATCACCCTCATCCTGGGCGTGTGCGCCTTCACCGCGCTCGGCCTGCTCCTCGGCGGTACTTTAAGTTCCGAGGTAGTCCTCGCGGTTGCGAACCTCATCTGGTTCATTCTGATGGGAGTCGTGGGCTGGGCCATGTACACCCAAGGCTTGAGCAATGACGGCATCCTTACCGTGGTGCCCACGGTCGCGATGGCAAGCGCGCTTGCCGACGCCCTCAACCACACCCTCCCCTGGCAGGAACTACTCGTGCTCCTCGCCTGGGCCGGCGCCGCCTCCTTCGCAGCGGTGCGCTGGTTCCGCTTCGAGGGCTAATCGCGCACCTGACTGCACCACGCGGGCTTGAACCGTTTGGTGAGGGCCCACATCTGCAAATGGTGAGGTCACCCCGTAACAGCTGTGACCCGAGTATT
Organism: Corynebacterium sp. HMSC08C04; assembly: GCF_001807495.1. Taxonomy (NCBI): domain Bacteria; kingdom Bacillati; phylum Actinomycetota; class Actinomycetes; order Mycobacteriales; family Corynebacteriaceae; genus Corynebacterium; species Corynebacterium sp. HMSC08C04. The sequence goes on along the minus strand of NZ_KV789201.1, from coordinate 71,971 downwards.
GCGCTGAGACTGGTGTAGCCTCACCTCACCAAGTCGACCTCACCATTTGGAAACTGCGAAATGCAACCGCGAAAAAGTTCCATTTCTGGCAGCAAATGTGACTTTTATCTTTTTCGCTCCCGCAGGCATTCGGGGTTTCGTTCCGAGCCTGTCCGAGCGGTAGTCTTTTTAACGTGAATTCCGGTAACAAAGTATCTACGTTTTTCCGCGAGGCGACGCCCGCCATCAAGGCGCAGCGTTTCATCGCGATGATTCTGCTTGTCTGCCAAGGCGGCATTACCGTATCCGGCGCCATTGTGCGCGTTACTGGTTCCGGCCTTGGCTGCATCACCTGGCCCGAGTGCCACCCGGGCTCGCTTGTTCCTCTCTCCGGCGCAGCACCGTGGATCCACCAACTCATCGAGTTCGGTAACCGCCTACTTACCTTCGTCGTCACGGCCGCCGCAGTGGCTGCCATCATGGCGATGCATATGGCGCGCCGCCGCACTGAGTTGAAGGTTTACGCGTGGTTGAACTTGGCCGGCATCGTGGTTCAGGCAATCATCGGCGCCATCTCCGTTTTATTGAAGCTCAACTGGTGGGCCGTGGCGCTGCACTTCCTGCCATCGATGGTTCTCGTCTGGTTGGCTGCAATGCTTTACTCCCGCATCCTTGAGCCTGACGACGGCGTGCGTACCCAGATCTTCCCGCAGGCCATCCGCGTGTTGGCCGCGATGGCATCCATTGCCCTCGCCGTGGTTCTCACCACCGGCACCATGGTCACCGGCTCTGGTGTCCACTCTGGCGACGATGGCGTCGGCATGGAAGGGCGCCTCAACGTCGATACCGAGATGATGGCCGTGGCTCATGCGATTTGCATGTACGCCTACCTGATCCTCACCGTCATTGTGGTCTTCATGCTTTACCGCGTTCAAGCACCAGCTTTGGTCAAGAAGGCCGCGTGGATGCTCATCGCCTGCATTCTCATCCAATGGGGTATCGGCGTCGCCCAGTTCTACATGCACATCCCGCGCTGGACGGTGCCAATCCACATCGGCATGTCTTCCGTAGTCACCGCATTCACCGCTCTCCTATGGGCGCATGGTGTTCGCCGCGTCAACGGCACAGCGGGCCTAAAAACTGGCTCCCCAGCAGCCGAAGAAAAATTCGCTGCGCGGCAGGCAGCACTAGCTAAGTAAAGCTCAAAAAGGATATAGACTCCCGAGCCCTCACAGTCTTCCGCGGAACCGCTCCACCTCTTCGAACTGGCCTTGGTGCCGTTCGGTGGAGCGGTTTTCCTGCATGTATGCGAGTAGCTGCGATAGCCTTGAAGCATGTACGCAATTCAGGTCAACCACAAAGGTGGCCCAGAGGTCCTCGAGTATGTAGAGACTTCGGCACCCACGCCTACCGAGGATCAGCTGCTTGTCGACGTAATCGTGGCCGGTGTCAACTACATCGACACCTATTACCGCGAAGGCATCTACAGCGCCACGCCTCCTTTCATCCTCGGCCTCGAGGGCACTGGTCGCGTGGTCCACGATCCAAAGGGCGAAATCGCCGAGGGCACCATGGTGGCTTGGGACCACGCTTTCGGCTCCTATGCGGAGCAAGTATGCGTGCCGCGCGACCGCATCGTTGCGGTCCCCGATGACTTCCCGCCTGAGGTAGCCGGTTCCATGCTCCTGCAGGGAATGACCGCTCATTACCTGGCGAATGGCGTGTACCAGCTCGGCGAGGGCGCCTCCTGCCTTATCACCGCAGGCGCAGGAGGCGTGGGGCTTATCCTCACCCAAATGGCTAAGGCAGCCGGTGCCACGGTTTACACGGTAGTCTCGACCGATGAAAAGGAAGCCTTGTCATACGAGGCTGGCGCTGACCAAGTGTTCCGCTACGGCGAAGGTCTTGCTGAGCAGGTTCGCCGCTTCAACGGTGGTTTCGGTGTGGACGTTGTCTACGACGGCGTCGGCAAGGATACCTTCATGGAGTCGCTCGAAGTGGTGCGCCCACGCGGCACCGTGGCACTTTTTGGCGCGGCCTCCGGTCCGGTTCCTCCGATGGATCCACAGCTGCTCAACAAGCACGGCTCGATCTTTTTGACTCGGCCTTCTCTGGGTGCATGGACCTCCCAAGAAGGCGAGTTCCAAATGCGCGCCCAAGCAGTCGTTCAGGCGGTAACCGACGGCGACGTAGTCTTCAACGTCTCAGCGTCCTACCCACTTGCAGAAGCAGCACAGGCCCATCGCGATCTCCAAGAGCGCAAGACCACCGGTTCTATCGTCTTAAGAGTGCGCGAGGATAACTAGGCTAGTTTATTGCCGCTTGTTCTAGTTCACCTTCTGGCCCACCAAGTTGGCTGATTGTGTTAGAACCAGGCCGTCGACCAGCCAAGCATGCTGCCGATGGATTCCCAGCCCAGCACGGCGTCGATAGATAGGCCGATGAACAAGACCGACAGGTAGTTGTTGGAGTAGATGAACAAGCGCATGGGCTTGACCTTTTCGCCCTGCTTGACGCCGCGGTGGAGTGCAATGGCAATCCACAAGAAGACGGCGCCGGAACCAACTGCAGCCACCAAGTAGATCCACGAGGCAGCAGGGATGATCAGGAAGGTCACGATGAGCGTACCGACTGTGTACCAGACAATCTGGCGGGTTACCTCGACCTCAGGGGCGACTACCGGAAGCATCGGAACGCCTGCCTTGCGGTAGTCCTCCTTGTACTTCATTGCCAGTGCCCACGTATGTGGCGGTGTCCAAAAGAAGATAATAAGGAACAGCACGATGGCCTGCCACCACTTATCGGGCTCACCAGCAGGGGCATTGTCACGGATTACTGCCCAACCCACCATCGCCGGCATACAGCCAGCGAGGCCGCCCCAGACGATGTTTTGGGAATTGCGCATCTTCAAAAACTTCGTATAGACGAAGACATAGAAGAAGTTAGTCAGGATGACGAAGAACGCTGCCAGCCAGGAGTGCGCCAGAACGCCCAGCCAGAAGACCGAAAGCGCCAACATCACCCACGCAAAGATGGCAGCATTGCGGCGCGAGATACTCGCACGCACGAGCGGCCTGGCGCGGGTGCGCTGCATTTTCTGGTCAATCTCATAGTCCACCACATTGTTGAAGGTGTGGGCAGCCGCAGCGCCCATCCAGCCGCCGAAGATGGTGGAAAGGATTAGCCAGAAGTTATCCGTGACGGATTCAACACCACGCTGCGCTTGGAGCATCGCCGGAATTGCAGCGACTAGCAAAAGCTCAATGATCCTCGGCTTCGTCAGCGCAAAATAGGCCTTTAACGTCTCCAAGGAATATTCCTCCAGTATCTGGCGCGGGGTAACTTTTTGTGGCCGCCTGGTTATGGCCGCAAATTAGTTGTCGGCTTCGGGGGTTAGAAAGTTCCCCCGCCTTTAACCAAGGCTTCTTAACCATGCCAGCCTACAGTTTCTTGGACCGTTTTAGATAATCCACCACAATCCGTGACAATCCACCACCCGTTAATCAAAACATCTAGACTTGAGGGGTCAATAATCAACCGATCCACAAAGTAAGGGGCGTCCCCAGTGTCGCAAGAAAAGCTGACCCCAGAGTTGCAAGCCATGGTCGAGCGCCGTTATCCGGCTGACTGGACTGATGTGGATACTCGCGCGGTCGACACCGTCCGCGTTCTCGCAGCAGATGCTGTCCAAAAGTGCGGGTCTGGGCACCCAGGCACCGCGATGTCCCTGGCACCGCTGGCTTATACCCTGTACCAGCGCGTCATCAATCATGACCCGAACGATGTGAAGTGGGCCGGCCGCGACCGTTTCGTTCTTTCAGTTGGTCACTCCTCGCTGACGCAGTACATCCAGCTTTACTTGGGCGGCTTCGGCTTGGAGCTGGACGACCTCAAATCTCTACGTACCTGGGGTTCGCTGACGCCAGGCCACCCGGAGGTCAACCACACCGACGGCGTGGAGATTACCACCGGCCCGCTCGGCCAGGGTTTGGCTTCCGCAGTCGGCATGGCCATGGCGGCCCGCAAGGAACGCGGGCTTTTCGACGCCGCAGCCCCGGCCGGCGAGTCCCCGTTCGATCACTTCGTTTACGTCATCTCCTCTGATGGCGACCTGCAAGAAGGCGTTACCGCCGAGGCTTCCTCGCTGGCGGGCACCCAGAAGCTGGGCAACCTCATCGTCTTCTGGGATGACAACCGCATCTCCATCGAGGACGATACGAACATCGCCTTCAACGAGGACGTCGTCGCGCGCTACGAGGCCTACGGCTGGCACGTCCAGACCGTCGAGTCCGGTGAAGACGTCGTAGCACTCGAGGCCGCTGCACAGGCCGCCCGCGAGGAAACCGAGCGCCCATCTTTCATCCGCGTCAAGACCGTCATCGGTTACCCGGCACCAAACAAAATGAACACCGGCGGCGTGCACGGCGCTGCGCTAGGTGATGAAGAGGTTGCCGCCACCAAGGAAGTTCTGGGCTTCGATCCAGAAAAGACTTTCGAGGTCTCCGACGAGGTAATAACCCACACCCGCAAGCTGCGTGAGCGCGGCGCAGAGGCGCACGCTAAGTGGCAGGAAAAGTTCGACGCTTGGGCTGCCGCAAGCCCAGAGGGCAAGGCACTCTTCGACCGTATGCAGGCACGTAAGCTGCCGGAGAACTTCGCAGCAGAATTACCGGAATGGGATGAGGGCGATTCCATCGCTACCCGAAAGGCCTCTGAGGCCACCATCCAGGCACTGGCTGCTGCAGTTCCGGAGATGTGGGGCGGTTCCGCCGACCTGGCTGGCTCCAACAACACCGTCATCAAGGGCGCCCATTCCTTCGGCCCTGAGTCCATCACCACCGGCGCTTGGGATGCTAAGCCTTACGGCCGCAACCTCCACTTCGGTATTCGCGAGCACGCGATGTCCGCAATCATGAACGGCATCGCGCTGCACGGCAACACCCGCGTTTACGGCGGCACCTTCCTGATCTTCTCCGAGTATCAGTATCCGGCCGTCCGTCTCGGTGCCTTGATGTCCACCGATACCTACTACGTCTGGACCCACGACTCCATTGGCTTGGGCGAGGATGGCCCAACCCACCAGCCGGTCGAGACCTTGGCCGCCCTGCGTGCAATCCCGAATCTCTCGGTCATCCGCCCAGCCGACGCCAACGAGACTGCGCAGGCTTGGGCCGCCGCCTTCGAGTACAAGGCAGCTCCAAAGGGCCTTGCGCTTTCCCGCCAGAACCTGCCGGTGCTTGCCGGCACCAAGGAAAAGGCAGCCGAGGGCGTACGTCGTGGCGCCTACGTCTTGGTAGAAGCATCCAAGGAAACCCCAGACGTCATCCTGCTGGCCACCGGCTCCGAGGTGCAGCTGGCTGTCGAGGCCGCAAAGCAGCTCGAAGCAGAAGGCACCGCCACCCGCGTTGTCTCTGCGCCATGCCTGGAATGGTTCGACGAGCAGGACGATGCCTACCGCGAGTCCGTGCTGCCTTCCGCAGTCCGCGCCCGCGTCTCCGTCGAGGCTGCTCTCGCAATGCCTTGGTACAAGTACACCGGCACCTTCGGCCGCAATGTCTCCCTCGAGCACTTCGGCGCTTCTGCCCCAGCCGGCGAGCTCTTCGAGAAGTTTGGCATCACCACCGAAGCCGTAGTCAACGCCGCCCACGAATCCATCACCGCTAGCAAGTAAGGAAAACATGTCGCATATTGATGAACTCGCTCAACTCGGTACCTCTACCTGGTTGGACGATCTTTCCCGCGAGCGCCTAGACTCCGGCAACCTCGAGGAGATCATCTCCTCCAAGTCCATCGTGGGTGTCACCACAAACCCGGCCATCTTCGCCGCTGCGATGTCCAAGGGCACCGCTTACGATGCCGCGATTGCGCAGCTTAAGGAAGAGGGAGCAAAGGCTGACGACGCCGTCTATGCCCTTGCCATCGAGGATGTTGCCCGCGCATGCGATATGTTCGCAGGAATCTACGAGGCATCTTTAGGCCGCGACGGGCGCGTTTCCATCGAGGTCGATCCCCGCATCTCCGCCGATGCCGAGGCCACCATCCAGCAGGCACGCGAGCTGTGGGCGCGCGTTAACCGTCCGAACCTGATGATCAAGGTTCCAGCCACCGAGGGTTCCCTTCCGGCCATCGCTGACGCGCTTGCCGATGGCATCTCCGTCAACGTCACCTTGATCTTCTCCGTCGAGCGCTACGGTGAAGTCATCGACACCTTCAAGAAGGGCCTGCGCCGCGCCGAGGAGGCCGGCCACGACGTTTCCAAGATTCACTCCGTGGCTTCCTTCTTCGTCTCCCGTTTGGACAGCGAAGTCGACAAGCGCCTCGAGGCAATCGGAAGCGATGCTGCCTTGGCAGCGCGCGGCAAGGCGGGCGTCGCCAATGCCCAGCGCGCCTACGCCCTGTTCAAGAAGGAGCTGCTGGAGGCAGGCGATCTTCCCGCAGGAGCGAATGTGCAGCGCCCGCTGTGGGCGTCGACGGGCGTTAAGAACCCCGACTACCCCGCTACCTTGTACGTTTCCGAGTTGGCTGGCCCGCACACGGTCAACACCATGCCGGAAAAAACTATCGACGCAGTGCTAGCAGAAGGCAACTTGCACGGTGATACCCTAAGCGATTCCACCGAGCAGGCAGAAGCCGTCTTCACCGAGCTGGCAGAACTCGGTATCGACTTCGACGATGTCTTCGCAGTCCTGGAAAAAGAGGGCGTCGATAAGTTCGTCGCCGCTTGGGAAGAACTTCTGGAATCGATGGCCGCTCGCCTGTAGCTGCGGCCGCCTCTTTGGCCGCGCGCCCCGCTGACTAACCTCGGCGGGGCGCTTGTCGCTAGAATGTGTCGCTGGAGAATTAAATTGGGAAAGGAACCCCCTGTGACGGAATCGAGCGCCTGGGTAAATCCACTGCGCAACGCGAAGGACAAGCGCCTACCGCGCATCGCCGGTCCCTCGGGCATGGTGATTTTCGGTGTAACCGGTGACCTCGCTTATAAGAAACTGCTACCCGCCATTTACGACCTTGCACACCGCGGCCTCCTGCCCGCTGGTTTCACCTTGGTGGGCTATGGCCGCCGTGACTGGAACAAACAAGAGTTCTGCGACTACGTGATGGGCGCAGTCAAGGCAGGCGCCCGTACCAAGTTCAACGAGCACGTCTGGCAGCACCTGGCGCAGGGCATCGAGTTCGTGCACGGAGCTTTTGATGACGCCGGCTTCGACGCCCTGTCCGCACGCTTGGCGGAGCTAGATTCCTCCCGCGGTACCGGCGGCAACTGGGCTTATTATCTTTCTGTTCCACCGGAGTTCTTCTCCAGCATCTGCCACCAGCTTGAGCGCGTTGGCATGGCCAACAGCGCTGACGATTCTTGGCGCCGCGTCATCATTGAAAAGCCTTTCGGCCACGACCAAGCATCTGCTCGTGAACTCAATGAGATTGTCAACGCGGTCTTTCCGGAGTCTTCCGTCTTCCGCATTGACCACTACCTTGGCAAGGAAACCGTCCAGAACATTATGGCGCTGCGCTTTGCCAACCAGATCTTCGAGCCGATGTGGAATGCGCACTACATCGACCATGTGCAGATCACTATGGCAGAGGACATCGGCTTGGGAGGCCGCGCCGGTTACTATGACGGCATCGGCGCCGCCCGCGACGTCATCCAGAACCACCTGTTGCAGCTGCTCGCCCTCGTAGCTATGGAAGAGCCTTCTTCCTTTGAACCGGAGGCACTGCAGGCGGAAAAGATCAAGGTCTTGCGCGCGACCCAGCCGGTTCACCCGTTGAACAAGACCACTGCCCGCGGCCAGTATTCTGCAGGTTGGCAGGGCTCCGAGTACGTGCGGGGCCTGCGTGAGGAGGACGGATTCGATCCTGCTTCTACCACTGAGACCTATGCAGCTTGCACCCTTGAGGTCAACTCCCGTCGCTGGGCCGGTGTGCCTTTCTACCTGCGCACCGGCAAACGCCTCGGCCGCCGCGTCACCGAGATCGCACTGGTATTCAAGACCGCCCCGCACCAGCCGTTCAACAACGGTCAGGCAGAGTCTCTCGGCCAGAATGCCGTGGTCATTCGCGTCCAACCAGACGAGGGCGTAACAATGCGCTTCGGTTCAAAGGTGCCGGGTTCCACCATGGAAGTCCGCGATGTCAACATGGACTTCGCCTACGCAGAGGCCTTCACCGAGGAATCTCCTGAGGCTTATGAGCGCCTCATCCTCGATGCTTTGCTCGACGAGTCCTCGCTTTTCCCGACCAACGAGGAAGTCGAGCTCTCCTGGTCCATCCTCGACCCAATTCTTGACTATTGGGCCAAGGCCGGGCAGCCAGAAGAATACCCAGCGGGCACTTGGGGCCCTGAATCCGCCAACACGATGCTGCGCCGCCGGGGCCATACCTGGCGTCGCCCTTAAGGAGGCTACAGCGATGATTATCCCATTGCCTGATACCACGACCCGCAAGATCTCCAAGAAGCTCGTTGAGGCGCAGGAGCACTACACGCTGACCACTGGCCGCGTGCTCACACTTATTGTTGCCGCTAACGAGGGCGACGATATCGAGGGAATCCTAGCCTCCGTTCGCGACGCTTCGCACGAGCACCCCTCCCGCGTGCTCGTCGTCATCGCCGGCTCCGGCGACAAGGAAACCCACCTCGATGCCGAGCTGCGCGTCGGCGGTGAGGCTGGTGCCTCGGAGATTGTCGTCATGCACCTGCACGGCGACCTAGCTGAGCAGTCCGAGTCCGTGGTTATCCCGCTGCTGCTTCCGGATACGCCACTGGTTGCTTGGTGGCCCACCAAGTGCCCAGCTAATCCAGCGCAGAGCCCAATCGGCAAGCTGGCGCAGCGCCGGATCACCAACGTGGCCTACGGGGATGGGGCGAGCCATGAGGAGCTCATGCAGCTCTCCCGCGGCTATACCCCGGGGGACTCGGATATGTCTTGGGCAGCCATTACCCTGTGGCGCGGCATCGTAGCATCGGCGCTTGACCGCCACCCACATGAGCCGGTCGAGTCCGTGGAGATCTGCGGAGCGGCAGAAAGCCCGGCCGCTGACTTTGCTGCGGGCTGGCTTGTCGACGCCCTGGGTGTTCCGGTAACCAGGAAAACAACGGCTGCTCCGGAGCCGGGGGCGTTTCCTATCCACTCCCTGCGCTTTAACCGCGTATCCTCACACGTAACAGTCGACGTCGTCGACGTTAGCACCGTCCGTGTACAGGTTCCGGGTTCCCCGGATTCCCTGGTCTCGTTGAGCGTGCGTTCGCAGGCAGAAATCCTCTCTGAGGACCTGCGCCACCTCGACTCTGACAAGACATATGCGCACTCGCTTCGCGCACTGTCGCGCGTGGACTACAGTTAGTCGTACATCTTTATTTTTACACCCCTTTTAAGGATCAAACACACATGGTCACTCTTCACCGCGTAAGCGATGTAGACGAACTCATATCCTCTGCCGCCCGCAAATTCATCGACGTAGTCACGTCGGTCCAGGCCCCGGGCGGCGGCCTTCACAACGACGGCGTGGCGCGCGTTGTTCTCACCGGCGGTGGTGCCGGCATCGGAACCCTGCGCGAGCTGGCTCGCCTCGATGCCGCTGCGAAGCAGCAGAGTGAAGATTACCCAGCCTTGGCCATCGATTGGACCCGCGTGCACGTCTTCTTTGGTGATGAGCGCAATGTTCCAGTCTCCGATCCTGATTCCAATGAGGGCCAGGCCCGTGCAGCACTCCTGCACGCAGCGGGCGTTCCGGAAGAACACATTCACGGTCTCGACTTGGGTGCTATCGCCATGGAGCATGCGGCGAAGGCCTATGCGGGCGAGATTTCTGAATTCGCACCTAACGGCTTCGACCTACACCTGCTCGGCATGGGCGGCGAGGGCCACATCAACTCCATGTTCCCGCATTCTGAGGCAGTAATGGAACAAGAAGACCTCGTTGTAGCAGTCCCCGACTCTCCCAAGCCACCAGCAGAGCGAGTCACGCTGACGCTGCCTGCGGTTAACCGCTCCGAGCGTGTGTGGTTCTTGGTCTCCGGTGAGGAAAAGGCTGAGGCAGCCTCCCACATCGTGGCTGGCTCCCCCGCCATCGAATGGCCTGCAGCCGGTGCGCATGGCACTAGCGAAACCATTCTTTTCTTAAGCGACGATGCCGCGACGGTAATCGAAGAATAAGCAAAAAATTAAAAGGCCGCGCTTCCTTAAAAGTAAAGGAAGCGCGGCCTTTCTTTAAGCCTGCTTAGGCTTTAAACGGCGTATGCCTGGATCAGGTTGAGCGCTACGATGCAGGCCAACCAGATGATAACCATCACGATGGTGTAGCGGTCCAAGTTCTTCTCCACGACGGTGGAGCCAGAAAGGTTGGACTGGACGCCGCCGCCGAAGAGGCTGGAAAGTCCGCCGCCCTTGCCCTTGTGCAGCAACACAAAGATGGACATGAGGATCGCGGCAATCACCAGGATGATTTCCAGTGCCAAGATCATAGGATCGTTCCTCTCAGAATTTATTAATTAACTCCGGACTACTCTACACCACGACGTGGGCCGAAGAATACTTCGACCCACGTGCGTAGCGCTGGTTATCCAGTACCTATTCCTTACCTACTCCTTGACTCGGTGCTTAGGCAACGGTGGATGCGTTTGCAGCGAGCTTGGCAAATTCGTCGCCTACCAAGGAAGCTCCGCCGACTAGCCCGCCATCGACGTCGGGCTTGCCCACGATCTCGGCGACGGAGTCAACCTTGACGGAACCGCCGTAGAGAATACGAATGCCTTCCGCCACCTCTTCGCCCGCAAGTTCGCGTACAAGAGCACGGATTGCAGCGCAAACCTCCTGGGCGTCGTCAGCGGAGGCAACCTTGCCGGTGCCGATGGCCCAGACAGGCTCATAGGCAACGACGGTCTTAGACAAGTCCTCAGCGGACAGGCCTGCGAGGGAATTGCGGGTCTGGTTGACCACGTAGTCAACGTGGGTGCCGGACTCGCGAACGTCGAGCGGCTCGCCGACGCACACGATCGGGCTCAGGCCGTGCTTGAGTGCTGCAGCAGCCTTTTCCGATACGAGCTCGTCGGTCTCGCCGTGGTACTCGCGGCGCTCAGAGTGGCCAACTACGGCCCACTTGCAGCCCAAGGATGCAAGCATCTTGCCTGAGACCTCACCGGTGTAGGCGCCAGAATCGTGCTTGGAGATGTCCTGTGCGCCGTAGGTCAGAAGCAGCTTGTCGCCCTCGGAGAGGGTCTGCATGGTGCGCAGATCAGTAAACGGCACCATGAAGGCGACGTCGACCTTGTCGTAGTAGTCCTTCGGCAGAGAGAAGTCGAACTTCTGGATGGAGGCGATTGCTTCCTTGTGGTCCAGGTTCATCTTCCAGTTACCGGCAATCAGTGGTTTACGTGCCATGGAAAATTTTCCTTTCAGGTTTTATTGTGCGTAGGCCTGTGTAACTGCGGCGCTTATGCCTGCAGAACAGATACGCCCGGCAGTTCCTTACCCTCGAGGAACTCGAGGGATGCGCCGCCGCCGGTGGAGATGTGGGAAAAGCCCTCTTCATTCAGGCCAAGCAGGCGAACCGAAGCGGCGGAGTCGCCACCGCCGACGACGGTGAAGGAGCCGTTGTTTTCGGTGGCAGAGATGATGGACTTAGCCACGCCTTCGGTGCCCTTGGAGAATGCCTCCATCTCGAATACGCCCATCGGACCATTCCAGAATACGGTCTTAGAGGATGCAATAACCTCGTCGAATGCCTTAACGGACTCAGGTCCAATGTCCAGGGACATCCAGCCCTCTGGGATGCCGTCGAGGGCGACAACCTTGTTTTCCGCATCAGCGTTGAACTCGGTAGCAGCAATGAGGTCTACCGGCAGAACAAGCTTGTCACCGAAGCGCTCGAGCAGGTCCTTGCAGTTGTCGATCTGGTCTTCCTGCAGCAGAGAGTTCTGAACGTTGTAGCCCTTTGCCGCGAGCAGGGTGTAGCACATGCCTCCACCAATGATGACCTTGTCAGCCTTATCTGCCAGCGCTTCGATGACGCCGAGCTTGTCAGAGACCTTCGCGCCGCCGAGGACAACCACGTATGGGTGTTCTGGCTTTTCAGCGACAGCTGCGAGAGTCTCGACTTCCTTCTGCACGAGTTTGCCTGCAAACGCCGGCAGGCGCTTAGCGACGTCGTATACGGAAGCCTGCGCGCGGTGGACAACGCCAAAACCGTCGGAGACGAAGGCGCCGTTATCCGCAGCCAAGGCAGCGAGCTCATCAGCGAAAGCGCCGCGCTCAGCCTCATCCTTGGAGGTCTCGCGAGCATCGAAACGCACGTTCTCGATCAGCATGACGTCACCGTCGTTAAGACCGTTTGCGCGCTCGTGTGCGTCCTCACCGGTTACGTCGCCAGCAAGCGCTACGTATTGACCCAGTGCCTCAGAAAGAGCCTCTGCTACCGGTGCCAGGGAGTACTTCTCGTTTACCTCGCCCTTTGGACGGCCCAGGTGTGCGGAAAGGATGACCTTGGCGCCACCTTCAACGAGTGCCTTGATGGTTGGCAGGGATGCGGTGATACGTCCGGAGTCAGTAATGTTGCCTTCCTCGTCGAGCGGCACATTGAAGTCGGATCGTACGAGGACGTGGCGGGACTCCACACCCTCTGCGATGAGGTCATCAAGGGTCTTGAAAGCCATTGGATTCTCCTTCATTGAAATCTTTAAAAAGCGTTCTATACAAGACTACCGGCCCACGCATGACCCTTGGGCGGGAAATTGCGTGAGCCGGTAGAACATCTAAGCCAAGCCTCTAGTTAAGACTTGCAAGCGCCGAGCTTAAAGCTTGGAAGCGACCAAGGAGGTGGTGCGCACGAGCTGGTTGGTGTAGCCCCACTCGTTGTCGTACCAGCCAAGGACCTTGACGAGGTTGCCGTTGGAGACCTTGGTCATGCCGGCGTCGAAGATGCAACCGTGTGGGTCGGTGATGATGTCGGTGGAAACGATTGGGTCTTCGGTGTATGCGAGGGTCTCGCCGAACTCGCCAACAGAGGCTTCCTTGATTGCAGCGTTGATTTCCTCAACGGTGACGTCGCGGGAAGCGGTGAAAGTCAGGTCGGTTGCGGAACCGGTGATGGTCGGAACGCGCATTGCGTAGCCGTCCAGCTTGCCTTCAAGCTCCGGAAGAACCAGTGCAACTGCCTTTGCAGCGCCGGTGGAGGTCGGAACCATGTTGACCGCTGCAGCGCGTGCACGGCGTGGGTCCTTGTGTGGTGCATCCTGGATGCGCTGGTCACCGGTGTAGGAGTGAACGGTGGTCATCAGGCCCTTCTCGATGCCGAACTTGTCATTGAGGACCTTTGCCATCGGTGCCAGGCAGTTGGTTGTGCAGGAAGCTGCGGAAATAACGTTGTGCTTCGCAGCGTCGTATTCGTCGGAGTTGACGCCGTAGACGAAGGTGCCGTCAACGTTCTTGCCCGGTGCAGAAATGATGACCTTCTTGGCGCCAGCCTCGATGTGAGCCTTTGCTGCCTCACCATCGGTAAAGAAGCCGGTGGACTCGATAACGATGTCAACGTTGTGTTCGGACCAGTTCAAGTTCTTTGGATCGCGCTCAGCAGAAACTGCGATGCGGTGGCCGTTGACGGTGATGGACTCGTCATCATGAGTGATCTCGCCGTCGAAGCGGCCGAGAACGGAATCGTACTTGAGAAGATTTGCCAGGCTGCCGTTGTCGGTGAGGTCGTTGACTGCAACTACCTCGAGGTCGGAGTCGCCCTGGGCAACTGCACGGAAGAAGTTGCGGCCGATGCGGCCAAAGCCATTGATGCCTACGCGGATGGTCACTGTTTTTCTCCTCTATAAATCGAGTAAAAGTTATGTGGGCTCCGAGGCATCTCCTCTAGTTCGTCTTTGGTGCGAAGAACCTCGGTGAGTTTTCCCAACACGGCCGATACTACCGAGCAAACACCAAGCATGCAGCGGTCAAAGGGCCACCCGAGGCTTTCTAGAACCAGGTAATGACGAAAGGCAAAAACAGGCGTACAATTTTTGGCTCACATGACTAATCCGCACCGAAAACCCCCTGCACTACCCCCGAGTTTGTCCGTATGTGTTGGTTTATGTTGCCTGGGGTGGGATATATCACTCCCCCAGCTCAGCCCTGATTAGCAAACATATCCAGCAGGTACCAGACGCAGCAATGCTGGGCGTAAAGTATCCGCCTACTCCCGAATGTGCCTGTTTTGCCCGAACAAAACCGCCCCGTCCGATCGGACAAGGCGGCTGGCGGCTAAGGCTTTGATCGAAACCTTGAAAATCAGAAACTTTTTCACCTAGTAAAGTCTACGACTCGTCAAAAAGATCATCAGTGATCGATTCGTTGGTGTCCGGAATATCAAGCTCCTCGGCGCGCTTATCTGCCATGGAAAGCAAGCGCCGGATGCGTCCGGCAACAGCATCCTTAGTCATTGGAGGATCAGCCAGGCGTCCCAGTTCCTCCAAGGAGGCCTCGCGGTGCTGGACGCGCAGGCGGCCCGCATCTGCGAGGTGCTCGGGCACGTCGTCGCCCAATATTTCCATCGCGCGCTCTACACGGGCGGCGGCAGCTACCGCAGCACGCGCGGAACGGCGCAAATTAGCATCATCGAAGTTATCCAGGCGCTTCGAGGTATCGTGCGCCTCGCGCTTGACGCGCTTCTTCTCCCACGTCAAGCGGGTTTCCTGAGCGCCCATGCGGGTCAACAAGGCGCCAATAGCATCGCCATCGCGCACAACGACGCGATCGGCGCCACGGGTTTCCTTGGTTTTTGCAGAGATTCCCAGGCGGCGTGCACAGCCCACCAAAGCCAGCGCGGCCTCTTGGCAAGGGCATAGCACCTCGAGGGTAGAAGAACGGCCCGGCTCGGTCAGCGTCCCTTGGGCAAGGAATGCGCCCCTCCATGCGGCCTCGTTGTCGGCGATAGAGCCCGAGATTACCTGCGGCGGCAGTCCCACCACCGGATGGCCCGAACGAGTGACCAACCCTAGGCGACGCGTTAGCTCCTTTGCGCCGGAGGCAACGCGCAGCTGAACGCGAGACTTCTTCTGCGAACCGGCCGGCCCCACAACATGCGAGGTTGCCTTCACGCTGTAGAGGTCATCGAGGGCTTCGATGAGCCGCTCGGCAATGCGCAGATTGTCCACTTCGATTTCGTAGGCCATCTGGTCCCCGCTTACGGTCAGCTCGCCGGCAAAGCGCAACATGGCGGAAATTTCCGCGGCACGAGCGGACTGGCGTGGAACGGAGACTGCTGTGAGTTCATCCTTGACCTGTTCGGTCAATGAAGCAGACAAAGTCCTTGCCCCTTTCTCAATGATTCTTGCTGTACAGACCGAGCATCATCCAACCAGGTCTGCGCAGACGCGGTATGCCCTATCAGGCACGGAATGCCTTATACAGACATAGAGAAACACTAGTCTAGCCTGCACGATAAATCCTTGGCCGCACTAGGCTAGCTTTGCTCGAGCAATCCTTTCAACGCAGCAGAAAGCTTGTGTGGATCATGCTTGTTTAGACGCACGCCGTTTTCATCACGCAGGCTAACGTCAGCGAATACCGCTTGGGCGCCCAGTACGTTGGCTGCGCGCTGCAGATAGCTGCGCTCACTCTCACTAGGGATAGCGTTGGAATCCACCAAGACGCGGTCGATGCGCAGTTCCGGCGCATGCTGCGCCAACACGTGGAGATGCCGCTCCGCAGAAAAGCCCTGAGTCTCGCCCGGCTCTGCCGAAAGGTTCAGCACAACCACGCGCATCGCGGAAGAGTTCTTCACAGTGTTCACGATTTCCGGCACCAGCACGTGCGGTAGCACCGAGCTAAACCAAGAGCCGGGGCCGATGGTGATGAGGTCGGCGTCGGAAAGCGCGGCCAAAGCGTTCGGATTGGCCTGTGGATGCGCCGGAAGGATGCGTACGCGACGTACCTGACCCGGAGTGGAAGCCACCGCCACTTGGCCGCGTACGGCCCGCATGATGCGGGGATCCTCGTCAAGTCCGGCGACCTCCGCCTCGATGTCCAGCGGCTGATTGACCACCGGCAGCACGCGGCCGCGGGAATTGGTCAGCTGGGCTACCTTATCCAGGGCCGCCTGATAATCGCCGAGAACCTCAGTCAGGCCAGCAATAAGCAAATTACCCACGGCGTGCCCTGCCATCGCACCGTTGCCCCGGAAACGATGTTGCAACGTCTCTGCCCACATTTGGCCAGTTTCCGTGTCATCGGAAAGCGCGGCCAGCGCCATGCGCAGATCACCGGGTGGAATGATGTCCAGCTCACGGCGCAGACGCCCTGAAGAGCCACCGTCATCGGCGACGGTAACTATGGCTGAGATCCGCTCCACGCCCGTCATCTGGGCAGCAAGAAGGGTTTGATAAAGACCATGGCCGCCACCGAGGCAAGCCATGTGGGTTTGTCGAGTCATTGGTGGATTTATAAGCTTTCCGGGTCAATTGTGCAAGGAAATAGAAAAACTAGCCGCGTTGAATATCGCGGTGCAGAGCGTTTACCTCGAGGTCTCCGCGCTGACGCAGGCGCCGGGTCAATTCCTCGGCAACGGCAACGGAACGGTGGTGGCCGCCCGTACAGCCGACGCCAACTGTGATGAAGTTCTTGCCCTCGTGACGATAGCCCTTGAGCATGGTGCCGAACATATCCAGAAAGTGCTCAATGAACTTCTCGGCGGCAGGATGGGCCAAGACATAATCCGAGACCGGCTCATCGGTGCCACGGTAGCCGCGCAGCTCCGGAACCCAATAAGGATTGGGCAAGAATCGCACGTCAAGCACAAGGTCTGCATCGCGAGGCGAGCCATTTTTAAAGCCAAAGGACTCGACGGTGACGTGCTGGACGTCTTTGCGCATATCACCGAAGGCGGCCTCCATCGCACGCCGCAGATCATGGATGGAGAGATTGGTGGTATCGATGATGATGTCCGCACGCTCGCGGGCATGCGCGATGGCTTTTCGCTCCCTCTGAATGCCTGCCTTCAGCGTGTCTCCACCCTGTAGGGGGTGGGTACGGCGCACGGAATCGAAACGGCGAATCAAAACGTCATCGCGTGCATCGAGAAACAGTACCGTTGGCTTCATGCCGAGTTCGGTAACTTCATCGATGGTCTCCAGCAGCGAACCTAGAAACATACGGGAACGCACGTCAGTTACCGCTGCGACCTTCTTAACCTTGGTCTCCTCCATCGCGCACAGCTTGAGAAGATCAATGATGGCCTTCGGCGGGATGTTGTGGGCAACGTAGTAGCCTTTGTCCTCCAAGACTTTGGCTGCGGAGGTCAAGCCACCACCCGACATACCGGTGATGAAGATGGGCGGGGATTCTAAGTGCGTCATGCAGCCCATCTTAGCCCGCGAAGACTTATAGAACACTGAATTTCTTTAACCATGCAGATGTTCATAGACCACACCGGCAAGTTTCGGGCCAAAGCCCTTGACCGCTGCGATCTCCTCCGCCGAGGCTTCCTTGAGCTTTTTCACCGAGCCAAAATGCTTGACCAAATCGGTGCGGCGCTGCGGCCCCAAGCCCGGCACCGAATCCAGTACCGAAGAACGCATGCGCTTGGAACGCTGCTGGCGGTGATAAGTAATAGCAAAGCGGTGTGCCTCGTCGCGGATCTGCTGTAGCAAGTACAGCGCCTGCGAGTTACGCGGGAGAATAACCGGTTCATCATCACCCGGGACCCAGATTTCCTCCAAGCGCTTTGCAAGGCCAACGAGGGTCACGTCCACGATACCGAGCTCATCAAATACCTCTTGCGCTGCCGCAACCTGCGGAGCGCCACCGTCCACGATGAATAGCTGCGGCGGGTAGGCAAAACGACGTCCCGCTTCTGCGGATTCTTCCTGCACATTCTCGTCGTCGAAGGTGGACTCCTCGACTTCCTCGTCTGGGTTGGCGAGCTTGTCCTCGTTGTGGCGCTTGAAACGGCGGCGAGTTACCTCGGCGATGGAGCCGACGTCATCAGAGCGACCCTCACCAGCCGCCTCCTTGATGCGGTAACGCCTGTAATCAGCCTTGCGTGGCAGACCGTCCTCAAAGACCACGAGGGAAGCAACCACATCGGTGCCTTGAATATGGGAGATATCGGTGCACTCGATGCGCAGCGGCGCCTGGTCCATCCCCAAGGCTTCCTGGATGTCCTGCAGGGCCGCCGAACGCGCGGTGAGATCACCGACGCGCTTGAGCTTGTGCTGGCGCAGCTGCTCCTTAGCGTTGCGCTCGACGGTCTCCATCAGGGAGTGCTTATCGCCGCGCTGCGGTACTCGCATATTCACCTGCGCCCCACGCAGATCCTCGAGCAGGGAGATGACTTCAGCCGACTCGTCCGGCATGGCCTGCACCAAGATCTCCCGCGGAATCACGTTGCCGCGGCGGGTTTCCGTATGCGATTCCTGGTCCACACCGCGCCTGCTAAGAGCAGCGTCTTCCTCCATCTCTTGCTGCTCGCGGTCTGCCGCATCCGAATAGAACTGGATCAGGAAGTTTTGCATCAACGCCGGCAAAGCCGGATCGCTTTCGCCTTCTTCCCACGGCCCCGTCGGGGCTTGGTCGCCTGAGCGTTCTACGACCCAGCCGCGCTGGCCACGGATGCGGCCGTCACGCACATGGAAGATCTGCACAGCGGCCTCCAGCTCATCAGAGCTAAAGGCAATGAGATCCGCATCAGTTCCGTCATTGAACACGACGGCCTGCTGCTCCATAATCTTGTTGATTGCGCCTAAGTCATCGCGCAGGCGTGCAGCAAGCTCAAACTCGAGGTTTTCCGCGGCTTGCTCCATGCGCTGGGTTAGTTCACGGGTCACGGCGGAGGTATTGCCGTTCATAAAGGAAACCAGCGAATTTACGGTCTCCCTATGATCTGCCTTCGATACCGCACCGGTACACGGTGCCGAACATTTGCCGATATATCCCAATAGACACGGACGGCCCAAGCGCTCGTGCCGGTTGTAGACGCCCTTGGAACAGGTGCGCATGGGGAACACGCGCGTGAGCAGGTCCAAGGTTTCGCGCACCGCCCAAGCATGGGAATACGGACCAAAATAACGCACGCCCTTCCGCCGCGGGCCACGGTAAAAGAAGGCGCGTGGGACGATCTCTCCTACCGATACCGCAAGCATCGGATAGGTCTTATCGTCGCGGTACATGACATTAAACCGCGGGTCGAAGCGCTTAATCCAGGTATATTCCAGCTGCAGCGCTTCCACCTCGCTGGCAACCACGGTCCATTCCACCGACGCAGCGGTAAGCACCATCTGGCGCGTGCGCGGATGCAGCTGCGTGATGTCCTGGAAATAGTTGGACAAACGTGCGCGCAGGTTCTTGGCCTTGCCTACGTAAATTACCCGGCGGTTTTCATCACGAAACTTATAAACGCCAGGCTCTGTGGGAATAGTGCCTGGCGCTGGTCGGTAGGTAGCGGGATCTGCCACTTTTTAATCCTGCGGCATGTACTTAGCTTCAAGGTCGCGGAAAGCGCGAACCTTCGAGATAACGGCGGCCTTATCGCCAGCCTGCAGTGCCCAAACCGGCACATACTCGAAGTCGGGCAACTCGATGCGCGCCATCCGCTCGCCCTCTGGGAAGGATAGTCCGTAGACGACCTGCCAAGGATAAAAACGGGTACCTACGATGTTACGCACCTCGACGCCGTCTTCATTCGCACGCAAGCGCGGGCGCGTCAGGGCCAGCCAAGACAGAACCGAGATAAGCAGGCCCACGCCGGGGAAAGCGAACTTATCGATAGTGGTGACGGCAGCACCGGTGAAGGAGATATCCAAGGTAAGGCCCATGAAAATATGGATAGCCATGACGAGGATGACCCAACCGATGGCCACCTTGCGCAAAAATTGCGACTTAGCCTCATAAATCCACGGCTTCGTCGACGTCTGCGCGAACGGATCCGCACTGGTGTAGGCCAGAACCTCGGCGTCGGTAAGCTGCGTGCGTGTCGACGTCTCGCGGGCCCCAGATTCTTGTGCGTCAGTCATTAGTTCCTTCTTCGTGGTTTACAGGCTGGCCTAGCCTGCCAGCCCATCTAGTGTACGCAATTTCAATACCGTGTCTAAAGCCGCCACCATCGACTCCGCGCCCTTGTCTTCATCTGAGGTGGCAAAGCCTGCGCGATCGACTGCCTGTGAATACTCGTTCACGGTGAGCACGCCGTTGCCCACCGGAGTGGACTCGTCTAGAGCGATGCGGGTTAGGCCCTGCGTTACGGAGTCACACACGTAATCGAAGTGCGGGGTGCCGCCCTTTACCACGCAGCCCAGCGCAACCACGGCATCGTGGGTCCGGGCCGCCGCCTGCACCACGACGGGAAGTTCGAGTGCCCCAACCACGCGAGTCTCGGTCACCTGCGCGCCACATGCACGAGCAGTCTCTACAGCGCGCTTGTGCAGCTGGTCGCAGATTTCGGCGTTCCACGTCGCGGTTACGACAGCCACGCGGATCCCCTCAGCGGGGACCAATTCAATTTCAGGCAAGCCTTCTTTAGCCATCGGAAACCTTTCTTAGTGCTTAGTTGCGGTGGTCTTCATCATTCGCGTCGTGGGCACCACCTGCTGGATGCTGCATATCCCAGTGTTCAACCTGCGGCAGGTCATGGCCCATGCGGTCACGCTTGGTGCGCAGGTAGGTGATGTTGTCCTCGTTTGCTTCCACAGCAAGCGTAGTGTGCTGAGAAGCATCGACACCAAAGCCGGCCAAACCCTCACCCTTGTGCGGATTATTAGTCATGAGGACAACGGAAGCAATGCCAAGGTCCCGCAGAATCTGACCCGCCACGGAATACTCGCGCGCGTCTTCGGGCAGGCCCTGCTCGAGATTGGCATCGACGGTGTCAAGGCCTTTGTCTTGCAAACGATAGGCTTTCAGCTTGTTCACCAAGCCAATGCCGCGGCCTTCTTGGCCACGCAGATAAATCACCACGCCACGTCCGGCTTCCTGAACCGCCTTGAGCGAAGCGTTGAGCTGAGGGCCACAATCACAGCGACGGGATCCAAACACGTCACCCGTGAGGCACTCAGAGTGCACGCGCACCAGCACGTCTTCCGCGCCGCGAAGCTCCTCGACGTCGCCTGCAACCAGCGCGATGTGCTCGTTGCCGTCGATGTCATGGGTGTATCCCAGCACATTGAACAGGCCGTGATCGGTGGGCAGGCGCGATGCCACCGAGCGGCGAATCTGGGTTTCCTTGTGGCGGCGCCAATCAATGAGCTGCTCGATGGAGATCATGGTCAGCCCATGGGTATCGGCAAAGCGTCGCAGTTCCGGCGAACGCGCCATATCGGTGGGGTCTTCCTCGGAGACGATCTCGCACAAAACGCCGGCCGGCCGCAGCCCCGCCAAGCGCGCGAGATCTACCGCAGCTTCCGTGTGTCCATCACGCTCCAGAACGCCGCTTGGGCGTGCGCTCAAAGGAACCACGTGACCCGGACGGGTGAAGTCAGAGACCGTGGTGGTCGGATCAGCCAAGCGCCGGATGGTCTCTGCTCGGGAGCCCGCGGAGATTCCCGTGGTGCCGGTCGCTGCATCTACTGTCACCGTGTAAGCGGTGGCGCGCACGTCCTCGTTAAGCGCCATCATCGGCGGCAGGTTCAGTCGCGCGCAATCTTCTGGCAACAGCGGCGCACAAATATAGCCGGAGGTGTAGCGGACCATGAAGGCCACGAGTTCTGGGGTTGCCAGCTCCGCGGCGAAAATGAGGTCGCCTTCGTTTTCTCGGTCTTCGTTGTCAACCACAACCACCGCTTTGCCGGCCGCAATATCAGCAATGGCCTGTTCAACAGTGTCGAGTTTGACGGAAGATTCTGCTGCGGTCATAAGGATTTACTTTAGCCCCTGTGGTTTGCGTCCTGCGCGTTAGGCCCGTACATCTTCTCAACGTACTTGGCCAACACATCTACTTCTAGGTTTACGGCAGCGCCGACCCCCATCGTGCCGAAGATTGTGTCGCGCAGGGTGGTTGGAATCAGCGACACCTCAAACCAGTCCGCTCCGATCGCGCTTACGGTCAACGAGGTGCCGCTAACTGCGATTGAGCCCTTCTCGACGACGTATCGTGCAAGGTCGTGGGGAAGGCTAAAGCGCAACACTTCCCAATTCTGCGAAGGGGTACGCGATAAAAGTTCTGCGGTGCCGTCCACGTGGCCTTGCATGATGTGTCCGCCCAAACGCGTGGTGGGCAAAAGCGCCCGCTCCACGTTGACGACGGAGCCCTCGCGCAACTGCCCCAGCGCCGAGCGTCGCAACGACTCGGCCATGACGTCGGCGACGAAAGCATCGCCATCCAGCGCTGCCACCGTAAGACAGACTCCGTTGACCGCAATCGAGTCACCGAGCGCGGCGTCGCTAAGCACGTGAGGCGCTCTAATCCCCAGCCGAATCGCATCGCCCTGCTCCTCAACGGAGCAGACGGTGGCTAGTTCCTCTACGAGTCCTGTAAACAAGCAAATTCCTTCTATTTATGATTTGTTGACTCTGTGTGTCTAACTCTGTGCGTCTAACTCGGCGAATTGAGCACGTACTCAATTAAGACATCATCACCCAAGACCTTGGTGGCACTGCGGCGGAAACGCTTAGCGTCGCTCAAGGTCTGGGCCACCGGATGCGCCAATACGCCACGGCCTTCGCCCAAAAGAACCGGGGCAATATAAGCCTGCACTGCATCGACGTAGCCTGCGTTGAGAAAAGAGCTAGCAAGACCTGCCCCGCCTTCCACCAAAATATCGCGTGCGCCATCCGCATAGAGCTCGCACAAGGCTTGGTCGATGTCCTCAAACTGCAGGTAGCCGAGCTCGCGCAAGTTGCTGGCCGCCGCGCCCGCGTCCTCCAAGTTGCGGCGACCAATCACCACGCGGCGCGGCTGCTGCTCAAAAAGGCTGCCGTCTGGGCGGCGGGCGGTAAGCGACGGGTTATCGGCCAAAGCCGTGCCCGTGCCGATCAAGATAGCGTCGCGTTGTGAGCGGTCAACGTGCACCCAGGCGCGGGCATGCTCGCCAGTAATCCACTGGCTGGTGCCGTCTACTGCGGCGGTGAACCCGTCGAGGGTCTGCGCAAATTTGAGGGTGACGTGTGGCCTGCCCATTTCGATGGCACGCAACCACGGCAAGAGCGCGTCGGGAACATCCTTGTCAACGGGTGCCGCAACCTGTGCAACTTCAATCCCAGCTGCTTGCAGGGTGCTCGCTCCCCCGGCTGCTTCCTGGTTTGGATCGCCATGCAGGAAAAAGACCCGCGAAACCCCAGCATCAATAAGCGCCTGCGCGCACGGACCGGTGCGCCCGGTGTGGTTACACGGTTCAAGGGTGACCACCGCAGTGCCATTGCGCGCAGCCTCCCCAGCTTCGTTGAGAGCCATTACTTCCGCGTGCGCACCTCCTGCCGGCTGGGTGGCACCAGTACCAACCAATTCGCCCTGAGCATCTAAAATGACGGCACCCACAGGCGGATTGGGGCTAGTGGTACCGCGGACAGACTGGCCAGCCTCCATTGCACGCAGCAGGGCCGCTTCTAAATCAAGCTTCATGAAAATTCTTTCAGGCTTTTGCGAGCTTCGATTCAAAGCTCTATTCACGGTCTTCTACAGGGTGGCCAGCTCGCGCAATTCCGCGACTGCGCCAGCTTTATCCTCCTGCTTATAAATTGCAGAGCCGGCAACGAAAGCATGGCAGCCAGCCATTGCTGATTCACGGATGGTCTCCGCCGAAATGCCACCGTCGATCTCGATGAGAGTTGCAAGCCCTTCATCATCAATAACTGCACGCAAAGCACGCACCTTATCCAGCATCTCCGGCATAAACTTCTGGCCGCCAAAGCCCGGCTCCACGGACATCACGAGCACCAAATCAAAGCTAGCGAGCTTGTCCAACCACGGCTCGATTGCGGTATCCGGCTTGACCGAGATACCTGCGCGCACGCCCAGCCCCCGAATCTTTTCCGCCAAGGCGAGGCTGGCCGCCACATCCGCAACAGCTTCCGCGTGGAAAATGATGCAATCGGCGCCGGCTGCAGCATAGGTCTCCACCCATTTTTCTGGCTCCTCAATCATCAGATGCACATCAAGCACCTGGTCCGTGACTGCGTCAACGGTCTTTGTGATGTCTGGGCCAAAGGAAAGGTTGGGGACGAAGTGTCCATCCATGATGTCGACGTGGATCCAATCAGCGTTGGATACGGCGCGCACTTCTTCGCCCAAGCGGGAGAAGTCAGCGGCGAGGATGGATGGGGAAATAATCGGAGCAGACATGCCCCATAGTCTAGACCTACCCTGCGACGCCTCGCCGCGAAACCGGCTCAGCGCCTAGTTCGTGCGCCGCAAAGCTGCGAAGAACATCGCATCCGTGCCATGACGGTGCGGCCACATCTGGACCGACTTATGGCGGCCCACATCCCCCATGTCTGGAATTAGTGTGTGCGCGTCGAGTTCCTCTGCGCCCAGCTTGGCGACGGCGCGGTCCACAATGTCGCGCGTTTCCCTAAGATCTGGAGAACAGGTGGAATAAACCACCACGCCGCCAGGACGGACGAGCCGCAACGCGGATTCGAGCAGCTCAAATTGCAGCTCATTGAGGTCAGCAATGTCGCTTTCGGCCTTCCGCCAACGCGCCTCTGGACGACGGCGCAAAGCACCCAGGCCGGAGCACGGGGCGTCGACCAGCACGCGGTCGAAGCCCGGCTCCAGGCCAGGTTCGCGGCCATCACCCACGTGCACGCGCACCGGGAGATCCGCCACGGTCTTTTTGATGAGCTCCGCACGGTGCGGTGAGACCTCGACTGCATCAACGGTGGCCTGCTCAATACGCGCCAGCGCACCCATCAGCGCCGCCTTACCGCCAGGGCCGGCGCACAGATCCAGCCAGCGTCCGGAATCCTCCCCTTCCAGCGGCGCCTCCGCAACGGCGCGGGCGATAAGCTGCGAACCCTCGTCCTGCACTGCGGCCAGGCCTTGTTTGACCGGCTCCAGATCGCCTGGATCACCGGCAGACATGTACACCGCATAAGGCGAATACTTGCCCTCCTCGTTGCCGGTCATAAGGGCCAGCTCCTCCGCGCTGATCTCACCAGGGCGTGCCACCAAGTGCACGATCGGGCGCTGCGAATCCCCTTCCAAGGCGGCCTCCAGCTCGCCCAAGCCGACGACGCGGGCGAAGGATTCCGCAATCCAGGTCGGGTGCGCATGCTTGAAGGCAAGCGCTGCTACCTCACCACTCGGCGCGAGCTTGTCCAGCCACTTCTCGGAAGGCGTGCGCGTTACCGTACGCATAATGCCATTGGCAAAGCCCTTCGCCTTCTCGAAGCCGGCGGCCTCCACCAAGCGCACGGTGGTATCAACCGCAGCGTGAGCCTCAACGCGGGTGAAAAGCACCTGATAGGTACCCAGACGCAATGCGTCGAGCACCTCTGGTGCGATGGCATCGAGCCCACGGGAAGAGCACTTTTCGATGACGGCATCGAGCACGCCCTCACTGCGTAACGCACCGTAGGTCAGCTCGGTGCAGAAAGCTGCGTCCCGGGCCTCCAACTTGTGTACGCGCAGCGCCTTCGGCAGGGTGAGATTCGCAAAAGCATCATCACTGTGCACGCGGCGCAGCACCTCGTAGGCAACCGCGCGCGCGACATCAATGCCCGCTCGGCGCGCTGCTTTCACGAAGGATGGGTTCTCTTTCCTGCCGCGCGCATTGTTGCGCACCGGCCGCCTATTACCTTTATTAGGTTTGCCAGACTGACCACGCCCCTTATTCTGGGACGTTTCCTTAGGCTTGTCGCCAGACTTGGAACGAGAACGGAATCCGCCGCTCATGAAAACCTCACTTCTTTAGCGCCGCCAAGACCGCGTGCCCAGTCTGCAGCGTTCATCATCTTCTTTCCTGGGGGTTGCAGGCGATCAAGCTTGACAATCCCCTCGCCCGTTCCAACGTATACGGCCTTCTTCGTGATGTGCGCCTGACCTGGTTCGAGCGCGACGTCGGCAAGCGCCGCGCCAGACTCAGCTTCCTCGACAAGGCTTAACGGAGAAAGCTTCACGCGCTGAGAATCCAGCAGCGTCCAAGCGCCTGGCCCCGGAGTATGCGCGCGGATGTGGCGATCCACCACGGTAGCCGGTGCCGTCCAGTCCACTTGCGCGTCCTCCACCGCAATCTTGGAGGCGTACGTGGCCTCGCCCTCCTGCGGGCGCGGTGTGATGCTGCCGGCTGCCAAACCGTCCATTGTCTCAACCAGCAGATCTGCCCCCTTAAAAGCCAGGCGGGTCAGCAAGTCATCGGCAGTGTCGGTCTCCGAGATATCTGACTCCACGACTCCGAGAATCTCACCGGTATCGAGGCCTTCATCGATGCGGAAGGTGGTAGCGCCCGTGCGCTCATCGCCTGCCGCAATCGCTGCCTGGACCGGCGCCGCCCCTCGCCATGCCGGGAGCAAAGAAAAGTGCAGGTTTACCCAACCGTGCTCGGGTACATCCAGCAGGTCCGGTGTAATCAGATTGCCATACGCCACCACCGGAATCGCAGCCGGTTCGAGCTCATGCAGGCGCTCACGCAGCGCCTTTCCATCCTCGGTATCCGGCTTCAGCGAGGTAGGAGTTAACACCTCTATGCCGTGCTTTTGCGCCAGCTCTTTCACCGGGCTCGGATGCAGACTGCGCCCACGCCCCTTGCGAGCATCCGGCCGGGTAAGTACGGCGACGACTTCGTGTTCAGAGGCAATCAGCTTTTCCAGTGCCACGACCGCGGGTTCCGGCGTTCCAGCGAAGATGATTCTCATGCTGTGGCGTCTCCTTTATAAGTATGCTTTGAAAAATACTAGGTAGTTTTTTAAGAATTAAACCAGTCAGAATTGCGGATTACCTGCATGGCCTGCTTGCGCTTTTCCTTAGTCAACCGGTCCAGGAACAACACGCCATCGAGATGATCGGTCTCGTGTTGGATACAGCGCGCCATGAGCCCGGAGGCGACCATAGAAATGGCGTTACCACGGATATCGCGGCCGCTTAAAACCACGGTTTCGTAACGCTCCGTATTTTCAGAAATCCCAGGGATGGAAAGACAGCCCTCAGGGCCATCCTGCTTCGCCTGTCCGATGGGCTCCCACACGGGATTGATGATTGCGCCACGCAAACCCGTTTGCACGTGCGAGCAATCGTAGACAAAGATGCGCTTGGTCAAGCCAATCTGATTCGCCGCAAGTCCTACTCCGCCTGCCTCGTCCATAGTCTCCAGCATGTCAGCCGCTAGCGCTGCAAGTGAAGCATCGAATTTCTCAATCTCCACCGCACGGGAGGTGAGAACTGGGTCGCCGTACATGCGGATTGCTCTTAGTGCCATTTAATAGGAGCCTTCCTCGCCTCATCCACGTTGATTCTTCTTTTATTTGCTGCCCTCGACAATAGTGGAACAATCCCCCGGCACCGCCTAACGGGGTATGGAAGGACTAGCCGATGTGGATGGGATCGACTTGGATGCGCAAAGGAAGCTCGTCCTTGCGCGCGCTGCGGGCGGCATTGGCCTTACGCAAGGCGTTGCCCAATTGGGCACGCGGGCCCAACGGGGTCCTAATCAGTACGCGTTGCGGCGGCCCAAATCGCTGCTCGTCATATTCGCCGGGCAGGCTCAGCCCCGGTGGCAACGGTACGGGTCCCAAAACCTCCACGTTTTCCGGTAGCTCCGCAATAGACATGAAGTGATCCAGGCTGGCATCGGCACCATCGACCGCAGCCATGTGCACTGCTGGCGGGAAACGCACTTCCCGACGCCCCGCCAGCTCACGGCGTGCGGCACCAACCATGTCCCAATTCAGCAAGGACTGAATGACCGGCAGTTCACCGTCAGCGGCGATGACCACTTCACCGCCCTTGTTGTGCGAACAGACCAAGGTAGCTGCAGACGCCCACTTAGAGAGAGCTTCCTCCGTGGCGCGCAGATCCTGGCGGTTGAGCAGCGTGCCTGCATCCAACAGCAAAGCTGCGCCGTAGTGCCCGCCGTGGGCGACGGCCGGTTCTGCGCCCGGCGTTGCGATGACCAGTGCCGCCTCATCTGCGACCTCGTCTACGACCTTGTTGCCGCCCGAGACAACGATGCGGGTACTCGGAAACGCCCGTCCCAACTCTTCCGCCGTGCGCTCAGAGCCCAGTACGATAGCCCGCAGCCGCGGCGAGCCGCATTCGACACAGCGGAATTTCGACTCGATGCGGCCACACCACCGACACGTGGGCAAGGAGGCATGGTGCGTATCTCCCCCGCGTCTATCGGCGGCAAGGCCCAAGGGGCCGTTACAGTGGCGGCAGCGCGCGGGGGCTCGGCAATTGCCGCAAGCCAGAATTGGTGCGTAGCCCTTCCGCGGGACCTGCACGAGCACCGGCTGCGCACGGTCCAGCGCACGCTTCGCAGCTTGGAAGGCAGGCCCTGTAACCGAGGTGGTTCCGCCCTGCAGATCACGCGCAACCTGCAGGCCAAACGCCCCTACCGCAGTCATTGCAGGACGCCGTGTTTCCAACGTGGATTCACTAGCGAGCAGGTCATGCGCCCACCCAGATTCGACCAGCAGCTGTGTCTCTGCGCTGCGGGCATGCCCCGCCAGAATCAGACTGCAGCCTTCCTTAGCTGAGCGCGTGGTCAGCACCTCGCGGGTGTGGACATAGGGTTTTAGGTTATCTACGAGGTTGTCGTTGCCATCATCAAAAATGAACGCCAGGCGTAGGTTCTGTACCGGCGCAAAGGCCGCCGAGCGGGTACCCAACACAATGCGCGCCTGCCCCACCAAAGCGGAAAGATATCGGCGGTAGCGTGCCTGCGGACCCGTGGCATTGCCCAAGACGGTGATCTGCTTGGCTGCGACCACTTTTCGCAAAGCCTTTTCCAGCTTGTCGACGCCGCGTTGGTCCGGCACCACGAGCAAGACTCCGCCGCCGTCGAGTGCCACTTTTGCGGCCAATGCCGCGACGGCACTCGCCCAGTCATCGCCCGGCGCAATCTGCCATGCGGCGCGGGCCAGCCCACCGGCCAATACCGAGTCCACAAAGGACTCACCATGCTGATATGCCGACCACCCCGAAAGATCTGGTTCTTGTGCCTCGCCCATCTCCTCCCACGGGGTGGCGAGATCGGATTCTTCTGCCTTGGCATGCCGCGGCGGAATCGCGGAGCGAATAATGTCTGAGCGCACCGCCCCATAGCGGGCCGCGAGCGACTCGATGAGTTCGGCAAGCTCAGCTGAGTAGACCGCATAGGGCGAAATCACGCGGTCCAGGTAACGCAGCTGGCCGTCGAACTCGCTGTCATTGCGGCGCTCCAAAACGATGGCGTCTGTCAGCCGCCCATTGAAGCGGATGCGCACGCGCACGCCGGGCTTAGCAGCAGCCGACTGCGATTCGTCGACGCGATAATCGAAGCCGCGGTCTAGGTGGGCGACGCCCAATAAAGGCAACACCCGCGCGACCGGTTTATGGGCGGCGGGTGTTCTAGCTGGCATAGGCTCTGATACTACAGGCCGGCAGCCTCACGCAGTGCGACGGCACGGTCGGTGGACTCCCATGGCAGCTCAATGTCGGTGCGGCCGAAGTGGCCGTAGGCTGCGGTCTGGCGGTAGATGGGACGCAGCAAGTCGAGATCGCGGATGATAGCGGCCGGGCGCAAATCGAAGACCTTGTTGACGGCGGCCTGAATCGTGGCGTCGTCAAGCCCGTGTTTCGCAGTGCCAAAGGTCTCGACGTACAGGCCCACCGGCTTCGCACGGCCGATGGCGTAGGCGACCTGGACCTCAGCCTTGTCAGCCAAATCCGCAGCGACGATGTTCTTAGCTACCCAGCGCATGGCGTAGGCCGCAGAGCGGTCCACCTTGCTCGGGTCCTTGCCGGAGAACGCGCCACCGCCGTGGCGAGCCATGCCGCCGTAGGTATCGACGATGATCTTGCGGCCGGTAAGGCCAGCATCGCCCATCGGGCCACCCAAGATGAAGGAGCCGGAAGGGTTGACCAGCAGCGTGGTGTCCTCGCCGTAGAAGTGCTCGAGCTTGGCGTCCTTGATAACCCATTCCACGACGTGCTCGCGCAGTTGCTCCATGAGCCACTCCTGGGAAACCTCGGGATCGTGCTGGGTGGAGATAACCACGGTGTCCAGGTGGGAAGGTCGGTTATCGTCGGTGTAGGCGAAGGTCACCTGGGTCTTGCCGTCTGGGCGCAGGTGATCGACGATGCCCTGCTTGCGAACCTCGGTCAAGCGGCGCGAAAGGCGATGTGCCAGTGCGATAGGCAACGGCATGAACTCATCGGTCTCGTTGGTGGCGTAGCCGAACATCAGGCCTTGGTCACCGGCACCGGCGGTATCATTTTCCTCGTCGTAGTCATCGGAACGGTCACGAGCCTCCGTAGAGGTATCGACGCCAGCGCCAATTTCCTGGGACTGCTCGCCGATGGCGACGTTAACGCCACAGGTGTGGCCGTCGAATCCGACGTCGGAGGAAGTAAAACCGATGTCCGTCAAGGTCTTGCGGACCAACTGCGGGATTTCTACGTAGCCGGTGGTGCGAACCTCACCGACAACGTGAACCTGGCCGGTGGTCACGAGGGTTTCCACTGCCACGCGCGCCTTCGGATCCTTTTCCAACAGCGCATCCAAAATGGTGTCGGAGATAGCGTCGCAGATCTTGTCCGGGTGGCCCTCAGTCACGGATTCGCTGGTGAACAAACGGGTAGCCGGTGCAGGGTTTAAAGTCACAGATATTCCTTAGTGCAGACAGAAAAGCTTAACTAGCGAAAGCTCTTTTAGCGTTCGATGCATGGTTCTGGCCCCAAGCTTTAACAACTAGCCAGCATAGACCAAGCGGTCTATTAAATCAATTAGGCCTTGGCCTAGTTGCTCATTATCTCTTGTACTGCGTCGAGGATTTGGGACGCGACCACATGCTTTGAGCCGTGAGCAACCACTTGTGGCGCCGCATCGCGGCTTAAAATCCAGCCCTCGCTATCGGACTGCCCAAAAACCTTACCCTCGCCAACCTCGTTGGCCATCAAGAGGTCACAGCCCTTCTTTAAAAACTTTTCCTTGGCAAAATCGAGCGCGGAATGGGTGGCATCGCCGGTCTCCGCGGCAAAGCCCACGACGACGGCATTGGGGTTAAGCTCGCCTGCATCACGCTTGGCGACGATCCCTTTGAGCACATCAGGGTTCTCCACTAGCTGAATGCTAGAAAGCTCGGCATCTGCCTGGCCTTTCTTCATCTTTGACTCTGCAATGTGTGCCGGGCGGTAATCGGCCACGGCAGCGGCCATGATGACCACGTCCGCATCGCGCGCTTCCTCCTCCATCGCCGCCTGTAGCTCCGCCGTCGAAACAACGTTGCGAACCTTTGCCCCAGACGGAACAGGCAGCTTCTCCGTGTTACCGGCGACGAGGGTGACGTTCGCGCCGCGTTGTGCGGCAATCTCGGCAAGTGCGAAGCCTTGCCGGCCGGAGGAACGGTTACCCAAGTAACGCACCGGGTCAAGGTTCTCCTGCGTACCGCCTGCAGAAATAACGACATTCTTGCCTGCAAGCCCCTGGCCCATGCGGTAGCCCGCCAACTCGGTGCGCACGAGCTCGGCAATCTGCTCTGGCTCGGGCAAACGCCCCGGGCCCGAATCGCGGCCGGTTAGGCGGCCGTGTGCTGGCTCCATCACGGTGATTCCGCGGCGCCGCAAGGTGGCAACGTTATCCACCGTGGCCGGGTTCTGCCACATCTCGGTGTGCATTGCAGGGACAACGATGACAGGGCAGGTCGCCACCAGCACCGTGGCCGTCAGCAAGTCATCGGCACGGCCAGCGGCGATGCGGGAGATGACATCGGCCGTGGCGGGAGCTACAACAACGGCGTCTGCGTGCTGACCAATATTGACGTGCTGGACTGAATCCACATCATCGAAAACCGAGGTGCTCACGGGGCTGCCTGAAAGCGCCTCAAAGGTAGCCGCGCCCACGAACTGCAGTGCCGCTTGAGTTGGCACAACGCGGACGCTATCTCCGTGCTCTTTGAAGTCGCGGACTAAATGGCAAGCCTTGTATGCGGCGATACCACCGGCTACTCCCACCACGATATTGCGCGGCCGAGCGGATGTTTCTGATGCAGTAGAAGGCGCGGAAGAAGATGCAGAAGAATGAAGGTTCGCTTGATTCACCCGGCCAATTCTACAGCCCGGAAACTTTTCGGCCGCAAGACGCCAAAAGGCCCAGGCTCCCCCCGCCAAGATGGCGGCAGGATACCTGGGCCCGACAAAGCTTATTTGAAAGCTTTTACTTTCCTTCCTCGTGATCGAGGAGACCAGCTTCAATCTCACGCAGAGCGATGGAAAGCGGCTTCTCGCCCGCCTCAGGGGTTACCAGAGGACCGACAAACTCGAAGACACCCTCATCCTGTTCTTGGTAGTAGCTGTTGATCTGACGCGCGCGCTTAGCGGCGAAGATCACCAGAGCGTACTTGGACGAGACCTTATCGAGGAGCTCGTCGATCGGCGGAGCAGTAATGCCCACTGGCGGATCGAACACTGGCTCTGGCTTCGGGGCCTCAGCATTAGCAGGGGTGGTCACGTTAGTCACATGCACCTTTACTTCACTTGGAAATGGTCAAAATCTAGTTCTATCCCTGCAGGATAGCACTAATAGCTGCCACGGCGTCATCAAGATTCTCATTGACAACGACGTGCTCGAACTCGTCTTGTGCGGCAAGTTCAGCGTGTGCGGTCTTAAGCCTACGGTCGATGACGTCCTGCGGCTCGGTGCCACGGCCGGTCAGGCGCTCAACGAGCACCTCCCATGACGGCGGCGCCAAGAACACGGTCTTTGCTTCCGGCAGGGCGGCCTTGACGTTGCGAGCGCCTTCCAGGTCCACCTCTACGAGGACGGGGCGGCCTGCCTCCATTGCTTCCTTTACGGGCTGTGCAGGAGTGCCGGAGCGCTGGAGCCCGCCGTGAATATCTGCCCATTCGAGCATTTCACCGGCGTCAATGCGCTGCTGGAAAGCTTCAGGAGTAACGAAGAAATAGTCAACCCCGTCCTGCTCACCAGGTCGGGGTTGACGCGTCGTCATTGAGACGCTGAAGTACAGCTGATCGACGTCATCGCGCAGACGCGAAACCACAGTGGACTTACCCACAGCGGAAGGCCCAGCCAGAACGACCAGGTTACCGCGTGCAGTTGCGTCAGACATCGCGAATCTTATTCGCCGTAGCCGAAGCGCTCGAGCAGGGCACGGCGCTGACGATCGCCGAGGCCGCGCAGACGACGGGTCTGAGCAATCTCGAGATCTTCCATGATTTCCTTAGCCTTGACCTTGCCAACCTTCGGCAGAGCCTCGAGGAGAGCGGAGACCTTGGTCTTACCGATGATCTCGTCAGTCTCAGCCTTGTCCAGAACGTCCTTCAGGTTGGTTTCGCCGCGCTTCAGCGCAGCCTTGAGCTCGGCGCGAGCCTTGCGGGCCTCAGCGGCCTTTGCGAGAGCTTCCTTGCGCTGCTCATCAGTCAACTTTGGAAGGGCCACGGGTTTCCTCCGATTTCATTAGATTGATAATTTCCGTCCAGTAAGTCTTACCAGAATCCGGTCGCGATAACGGGAATCAAAATCCCGCAGTGCCGAGCAAAACGACTAAAATCACTAGTCACAGGCTCGGCGCGAACCGACTTCAGGCAATCCTAGCACTGGTGATTACGCGATGACATTATTTGGGTCCGTATTGTGCGGAATTCCTGCACGTCATCGCGGTGCGTTTCTCAAAATACCAGGTAAATGGCGGGCCTTATAATCGGCCGCGCCATAACCTTAAAAAGCGGTCTCTTCGGTAGCCTCTGCCAGGGCAGATTTCACTGCTTCACGCAGGTCAACAACCTGCGGGCCTGCGGAAAGAACCGAACGGGAAACGTTGGCGAAACCCAACTGCGGGGCCGCCGCAGTGATTACTTTCACGTCCTGCGCAGTAGCTCCTTGGGCGCCGACGCCCGGCAGCAAAACCGGGCCGTTCAGCTCGTCTAGGACAGGCGGCTGCGCAAGCGTGGCACCCACTACGACGCCGACGTTGCCCGGACGTCCTGCGGCCTTGTACGCGGCATTGAGCGCGGCGCACTGGTTGACCACGCCCTGCGCCAGCGTCACGCCTTCTTCGTCCGTGATGGACTGGAACGCCACGGCCTCCGGGTTGGAAGTTGCAGCCAGAACGAAGACTCCCCTGCCCTTTTCTTCCGCTAGGTCAAGCACCGGCTGGAGCGAACCGACTCCTAGATATGGAGAGACGGTCACTGCATCCGCGGACAACGGCGAATCATCGCTAAGCCATGCAGCAGCATAGCCGGCCATCGTGGAGCCGATGTCGCCACGCTTGGCGTCGGCAAGCGTCAAGCAACCTGCTTCACGCAAGTCCCGCAGGGTCTCTTCCAACACCGCAAAGCCCGCAGACCCAAAGCGCTCGAAGAAGGCCACCTGCGGCTTAACCATTGCGACGGTCTCGGCGAATGCCTCCACGCAGGTACGCGCGAATCTCCGTAGCCCATCGACGTCGTCGTTTAAGCCCCAAGCACGCAGCAGATGCGCATGCGGGTCGATGCCCACGCACAGCCTGCCGCGCTCGGCACCGGCAGCGACGAGCCACTCACCGAAGGTGCTAGTGCTTTGCGTCATGCTCAAGCTCCTGCAGTGCACGTACCTCAAGGTTGCCGATGCGCAGCGCCTCGATGCCCTGGACCGCAGCGGTAACGCCCTGGACGGTGGTAACAAGCGGAACGCCCACGGAAACAGCCGCCGCGCGGATGTCGTAGCCGTCGTGGCGTGCGTTGTCTGAACCAGCCGGGGTATTGAGAATGAGGTCGACCTTGCCGGCAAGAATCTGGTCAACGATGGACTCCTGGCCATCCTGCGCCTCGGAGACCTTGACCGCTACCTCGCACTCCACGCCGTTGCGGCGCAGCATCTGTGCGGTACCTGCGGTAGCCACGATGTTGTAGCCCATGAAGGCCAGACGCTGGATTGGGAAGATGAGGGTGCGCTTGTCGCGGTTAGCCACGGAGACGAAGACCGTGCCCTCAGTCGGCAAGTGGCCGAAGGCAGCGATTTCGCCCTTGGCAAAAGCCGCGCCGAAGTTACTTGCTAGGCCCATGACCTCGCCCGTGGACTTCATCTCTGGGGAGAGCAAAGTATCAAGCAACGTACCATCTGGGCGGCGGAAGCGGTTGAAAGGCAGCACAGCTTCCTTGACCGCAATCGGGTGCTCCAGTGGCAAGGAACCACCATCAACCTCGGTAGGCAGCATGCCTTCTGCACGCAGATTAGCGATGGACTCGCCCATCATGACGCGAGCTGCAGCCTTAGCCAGCGGCACGCCGGTGGCCTTGGAGACAAACGGCACGGTGCGCGATGCGCGCGGGTTCGCCTCGATGACATACAGCGTGTCATCCTTCAGCGCGTACTGCACGTTCATCAGGCCCTGTACACCGATGCCCTTAGCTAGCGCGCGGGTGGAGCGGCGAACATTATCGATGTCTTCAGGCCCCAGAGTCATCGGTGGCAGCGCGCAGGAAGAGTCACCGGAGTGAATGCCGGCCTCCTCAATGTGCTCCATCACGCCAGCCAGGTAGACCTCTTCGCCATCGCAGAGCGCATCGACATCGATCTCGATTGCGTTGTCGAGGAAGCGGTCCACCAATACCGGGTGGTCGGAGGTGATTTCCGTTGCGCGGTCGATGTAGTCACGCAGGGAGTCCTCATCGTAGACAATCTCCATGCCGCGGCCGCCGAGCACGTAGGAAGGACGAACCAGGACCGGGTAGCCGATGTCGCGGGCTACAGAACGTGCCTCCTCGAAGGAGGTTGCGGTGCCGAACTCTGGCGCTGGAAGCTCTGCTTCTGCCAGTACCTTGCCGAACTCGCCGCGGTCCTCAGCCAAGTCGATTGCCGCAGCGGAGGTACCGACGACTGGAACACCAGCCTCGGTCAGGCGCTCTGCAAGGCCCAGCGGAGTCTGGCCGCCGAGCTGAACGATGACGCCGGCAACAGGGCCGGACTGCAACTCCGCGTGGTAGACCTCCATAACGTCCTCGAAGGTCAACGGCTCGAAGTACAGGCGGTCAGCGGTGTCATAGTCAGTTGAGACCGTCTCCGGGTTGCAGTTGACCATGACGGTCTCGTAGCCGCGCTCGGACAGCTCCAACGCTGCGTGGACGCAGGAGTAGTCGAACTCGATGCCCTGGCCAATACGGTTCGGGCCAGAGCCCAAAATGATGACCTTGCCCAACTTTTCGGCAGGCATCGGCTTGACCTCGGACTCTGCGTCTGGGTCCAGCTCGTAGGAGCTGTAATGGTACGGGGTCTGCGCCTCGAACTCGCCAGCACAAGTATCGACCGTCTTGTAGACCGGGCGAATGCCCAGCGACCAGCGCAGGGATCGCACGCCATCTTCGCCAGCGAACTCGGTACGCAGGGCGGCAATCTGGGCGTCGGAAAGCCCGTAGAACTTCGCCTCACGCAATAGCTGCGCGTCCAGGACCGGCGCGTGCAGCAGCTCCTCGCGGAAGTCAACCAAGGCCTTGAGCTCAGCAAGGAACCATGGGTCGATCTGGGAGTGCTCGTAGAGCTGTTCGACGCTAGCGCCGAGGCGGAAAGCCAGTTCTACGTCGTACATGCGGCCCTCGGTCGGACGCTCTAGGTCCTTGAGCACTGCATCCAGGTCCGTCGCGCGATCGCCGGCGAAGTACTCATCCGGGCGGGTCCAGAAGCCGTGCTGCTTGGACTCCAGGGAGCGCATGACCTTGTTGAGACCGGCGATGTAGTTACGGCCGATGCCCATGGCCTCGCCGACGGACTTCATCGTGGTGGTCAGGGTGTCATCAGCGCCCGGGAACTTCTCAAAGGCAAAGCGTGGTGCCTTGACGATGACGTAGTCCAAGGTCGGCTCGAATGCCGCAGGGGTAACGCCGGTGATGTCGTTTTGTACTTCGTCAAGGGTGTAGCCGATTGCCAACTTGGCGGCCAACTTCGCGATTGGGAAGCCGGTGGCCTTGGAAGCCAGCGCGGAGGAACGAGACACGCGCGGGTTCATCTCGATGACGATGATGCGGCCATCAACCGGGTTGACGGCGAACTGGATGTTGCAGCCGCCGGTGTCAACGCCGACCTCGCGAATAATCGCAATGCCGAGGTCACGCATCTTCTGGTACTCGCGGTCGGTCAAGGTCAGAGCCGGAGCAACGGTGACGGAATCACCGGTGTGCACGCCCAAGGCATCGACGTTTTCGATGGAGGCAATGACCACGACGTTATCGTCGCCGTCGCGCATGAGCTCCAGCTCGAATTCCTTCCAACCGAGGATGGATTCCTCGATGAGCACGTTTGCCTCGGGTGAAGCAGCTAGGCCGCCGCCTGCGATGCGGTCGAGATCTTCCTGGTTATAAGCCAGGCCAGAGCCCAAGCCGCCCATGGTGAAAGAAGGACGCACGACTACCGGCAGGCCGAGCTCTGCGACGGTCTCGTGCACCTCGTCCATGTTGTGGCACACGCGGGAACGCGCGGACTCGCCGCCGATGGACTCGACGATGTCCTTGAACTTCTGGCGGTCCTCACCACGCTCAATCGCCTCAATGTCGGCGCCGATGAGCTCGATGCCGTACTTGTCCAAGATGCCTGCGCGGTCCAACTGCACCGCAGCATTCAGTGCGGTTTGTCCGCCCAGGGTTGCAAGCACCGCATCAATCTTGTGGCCTTCTTGCTGTTCCTTAACAATGATCTTTTCGATGAACTCAGGGTCAATCGGCTCCACGTAGGTGTGGTCTGCGAATTCTGGGTCCGTCATGATGGTTGCCGGGTTGGAGTTGACCAGCGTGACACGCAGGCCTTCTTCCTTCAGCACGCGGCAAGCCTGGGTGCCGGAGTAGTCGAACTCGCAGGCCTGGCCGATAACAATTGGGCCAGAACCGATAACCAGGACGTGGTTTACATCGTTACGCTTTGGCATAAGTTTCTAATCCTCTTCCTGGTGCCTACTTGTTAGGGGTCTTTTCGGTCATCAGCTCAACGAACTGATCAAACAGCGGGTTTGCGTCATGCGGGCCCGCAGCGGACTCTGGGTGATACTGAACGGAGAAAGCCATTCCGTCCTTGAGCGCTACGCCCTCAATCGTGTTGTCGTTGAGACAGGTATGGGTGACGATGCCGCGGCCGAAGTCGGTATCGAATTCCTCGCCAGCCGGGTTCTCCTGGCCAGACGGACTAGCGATGGCAAAGCCATGGTTTTGCGCGGTGATGTCGATCTTGCCGGTCAAGACGTTGCGTACCGGTACGTTGATGCCACGGTGCCCGAACTTCATCTTGAAGGTGTCTAGGCCCAGCGCGCGGCCTAGAATCTGGTTGCCAAAACAGATTCCGAAGAAGGGAATGCGGGCATCCAGGATGTCGCGGACGATGGCCACCATTTTGTCGGCGGTAGCTGGGTCACCAGGGCCATTCGAGACAAAGACGCCATCCGGGTTGTACTGCTTAATCTCAGCATAAGGGGTATTAGCCGGTACCACGATGGTCTCAATGCCGCGCTTGGCAAAGTTGCCCGGCGTAGCGGTCTTAACACCCATGTCGTAGGCCACGACGGTGAACTTCTTTTCGCCTTCTTCCGCCACGGTATATGGCTTTTCGGTAGCGACCTGCTCAGATAGATCCAGGCCCTCCATCGATGGCTGGCCCTTGACCTCCTCAAGCAGCTCCTCTACTGGGCGCTGCGCGTCCTCACCGGAGAACAAACCGGCGGCGATGGAGCCATAGTTGCGCAGGTGACGAACCAAGGTGCGGGTATCGATTCCGCGGATGCCGATGATGCCTTGGGCTTCCATCTCATCCGAAAGGGAACGCTCCGCGCGCCAGTTAGATACGCGCTGTGCGAGGTCACGAATAACCAGGCCGGCAACCCAAATCTGGTTGCCATGAGACTCGTTGTCTTCGTCGTTCCAGCCGGTGTTACCAATGTGCGGCGCTGCAGAAACGACGATCTGGCGGTGGTAGGAAGGGTCAGTCAAAGTTTCCTGGTAACCAGTCATTGCAGTGCTGAACACTGCCTCACCGAGGGTGGTGCCGGTGGCGCCAAAGCCGTATCCGCGGAAAGTGCGGCCATCAGCCAGCACGAGAATTGCCGGGATTCTTGCTGGTTTAGTCTCAGTCACAATGTGGCCTTTCTGTGGCTTGGTGGGTCTATAGGGTGCAAGGTTACTTGCCTTCAGCTTCGTCTGCGGCCAGTTCGTAGGTCACGGTGCCGCGCAGAATAGTGTGGGTGACGCGTGCG
This sequence comes from Corynebacterium sp. HMSC08C04, assembly GCF_001807495.1. NCBI lineage: Bacteria > Bacillati > Actinomycetota > Actinomycetes > Mycobacteriales > Corynebacteriaceae > Corynebacterium > Corynebacterium sp. HMSC08C04. The sequence continues at coordinate 32,723 of NZ_KV789201.1, read as the reverse complement.
CTGAACTCCTCGCCCTCATAAGGGTTATTCTCAGACTTCGAAGCCAGCTTGGTGGAATCGGAGACCCACTTGTGCTCGGGGTTCACGATGGTGAGGTTGGCGGGCTCGCCCACTGCGATCGGACGGCCGTGGTCCGGCAGCTTGGTGATCTCTGCCGGGCGCTCCGACATCACACGGGCGACGAAGCGCCAGTCTGCGAGACCGGAGGCCACGAAAATCTTGGCGATAATCGCCAGCGAGGACTCAAGGCCCAGCATGCCTGGCTTCGCGTTTTCGAACTCAACGCACTTGTCTTCGGAACCATGCGGTGCGTGGTCGGTTGCCACGACGTCGATGACGCCGTCGAGCAGCGCCTGGCGCAGAACCAAGGTGTCGCGCTCCTCGCGCAGCGGCGGATTCACGCGAAAGACGCCGTCATAGCTCACCAGTTTTTCATCAGTAAGCAGCAGGTGATGCGGGGTAACCTCCGCAGTCAGTGGAATATCCTGGCCCTTTGCCCACTTCAGCAGCTCGACGGTGCCCTCGGTGGATGCATGGCAGATGTGCATGCGATTGCCGTAGTCACGCGCCAGCAGTGCATCGCGGGCGACGATGGACTCTTCCGCCACGCGCGGCCAGCCGCGCAGGCCCAGCTTGGCTGCCGTCTCCCCCTCGTGGGCAGATGCGCCCTCGGTCATGCGGTGGTCTTCCGCGTGCTGCGCGAGCAAGACGTCCAAGCCCTTGGCGTATTCGAGCGCGCGGCGCATCAACTGCGGGTCCTGCACGCACTTGCCATCATCGGAGAACATGCGCACTTTCGCGTCCGAGCGCGCCATCATGCCGAACTCGGTGAGGGTCTTACCCTCCAGACCCTTGGTAATAGAACCCACCGGGTGAACGTCGCACAGGCCGAGCGCCTGTGCCTTAGCCCAAACGGACTCCGCGATAATCGGCTGATCGGTCACCGGGTTGGTGTTGGCCATGGTAAATACGGCGGTAAAGCCGCCCTTGGCAGCAGCGCGGGAACCGGTTTCGATGGTCTCAGTGTCCTCGCGGCCTGGCTCGCGCAGGTGCACGTGCATATCGACCAAGCCCGGCAGCAGCACGTTGCCTTCGGCGTCGATTGCCTCATCGAACTGCGCGCTTGACTCAAGGTCAGCGCCCATATCCGCAATGACACCGTCGGCGATGAGCACCTGCACTGGCTCTCCCTCGCCGTAGGGGCGCACGTTCTTAATCAGCAATCGCTTTTCCGCAGCGGCAGAAAGACGGCCGGTTTCTGGATAGTTAGTCATGGTCTCTTACTCTCTTCCCTTTTCTTGATTCCGGCTGAATTAGATTCCGGCGTGTTCTCCGTTGGTCAACAGCGTGAACAGCACCGCCATGCGGGCGTATACGCCGTTGTTTACCTGCTGCAGAACCGCAGCCTTGTCGTAGTCGGCGACGGCATAGTTGATTTCCATACCGCGCAGCATTGGGCCCGGGTGCATTACGATTGCATCCTTCTTCATGGCTGCGGCGCGCGCCTTGGACAGGCCATAAAGGTTCGCGTACTCGCGGTGCGATGGGAAGAAGCCGCCGTTCATGCGTTCTGCCTGAACGCGCAGCATCATGACGATGTCTGCATCGGCCAGCTCGGAATCAAAGTCATAGGAGACCTTAACCGGCCAGGTATCGACGCCGAATGGGAGAAGAGTAGGCGGAGCCACCAGGGTGACTTCCGCACCGAGGGCGTTAAGAAGGTCAACGTTCGAGCGAACCACGCGGGAGTGCAGGCAGTCACCCACAATCTTGACCTTGAGCCCAGAGAAGTTGCCGCCCTTGATGCCAAGGCGCTGGCGCATAGTCACGGCGTCGAGAAGCGCCTGCGTTGGGTGCTGATGTGCACCATCGCCGGCGTTAATAACGGAAGGGCCATCGCCGTTAGGCGCTACCCAACCCGCCAACTGCTGCGGCGCGCCAGACGATGCATGGCGAATGATGATGGCATCCGCACCGACAGCGCTAAGCGTGAGGCCGGTGTCCCTCAAGGACTCGCCCTTTTTCACTGACGACGTCGAGGTCGACAGGTTGATGACGTCTGCGGACATCCACTTACCCGCCGTCTCAAAAGAGGAGCGGGTACGAGTGGAGTTTTCATAGAACAGTGTAAAGACGGTACGTCCGCGAAGGGTCGGAAGCTTCTTCACTTCCCGGCCTTCAAGCGCTTCGTGGAAACGGTCTGCCTCATCGAGCAGACCAACGATTTCGTCTTTGTTGAGATCAGCGATGGAAAGTAGGTGCTTCATTTTAAGCCTCCGCGGTCTTGCGGGTCAGGACTACCGCGTCCCGGCCATCAATTTCGGCGTTGTAGACGATGACATCTTCGTCGCGTGCCGTTGGAATGTTTTTGCCGACGTAGTCTGCGCGAATCGGCAGCTGGCGATGGCCGCGGTCCACGAGGACTGCGAGCTGAATGATTTCCGGACGGCCAACGTCGGCCAGCGCATCAAGTGCAGCGCGAATGGAGCGACCGGAATATAGGACGTCATCGACCAGGATGACGGTCGCGCCGTTGATACCACCGTTCGGAATTTTGGTGGGCTGCAATGCGCGGTGCGGCTTGTTGTGGAGATCGTCGCGATAGAGCGTGATGTCTAGGGATCCCCATAGGATTTCTACGCCGGAAAATTCCGCAATTTTTTGTGCAAGACGCTGAGCCAATGGCACGCCACCAGAGGGAATGCCAAGGAGTACGACCCGAGTTGCGTTCTCAGAGTCGAGCGCCGTCTTTTCAATGATCTGGTGCGCGATGCGTGCGACAGTGCGCGCGACGTCATCAGAGCTCAACAGCTCGTTAGACTCCGCGTTGGTGTCAATTCCACTCATCGTGACCTCCTTCCCCGCCTCACAGTGCGGTCTTTAAAGGATGCCGGTAAATGGGAATGAAGTAACTTTGCGCCCACCGTGGGCGGAAAATTGCCTCAAGCGTCCGAGCAACGTGGTTGCTCACATGGACAACGATGATTTTAGCATCAACCTATAGTTCCTCGAAGTCGTTTCATTCAGCTACTACCCCCACAAGTAGCAACGATCTCAATTTCGCCGACCTTTTCACGTATCGCGGCGGTCAGCGCAGCCTACCCAACCCCGCTCGCAGGTGTGAGCCTGCACACTAGTTCCGGTTGAACTGCGGCGCTTCTCGCCCAATTGTTAATGTTTAGGGAATAAAAAGTATTTGGGCTCCCCATGAGTCCGCCGTACTGGCACCTAAATCCGCTGAATTCTTGTCCCGTACAGTCGGTATCAATATCCTGCGCGATCGGCATAGATATAAGGAGAGGAAGACCAAAACCACGTGAGCTTTTCGGCCAAACACGAAGTTCCAGCCCCACGCGAGCAGGTATGGCAATGGCATACCCGTCGCGGCGCACTAGCGCGCCTTACTCCTCCTTTTACTTTCATGACCCCGTTAAAGCAGACAGAATCCTTGGCTGATGGCACCTCGATCCTGGGCCTGCCGGGCGGCCTCAAGTGGGTTGCCCGCCACGACCTTTCACGCTTCCAAACCAACGTCAGCTTCAGCGACGTTTGCCTCAACGCTCCCATGCGCTCCTGGGCCACATGGCGCCATCACCATCTCTTTGCCGATGCCACTACCGGTTCCGATAACGATGCTGGCGCTACCCAAATCACCGACACCGTCGACACCCGCATTCCGTCATGGGCTGTTAACTCCGTCTTCGCCTATCGCCAACACCAGCTCATCGAGGACTTCCAGTTTTTGAACCGTCTGCGCGACCTTGACACCCACGCCACGGCACCGGCTGTCGACCCTTCGGGCACCGTTCGCCCGTTGGTTTTCGCCATCAGTGGTTCCCGCGGTGGCGTGGGTCGAAAGCTCACCGCGCAGCTGACTACCGCAGGACATCAAGTTATCCAGCTTGTGCGCAACAGCCCCAAACCGGGCCAGCGTCAATGGCGCCCGAACCTGCCGGCGCCGGATCTCTTGGAGGGCGTCGACGTCCTTATCCATCTAGCCGGCGAACCAATCTTCGGCCGCTTCAACGCCGCCCACAAGGCAGACATACGGGAGTCCCGCGTGAACCCGACACAGCTACTGGCTGAGGTTGCCACCGCAACGCCTGAGCTCAAGGCAATGGTCTGTGCATCGGCAATCGGCATCTATGGCGCCGACCGGGGCGATACCGAGCTGACTGAAGAGTCCAGCCGCGGTGACGGCTTCCTGGCTGACGTGGTCAGCGATTGGGAGGCCGCCTGCACACCTGCCCGCGAGGCCGGAAAGCGTGTGGTCAATGTTCGCACCGGAATCGCCCTCTCCGGCAACTCCGGCTTGCTGCCGCTTTTGCGCGCGCTGTTTTCTACAGGACTCGGCGGCGCGTTTGGCAAGGGCGAATTCTGGTACAGCTGGGTCGCCATGGATGACCTGACTGATATCTACTTCCGCGCAGCAATCGATTCGCAACTTGATGGCCCAGTCAACGCCACCTCGCCTACCCCGGTCCTTAACAAGGATTTTGTCCATGCACTAGGTGAGGAGCTCAAGCGCCCAGCGATCGTGCCTATTCCAACCTTCGGCCCGGCGCTGCTCTTGGGCAAGGAGGGCGCAAGCGAGCTCGCCCTGGCTAACCAGAAGGTCATCCCGGCCCGCCTGAACGAGCTCGGACACACTTTCCGTTACTCCACAGTCGCAGCCGCGCTTGCACACGAACTAGGCGGCGAGGAGTTGTGGACTCCCGCCACGCGGGCGGCCAACTAGCAGGCACGCATCCCGGCTCCGGTAGCCTTGATCAAGATTCCGATTTATTCACCATGTAAACAACGTGAGGATTATTTTCAGTGACTGATCAAGCCGATGGTCAACCAACCATCTTGCCCGATACCCCTATCGAGCCAGTGACGCTCGAGCGCATTGCGGAAATCTTCGACTCTGAGAAGTTGGAGTACCGCATCGAAGAACAGCCAGTTTCTGAAGAAAAGACCGTGAAGATGCTGCGCACTGGTTTCTCGAACGCAGCCATCGCATTCCAGCTGCGCGAGAACGCCATCACCGCCGATTCCGTGTGGCGCGGCACCATTCCAGCATCTGAGGGCCCGAACCTTCTGATGCACATTAACCAGTGGAACCAGAACCACTTTGCGCCGACCTTCCGATTCTTCGAAGGCCCAGAAAACACCCTGGCGGTCTCCGGCGTGCGCGAGCTGGACACCACCCACGGCGCTTCCCGCAACCAGCTGGGCGCTTTCGTTATGTCCACCTTGGACGCCATCCTGCAGTCCTTCGCATGGATTGAGCAGCAGTACCCGCAACTCGTCACCTGGGAGGAACACGAAAATGACTAATCAAGCTTATGCTCAGCCGCAGGTCACGCTCGACCGCATCATTAGCGCAATGCAGACCTTCGACATCGAGTTGACCAAGGTCGAAGGCCGCGACGATGCCGCTACCGCTAACTTGAACGGCCTGCCTTGCCTGTTCGCGGTTCTGGATTCCGTCGCCATCGTGCGCTGCGATGTGCCAACCGACGCCGTCTACACCCAGGCCGATGCTGGCCTGTTCCTAGCCGCAAACCAGATCAACTCCGTCGCTTTCGGCGCACGTGCCGTTATCTCCGAGCACGAGAACCTGCTTGTCGTACGTACCGAGCGCGATATCCCCTGCGCCGCTGGCCTGTCCGATGAGCAGCTGACCGCTGCTTTGAAGGTTGCCGTCGACGGCGTCATCGGCGCTCAGGATGCCATGGTTGCCTCCGCCGAGGAGATGGCCAAGCTCGGTTCCGAAACCGCAGCCCAGGCTGGCGAGGCTAGCTCAGCCGGCGAATAGCGCTCCTTTAACCCCGCGAAACACCTCTAGAAAGCGTGCGTTGTGACCAACCAGTCCATCTCTGAAGTCAACATTCACCGGCTCGCAGAGCTCTTCGAGCAGCTCGAGGCCGATTACGTCCTACTCGACAAAATCGAAGACCCCGCCCGGGAGGACGCTGCCGCTGACGGCGATAGCGCAGAAGCTGGCGTCGGCGAAGGCTTGGTGCTGCAGACTGGTTTGCCACACATCACCATCCACTTCGACATCGAGGATGACACCTTAAGTGCCTTCGCGGTGTGGGAAGGTCGCCTCCCGGCAAGCGCGGAAGACAAGGTTGGCGCATTCATTGCGGAATTCAATTGGAACATGTCCGCGCCGACCTTAAGTTATGACTTCCGTCCGAAAGGCACTGGCGCGGGCGCCAAGCAGGAGGAAGAAGAAATTGCCATCTGCGCCAACCGCGCGATGGGCGTAGGCATCGGCCTTAGCTCTAACCAGCTAGGCAGCTTCGTCTTGAGCGCCTTCGATAGCTTCGGCATGGCTTTCGACGCCGTTGCCGAAGCCTTCCCGCAGGCAGCTAAGTGGAACGATAAGGCAGCAAACAAGAAAGGTCGCAGCTAACAATGTCTACCCCGAACGCATTTCCTTTTGACCTGTTTAGCAAGCCTGATTTTCCTGCAGTAACGCTAAAGCGCGTGCGCGAGCAACTCAGCACCCCGGAGATGAACATGTTTCCGGAGGATAACCCGGACTTTCCGGATTCCTTGAGTGCTCACCTTAATAACTTGAAGTGGGTCATCAGCGCGGCGGAAGATTTGGTGAAGCTGGAGTGCCTCCTGCCCACCACCCTTTCCTACGAGGATGTCTCCCCCGTCTTCCACGTCATCGCCAACGAGCACAACGCTTCTGCTTTCGACGGCCGCGCTCTCGTGGGCCGGAGCGAAGAAGACACCGTGGAACTGCGTGGCGACGCCACCTTCGTCACCACCGCGGGCATGAACGACGAGCAGCTTTTCCACGCGTTGAACCTCGCGGTCATCGCCGCCCAAGACGCGCTTCTTAGCACCCTGGACCGCTTCAACGAGTTCGCTCACGCGGTCCAGGAATCAGAAAGCTAAGGGAGGCTGAGGGGCCTCCGTCCCCGTTTAGAGACTAATCAGGCCACGAATCAAAGCGCTGACTGCGCCCAGGGAAGCCACGGTCAAAGAAAGAATGCGTGCCTTCTCGCGCGGCACGTGGCGCGCAATACGAGTGCCCGTGGCGATGCCGAGGAACATGCCAATGACGCCGGCGGGCCAAATTAGCCACGTCACATCACCGAATCCGCCCGCACCCACGGCCAACTTGGTGCTCACTGAGAATAGACCGCCCACGATAAAACAAGGCTGCAACGTAGCGGCGTAGACCGCCTGCGGCCAGCGCGCCGCCTGCGCATAAACGGTAATAACAGGGCCGGCTACACCAGCTAGCGTGTTTGTGAAACCGCCGAGCACACCCGCTGACAGGGAGGGGCCAAGGCCATGCATTTCCGGCACGAAGCGCTTGCCAAAGGTCACCACGCCGAGTGCGATGAGCAGGGCCGCGCCCACCAAGACCAGCAAGGCGGCCGAGTCGATATTAGCCACCAGCAGGGCCGCCGGGATTGCACCTAGCACCATCACCGGCGCGATACGCAAGAACTTGCCCCAGTCCACGTTGGCACGCATCGAATACGTAGTCAGCATCGCGTTGACCACCGCCAGCACGTTGATAACCATGATGCCCTGGACTGGGCCCAGAAGCAGCGTCAAAATAGGTCCGCCGACGAGTCCAAGCCCCATGCCGGAGACTCGTTGCAGGCAAGAACCCAACGTCACGGTCAGCAGGATCGCGAGTGGGATTGCAATCATTGGGCGTACTTCTCCACCACCGCGCGTCCCACGTGCGCCGGGAACATGCCCGTGACGTCCCCACCAAACTTGGCCACCTGCTTGCACAGCGAGGAGCTGATGTAGCCGTACTTTTCATCGGTAAGCAAGAAGACTGTATCGATGCCGGAAAGGCGGCGGTTCATCTGCGCCATCGGCAGCTCGTATTCGTAGTCCAAGGAAGAACGCAGCCCCTTGACCAGTGTGTCCACACCATGTTCCGTGGTGTAGTCCACGAGCAGGCCGGACCAATAATCGACCTTGATGTGCTCGTCGAAAGTCGCACGAATAAACTGCACGCGCTCTTCCACGCTAAATAGGCCGGAAGGCTTATCCGGGTTGCCGGTGACCAACACGGTTACTTCGTCGAACATCGCCGCCGCTCGGTTGATGATGTCCACGTGGCCCAAGGTAATGGGGTCGAAAGAACCCGGGCATACTGCTTTAGTCGGCATAGGTTTTCCTTTACTCCCCGCTTGCATCCGGACGGTGGTAGATGGCCATATCAAAGCGCGCTATACCAAATGTGCGCTTCTTGAGCTTCTGGCCGGTGGGCTCAAAGCCTTCGGGCCACTGCGGTTCTGGGCTGTCTACGTGACGCTCGATGACGACAATCGCTGCATCATCAAGCACGGGCTCAATGGCCTCCAGCAGGCCCTGCACATCGTCGAAAGCATACGGTGGGTCTGCCAACACCATGTCAAAGTAACCGCGCGGTGCGGTGGCCAGGTAGGTGGAGGCCTTCATCTCGCGTACGTCCACGCGCGGGTGCTTGACGACGTCCACGTTGTGCTTGATCACCTTCACTGCCGCCGGGTTGGATTCCACCAGAACGACTTCCTCCGCGCCGCGACTAGCTGCTTCCAGGCCCAAGGCACCAGAGCCGGCAAACAAATCCAGCACGCGGCTAGCAGCAAAACCCCAGCGCACATTCAACGAGGAAAACAGACCCTCGCGTGCGCGGTCCGCGGTAGGGCGCGTGCCGGACTCTGGCACCTTGATGCTGCGCCCGCGGGCTTCTCCGGCGATAATTCTGGTCATCGTGCCTCCCCAATAATCGCTAGTACGTCACCGCCATAGACTGCGGCAAAGTCTTCAGTACACAACTTATCCACCACTCCACGTCCTGGGACTACGACGGGAGCTTCTAGTTTGGTGGCCTCCACGGTAGCGATGGCATCTCCCGCAGAGACCTCTTGGCCCACGCTCACGTGAAAACGCACAGTGCCGGCAAAAGGTGCGCAAATGTTCATGGGCTCTAGGTTAGTTCTTTTCTAGGTATTCCTGCTCGCTCTCGGTCATGTTCCGGGTTAATTCCACCGCCAATTCTGGATTGCGCTGCACTAAACGGTACGCATCATCGTGCGTGCGCTCAATGATGTCGCGGTCATGGGCCAAGTCCAGGAGGCGCAGCGAGCGCTGGGTTCCCGATTGCAGCGTGCCCAGGATGTCTCCCTCGTGGCGCTGTTGCAGGTCAATCTCCGCCAACTCGAAGCCTGAGGTGGTATCCGCAATCTGCATGATGCGTTTAAAGGAGCCCGTGTTTTCCGCCGCGGTAGTGTGGAACAGGCAGATGGAAGCATTGCCTCCGCGGCCGACGCGGCCCCGCAGCTGATGCAGCTGCGAGACACCAAAGTTCTCGGACTCGCGAATGAGCATCACCGTGGCATTGGGCACGTCAACGCCGACCTCGATGACGGTCGTAGAGACCAACACATCTGTTTCACCCCGCGCAAAGCGCGACATGACCTCATCTTTATCGTTCATGCGACCATGCAGAACGTCGAGTTTAAGGTCACGTAACGGTCCGGCCTGGAGTTGGGACGCCACCTCGAGCACACCGCCTTCTCCCTCGATGCGCGGGCATACGATGTAGGCCTGGTGGCCAGCCTGCACCTCCTCGCGGATGCGCACTAAAGCACGCTGCACCCAGGCTGGTGCCCATTCCGGAACCACGCTGGATTGGATGGGCTTGCGCCCGCCAGGCAGCTCACGCAGGATAGATACCGCCAAGTCACCGAAGACAGTCATGGCGATGGTGCGCGGAATAGGCGTCGCCGTCATAACCAGCATGTGTGGGCTCGTGCCCTCTCGAGTTTTCGAGCGCAGGCTATCGCGCTGCTCCACGCCAAAGCGATGCTGCTCGTCTACTACCACGAGGCCTAGGTCGAAAAACTCTACGGCGTCCTGGATAATGGCGTGCGTGCCGATGACGATGTCGGCCTCGCCGGAGACAATGTCCAGCAGTGCCTGGCGCTTTTCCGCAGTGCGCTGGGAACCGGTCAGGACGGCGACCTTGACGCCATCGGGCACGCTCGCGCTAATCGACGCCCCGTGCTGCGCCGCCAGCACCTCAGTCGGTGCGAGCAGCGCCGCCTGCTTGCCTGCATCGACCGCCTGCAACATCGCACACGTAGCCACCATGGTCTTGCCGGAACCAACCTCGCCCTGCAGCAGGCGCATCATGGGCAGTGTGCCGCAGAGGTCTTCGTCGATTTCCGCAATGACCTTACGCTGCCCTGCCGTTAGTTCGAAGGGCAGGTTGCTCAGCAGCCCATCACGGTAGCCGTCCAAGATGGAAGGCATCGCCACGGCGGTACGCGCCTTGAAGTCGCGTTGGCGCAGGGCCATGACGAGGCCAATGGACAAAGCCTCGTTGTACTTCAAACGCTGAATAGCTCTTTCCGGGCCAGCCGCTGTGGGCTCGTGGACTTCACGGATAGCTTGGTCAAGTTCCACCATCATCCGGTAGTCCAGCGGCTCGGGGATCGTCGGAGTATTCTCCAGCACCATATGGATAGCGCCCATGATGTACCACGAGGTCACCTTGCCGCTGGCGGGATAAATGGGAATCCACTCGCGCTCAAGCAAAGATTCCAGTTGTCCGAACTGCGAGAGGTTACGCAGCGAGCCTGTAGCCGTAACCTTGCCGCCGCTGCTTCCGGAAGGCGCTGCGTCGTAAAGCGCGTTGCTCGCGCTACCCACACCGCCTGCATCGATAACCACGAAGTCAGGATGTTGAAGCTGCGGCTGCCCGCGGTAGAACTTCAGCTTGCCGCTTAGCATCAAGCGCATACCTTGGCGCAGCACGCGGGTGAGATAGTGCGCGTTGAAGAAGGTGGCGGTAATCCCATTGTCCATCGCCAAAGTGAGCAAGAACCTCTTGGCTGTGTTCCGCTGCTGCAGACGCACCACCTGGCCGGTGACGGTGACATAATCGCCTTCGTTGGCACCGCCCAGGCCTACCTCTTTGTTGTGGCGGATGTAGTCACGCGGATAGTGGCTGAGCAGCTCGCCGCAGGTGGTGTACCCAAATGCCTTTTTGATTTTGGTGGCGTCTTTGGCCGGCAAGATCTCTTTCAACTCCCGCTCGTCCCGCCATCCCAGCATGCTTACTCCACTCCGATCTCAGTCTTAATGCCCTCAACATGGATGGCAACGACCTCCACCTCGAGTGCCTCAGACAGGTAATCATCATCCAGCTTAAGGCTGGTGAGGACGGTGACTTGCTCTCCCCCGGCAGCCAACATCTCACGGCTTTTGACCAAGATAGATTCAGCGTCTTCATGCGCAGGTTTATCCACGCGCATGGAACGCGCGGCATCCCGCATAACAGAAACCATGGAATCGGTGTCAGGATTATCCGGCTCATAGACGGAGATTGCCGCCAGGCCTGCAACCAAAGACTCAGTGGGCACCACGCGGGCCTCTCCGGCATCGCCCTCAAAGCCGTTGGGCAGGTAAATATCCTGCGGTTGCGAAACCGTGACTTGTTCGCCTGGGCGTACAATCTTGGCGCCTACGGTTTCAAAAAGTGCTGCGACCGGGCCTGCCGGCGCTACCGCAAAGATGCGCCGGGATGACACTTCCGCTACGGGTTCGTCTGCTGCCTCCGGCAGTACTTCCAAGCGCAGGTTGCTTACCACGCCGGAGCCGAAGGCCATCTCGATTACAGGGCCGGCCTCACGGGTATGAATGTGTACCGAGCCGGAGTTCTCAGTGGCGCGGGCAATGACGAGGCTATTGCCATGCTCACCTATCTTTTCACCAAGTGCGTCCAGGTCCCCTTCGAAGAAGAAGACCACCTCGAGCTCGGCCTCAACCTCGTCTTCGTGTTCGGCCTCGCGCACCGCGCCGCCCTCGATCTCAGCCAGCAAGGCCTCAAGCAGGATGACGAACCCGGTACCGCCAGCATCGACCACACCGGCCTCGCGCAGTACAGCAAGCTGCGAAGGGGTCTTGGACAGTGCAGTGCGGGCGGCAGTGATGGTTTCGACCACGATGTCGTGGAATTGCTTGCCAGGCTGCTCAGCAGACGCGGAAGCCGCAGCTGCCGCCGCACGCAAGACCGAAATGACCGTGCCCTCCACCGGACGCGCAATGGCGCGTTCCACCAGCTGCACTGCGAGGCTCAAAGCAGACGCAAAAGTCTGGCCATCCACGCGGGAATCAACCGTGGTATCCGCGATGCCGCGCAGCACCTGGGATAACACCATGCCGGAGTTGCCACGGGCGCCGCGCACGGAACCGATGGCAAGTGCCTCGGCTACGTCGCCTCCCTTTTCCACCTGCTCGAGTGCAGCCTCCATGGTGTGGGCCATGTTGGAGCCGGTATCGGAATCTGGAACCGGGAATACGTTAAGCGCATTGATTTCAGCGCGTCGGTGGGAAAGTTCACCAACAGTTCGGATCGCCCAGTTATGAAGACCACGGGCATCTAACGAACTCGGATATGACATGCCGAATAGTTTACAAGTGCCAGTCGACATCCGGCGCGCCCTGGTCGCGCAAAAGCTCATTAGCGCGCGAAAACGGCCGTGAGCCAAAGAATCCTCGGCGTGCAGAAAGAGGCGAAGGATGCGCCGAAGAGATAGTCGGCACGTCCGGCAAGAACTTCGCGCAGGCCTTGGCGTCATTGCCCCATAAGATGGCCACCATCGGCTGCCGGTTGAGCGCCCGGATTGCAGCCTCCGTGATGGCCTGCCAGCCGAGCTTACGATGCGAGCCCGCCTCACCCGGTGCCACCGTGAGCACGCGATTTAAAAGCATGACTCCCTGGGACTCCCAAGCGCGCAAGTCACCGTCTTCGCGCGGGGCAACGCCTACGTCCTCGCTTAACTCTTTGTAGATGTTGTGCAAGGAACGCGGCGGTTTAACCCCAGGTGCCGTGGCAAAAGACCGACCTACCGCATGTCCTGGCGTGGGATAAGGGTCCTGCCCCACGATGAGCACGCGCACTTCGGGCAAAGGCACGCGAAAGGCAGCAAAGACATTTTCGGCCGCTGGCAGGAATCCATCTTCCGGCAGCTGCTGCAATTGCTGCTCGATGGCAGGCAGGTGCTCTTCTAGTACCGGCGCCAAGACCGGCAACCACGAGCTATCGATTACCGAGGTATCAAAAAGTTGCGAGTACGGCGCAGTCATCATTTCCTCCCCTGAAAATTCCTCGCTGCTTTAAAAGCTCTGCCAGCCAGCGTCATACCTCGGCTTCTTACCATCCACGGTCAGCCCAGTGCCGCGGTTGACGGTGCCGATGACGCGGAACCCCGATGGCGCTTCCTTGTTGGTGGTAGCCACCAAGGTATGGTCCTCGCCGCCTGTGAGCACCCATTCCCATGGGTCAACGCCCAAGACCACACCGGCTTCAGTGAGCAAAGCGTCAGGAGCAATGGCGGTGGAGTGCAAGTCGATGTGCACGTTGGAGCGCTTTGCCACACCCGCGATATCTGGCACGAGGCCATCCGAGTTATCCGTCATGGCGGTAGCCCCCGTGGCGCGGGCGATTACGCCGCGGCCTGGTTTGAGCGAGGGATTGCAGTGGGCGTCGATAAGCGGCCATAGCTCCGAGAGCTCGGGCGGTAGGTCGCGCCCATATTCCTGCAGCAACGCAAGCCCCGCCGCGGAGTAACCAATCTTGCCGTGGCTGACCAGCTTCTGCCCCGCTCGTGCCCCACCCAGGGTCAATGGGGGTTGGCTTCCGCCCAACGTGCCAATTGCGGTGACGGTGATGACCAGCTGTGAACCGCGCGTGAGGTCACCGCCAACCAGCTCTGCGTTATAAAGGGCGCAACGCTGGGCGATGCCTTCCGCAATACCGCGCACGAAGGACACGTGGGTCTCCGTAGGCGCCGCAATCGCGAGCAACGCTGCAGTGGGACGCGCGCCCATCGCCTCGATATCGGCAAAGTTGCGCAGAATCGCTTTCTGGCCCACCTCCATCGGAGTGGACCAGTCACGGCGGAAATGCCTGCCCTCCACCATCATGTCGGTGCAAGCCACCGTGCGTGAGTTCGGCGGATCCGGGAACATGACGGCGGCGTCATCGCCGTTTAGCGCGCTGGGCGCCGCGGCTACGATTTCACCGATGACATGTTGCTCGCCTGCTTGCCCGAGGGTATGCGACAAATGCACGATGGCCTTTCTCAACGGGAGGTTAATGCTGACATTGCTTTACGCGTTAGGATGAACGCTTATGACCAACCAATTTAACCGCACCGCCGTATTTATCTCACTTGGACTATCCATTGCGATGGTATTCGCGGTTATTTTTGGCGCGAAGTTCTACTTCGAAAACACGGCCAAAGCACCAGTTGCGCTGTCCCCCATTCAATCAGACGACGCTAACTCCGCGGAGTGTAAGTCCGTCGTCGCGGCAGCGCCCGAGGAGTTCATGGGCCAGCCCCGAGCCGAAATCGCCGAGCCGGTTCCGGCAGGCGCCGCTGCGTGGGCAAAACTTTCCTCCGAGTCGGTCAGCTTGCGCTGCGGCGCCAACCTGCCTTATCAGTACACCGCCTACTCCCAGACCGAGGACATCGACGGCGATGCCTGGCTCAAGGTCAAAGACATGACCCCAGGCTCCAACCTCACCACGTGGTACAACACCGATCGCAGCCCTGTGGTAGCGGTGACCACCTTCAACGATGAGCGTCCCACCGGTTTGGATAAGACGCTCGAGCCGCTGCGCAAGGAGCACCACGAGCCGCGCCCTGCACCGCTTTCGCAGCTTGCCGACGGCCCGGACAAGATGTGTGCCCCTTTGGAAAAGGCACTGCCGGAGCACATCGCGGATGGCTACACCCGCCGCAGTGATGTCAAGGCAAAAAACACCTATGTCTGGAGCGCGGAAGGCCGAGAAGACATCGTGGTGCGCTGCGGCGTCGGCGAACCCGAAAACTACAAACCGGGTGTACAGCTCCAGCAAGTAAACGATGTGCCTTGGTTCGAAGACACCACCTTGGCCGAGGGAACTACCGGCGGAACCTGGTTCGCCCTAGGCCGCGCGAACGACTTAGCCTTGTTCGCGCCCCAAGACGTCGCTAACTCTGCGCTGGTGCGCATGAGCGATACTTTGGCCAAGCACACCCCTGGCCAATAGCGAGGATTATTTCGCGCGAGCGAGAGCGTTGTCTACCAAAGCGTCGAGAAGCGCTGCGTAATCGACGCCGGTGGCGGCAAATACCTGTGGATACATGGAGATCGGGGTAAAGCCCGGGAAGGTGTTGATCTCGTTGATGTAGAAAGCATCTTCGGTGATGAAAAAGTCCACGCGGCTAATGCCCTCGCAGCCCAGTGCGCGGAAAGCTGCGATGGCGGTCTCTCGCAAAGTCTTGGTTAGGTCTTCTGCAAGCGGGGCCGGAATCTGTGCACTCACGCCCTCATCGATGTACTTGGCATCGAAGCCATAGAAGCCTTCGTCGGCCTCCTCGATGCCATTGAGCTGTGCTGGAACCGAGGCAATGATGGAGCCATCCGCATACTCCAGTACACCGATTTCTACCTCAGCACCCACGATCTCGGGCTCGACGAGCACCTTGCCATCGCTTTCGAAGGCCACCTCGGCTGCGTGCGGGAAATCCGCCCAATCCCTGACCTTGGAAACGCCGATGGAAGAGCCACCACGTGCAGGTTTTACAAAGACCGGCAGCCCCAGTTCCTGTTTTTCTTCCTCGGTCAACTCGGTACGCTCCTTGAGCACCACCTCGGGCGCTACCGGCAGGCCCTCTGCCTTGAGCAGCTTCTTGGTAAATTCCTTGTCCATGCCGGCCGAAGAAGCCAGTACGCCGGTGCCCACATAAGGAATATCGGAAAGCTCAAACAGCCCCTGTACGGTGCCGTCTTCGCCATATGGTCCGTGCAGAACCGGGATGATGACATCGACTTCCGCATAGTGGTTGTGCTGAGTGACGTTGTGGAAACGGCCCTTGGTGGCTGGGTTTAGGGACAACGCCAATTCATCGCCCAAGGTCACCTCTGGCATAACGCCATCGATGATTTCTAGGCCTTCGGTGGTTCCCGGCGTCCACTGGCCTTCCTTAGTAATTCCGATAGGCACCACCTCGTACTTCGCAGGGTCAAGGTGATTCATGATCGCGCCTGCGGAAATACAAGAGACAGAATGCTCGGAACTACGACCGCCATATACAACGGCTACACGGATCTTTTCGCTCATAACGGCAAACTTTACCCTCGCACTATTCCGACTTCTTTGAACGCCCCATCAACGCGACGATCATGTCTTCGACGTCGACGCCGCGGTGGCAAACTCCGTAGACCGCTTGGGTAATAGGCATCTCGACGCCCACCTGCTGAGCCAGCCGGAAAATCGAATCCGAGGAGATAACGCCTTCTGCCACTTGGCCATTCGTCGCAGCCTTGGCTTCTTCCAACGTGCCGCCCTGGCCCAAGCGGTAGCCAAAGGTGCGGTTACGCGAGAGGGTCGAGCTACAGGTGGCCACGAGGTCACCCATGCCAGCAAGTCCAGAGAAAGTAAACGGGTCAGCACCCAAAGCCACGCCGAGGCGAGTGATCTCCGCAAGACCGCGGGTGATGATCGTGGCCAGAGTGTTATTGCCCAAGCCACGACCAGAGGCCATGCCGCAGGCGAGGGCGATGACGTTCTTGCAGGCACCACCAATCTCGGCACCAATGACATCGGTGTTGGTATATGGGCGCAGATACGGTGCGGCCGCAGCATGCTGGACAGCCTTTGCGCGCTCCTCATCGACGCACGCGATGACGGTGGCCGCCGGCTGCTCCTCCGCTACCTCTTTAGCCAGGTTCGGGCCGGAAAGTACTGCGATGCGCGATTCGTCGACACCAGTTGCATCAGCGATGACCTCGCTCATGCGCTTTAGAGTTGCTGCCTCCACGCCCTTCGAGATAGACACCAAGGTGGAATCAGAAGGCAGCAAGGGCGCCCACTTTTCCAAGTTGCTGCGCAAGGTCTGCGAGGGCACACCGAAAATCACGATGTCGGAACCGTCGAGCGCCGCTGCGGCATCCGACGTCGCGATAAGGCCCGAGGGCAGCTCGAGGCCCGGCAAGTAATCAGGGTTGATATGCGTCGTATTAATATCCTCAGCCAGCTTGGGGCGGCGCGCCCACAAGTGGACCTCGCTTCCCGCATCAGCGAAGACTTTCGCCAAGGTGGTTCCCCAAGAACCCGCGCCCATTACTGCAACCTTTTGCATTAGCTCTCCCCTTTGCGTATCTCGTGCAACATACCTAGATTAGCCCAACCGACCCGCACAAAAGACAAGCTTTTCAGCTTGCGGGCCAACTGGGGGTAAGTGAAATAATATTCAGCTAACCGAATGCGAAGAACCGGCGCGTGCGGATGCAAAGCGCGCCCAAAGAGCGCAAGATAGTTAAAAATAAGCTGCGCAGCCATCTGTTAAGGAGCGAAATGCCCAAGGCAAAAAACATGCATGAGACAGACAAAGACGCAAAGTCTGAGGTCTTCATCTCGGGCCGTCATCAGGAAATTCCTACCAATCCCGCCAAGGAATTCAAGCGCACCACCTTGGCAGCCGGCGCCGTGTTGTGGCGTGGCAATCCCCAGGATCCCGAGGTAGCGGTAATCCACCGCCCCCACTACGACGATTGGTCTTTGCCTAAGGGCAAGGTCGATCCAGGTGAGTCCCTGCCCACCACTGCGGCGCGCGAGATCCTTGAAGAGACCGGCTATGATGTCAAGCTTGGCAAGCTCATCGGCAAGGTCACCTATCCAGTCCAAGGCCGCACGAAGGTGGTCTACTACTGGTTGGCCCAGTACCTTAAAGGCAGCTTCGAAGACAATAGCGAGACCGATGAGCTGCGCTGGCTGCCCATCGATGAGGCCTGCGAGCTGCTTACCTACGACGTCGATACTGACGTTTTAGCTAAGGCCAAGAAGCGTCTGCGCTTGGCTCCCACCACCCGCGTTCTCTATGTGCGCCATGCACGCGCCCATCAGCGTCGCAACTGGGAGGGTGACGATAATCTGCGCCCGTTGGATAAAAAGGGGCGTCGCCAAGCAGAAATGCTCGTTCCGATGCTTTCGCCCTACCACCCCACCGCCATCTACTCGGCGAGCCCACAGCGCTGCCAGCAAACCGCAGCGCCGCTTGCCGACGAACTCGGGCTCGACATTGCTGTCAACAAGGACTTCGGGGACGAGGGCTGGCAAAAGTCTCCCGCAGCTGCCGAGCAAGCCTTCCAACGGGTGGTGGCGAAGGGCGGCGTGCCGGTCATCGTCAGCCAAGGTGAAACCATCCCCGGCATTCTCGAAAGCCTAAAGCCACAGTTCCTCAAGACCGACTTCGAAGACCTTCGCTTCAAGAAGGGCTCGGTGTGGGTGCTCTCCTTCAACAACGGCGTGCTCACCGGCGCTGACTACCTCGCTAGCGCGCTGCCAGTTCGCTAGCAAAACGTATTGAACTCGGATCCTATTTTAGGAATCCGAGTTCTTTAGGTTTTCGCCGTTTTATACCCAACGGTGAACCGGGCGGCCAGTGGCTTGCCTGTAGAAAATCATCATCATGAATGCCTGGATGCCGAGGGCGAACGAGAGCCCGACGATTGGAATGCAGGCCAAGAGGCTAACGAGCAATCCGCCCACAATGAGGCACAGGAGAGACTGGCCAACGTTATTCTTGGTCAGATTGAAGGAGGTGCGGAAAGTTTCGCCGAGACTCATCTCTGGGTTATCCGCCTTGATATATGGAACGAAGGAGAGGAAGAAGCTGGCAAGCAAACCCGGAATGATAAGCAGGATAAGGCCCACATACACGATGATTTGGACCACGATGTAGTGACCCATTAAGCCAAAGGTATTTCCGCTTTTAAAGAAGTCTCCAAAGCTCGCGCGTTGGCCGTCCGTCTCTTTCGCGGCGGCTCTGTAGACGTTTGCTGTCATCCAAAAGCAATAGAACAACATGAAGACTACGCAGAAAACGCCCCCAATCGGTGCCAAAATATTTCCAGCTTCGGAAGGATCGGAAGTGCTCGGTGCTAGCCCCGCGACGATTGCTACTATTACCCCCGCGAGCAGAAACATGATGACAAAGTGCGCAAGCGGTGCCAAAATCCACGGTCCAGGATTGCGGAAGAAGCCCTTAAACCCCTGTCCGATGGCGTCGCCGGCATCTAACCTTGGCGGCGGCCCCTGCAACTGACCAGTCATCTGGTTGCCATTAGGGGCGTTGCCAGCACCGGCATAACCCGCGCCGCCCTGTGCGCCGTACTCGCCGTACTCGCCATATGGAGGCAGGCCCGGATTAGGCTGTCCGCCCTGAACAGGTTGGCCAGACTGCCCGAAGGGATTGTTCGGGTCGTTCTGGTTAGCGTTCGGGTAGTTACCGTTAGCGTTAAAACCGTTATTGTTTCCAAATTCTTGAGTCACGACTCACAGACTATTCTGACGCGTGCAAGGTTTCTAGAGAAAAATCAGTCCTGTTACCGATTGTTAACGCAACAGGGGTAAGTGACTGGCAATTATCAAAAAGAAGCAACAGAAGGTTTAAAAGTTGGACGCCGGTCTTCGTAGTCTGTGATCGCGTCTTCGTTGCGCAGCGTCAGCCCTACGTCATCGAGTCCCTCCATGAGGCGCCAGCGCGTGTAGTCATCAATCTCGAAGGAATACTGATTGCCGCCAACGCTTAAGCGTCGCGCCGCCAGGTCCACCGTCACCGAAGTCTCGTTTTGTTCCAGCTGCTTCCATATCAGCTCAATGTCTTCCTGCGCCATGATGCCAGTGAGCAGCCCCGCCTTGCCGGAGTTGCCGCGGAAGATATCCGCAAAGCGCGAGGAAAATACTGCCTTGAAACCGAATTCCCGCAGCGCCCACACCGCATGCTCACGCGATGAACCGGTACCGAAGTCGGGGCCTGCGAAAAGCACCGAGCCGTTGCAGAAAGGCTCACGGTTAAGCACGAAGTTTTCATCCGCGCGCCAATTTGAAAAAAGTCCCTCGGCAAAGCCCGTGCGCTTGACGGACTTTAGGTAGCGGGCCGGAATAATTTGATCAGTATCGACATTGGAAGCACGCAGCGGCACGCCGATGCCGGTATGGGTAGAAAATTTTTCCATGGTGGTTGCCTTCTTTGCCAAATAGGGTTTGATATTGGTACCGAATCTAGAAACGGGTGGATTGGCCTAGCTAAGGTCTGCTGGGCTGGCCAGATGCCCTAAGACCGCAGTCGCCGCGGCCACGGCGGGAGAAACCAGGTGAGTTCGCCCGCCTGGGCCCTGCCGGCCTTCGAAGTTGCGATTTGAGGTCGAAGCTGAACGCTCCCCCGGCTTTAGCTGATCCGGATTCATGCCCAGGCACATGGAGCAGCCCGCCGTACGCCACTGCGCGCCAAAGTCCTTGAAAATCGTGTCGAGGCCTTCTTTTTCAGCTTGGGCCTTGACCAAGGTAGAGGAAGGCACCACGAGCATGTTTGTCTCGGGATGGATGCGTTTTCCTTTAACCACCGCGGCGGCCGCGCGCAAATCCTCGATTCGCGCATTCGTGCACGAGCCCAAGAAGACGGTATCGATCTTGATGTCTCGCAGCGGCGTGCCGGGCTCAAGATCCATATAGGCCAGAGCCTTTTGCGCTGCGGCCTTAAGGTTCTCATCACCAATATCCTCTGGGTCTGGCATATTTGCGCTCAATGGCAAGCCTTGGCCCGGGTTGGTGCCCCAGGTGACAAATGGGGACAGCTCGGAAGCATCGATTTCCACGACCGCATCAAAATGCGCGCCCTCATCGGTAGGAAGGGTCTTCCAATAGGCCACGGCGGCTTCCCAGTCCTTGCCCTTTGGGGCAAACTCGCGGTCACGCACATACTCAAAAGTGGTCTCGTCCGGAGCGACCATTCCCGCACGCGCGCCCGCCTCGATAGACATATTGCAGATGGTCATCCGCGCTTCCATCGACATGTTGCGAATCGCCTCGCCGCGATACTCAATGATGTAGCCTTGGCCGCCGCCGGTACCAATCTTGGCAATGATGGCCAAAATCAGGTCCTTCGCGCTCACGCCTTCCGGCAGGTCGCCGTTTACCTCTACAGCCATGGTTTTGAATGGCTTTAAAGAAAGCGTCTGCGTTGCCATAACGTGCTCAACCTCGGAGGTACCGATGCCCATGGCGATGGATCCAAAAGCACCGTGCGTCGAGGTATGCGAGTCGCCACAGACGATGGTCATACCCGGCTGCGTAATTCCAAGTTGCGGGCCCACGGTGTGGACGATTCCCTGCTGCTCCTCGCCCATCGAATGCAGCCGCACCCCAAACTCTTCGCAATTTTCTCGGAGGGTCTTGACCTGCGTACGTGAGACCTCGTCCTTAATCTCCAGCAGATTTCCCGTGGCAATCCCGCGGGTTGGAACGTTATGGTCCTCCGTTGCCAGGTGCAGCTCTGGGTGGCGAAAAGGACGGCCAGACAAACGCAGCCCATCGAAGGCCTGCGGGCTGGTAACTTCGTGGAGGAGCTGAAAGTCGATATAGATGAGATCTGGTGCGCCACCATCTCCCTTTTGGACTGCGTGATCACGCCAGACTTTCTCAGCCAAAGTCAGTTTTTCCGACATATTCATCACTCCGCTTGAAATCTCATGAATTGGAACGTAAATTTCATTATATGGGAGAGTATAGCGAAATATCCGGAATCAAGGTTTTAGATCGCGCCGTCGCCATCATGATGGCAGCCGCCAACCGTCCGTCCAACCTCAACGAGCTCTGTGAAACCACCGGCCTGCCTAGGGCAACCACGCACCGCCTCGCCACCGCACTAGAGGCTCACCGCATCTTGACCCGCACCCCGGATGGCAAATGGGGCGCCGGGCCCGCGCTCCCCGGCAACCGGGATCACCTCATCGAAGCAGCCGGCCCCATCATGGACAAGCTGCTCGCAGACACTGGCGAATCCGTGCAGCTCTATCAGCTCTCGGGCAATTCTCGAACCTGCATTGCCACCCGCGAGCCCGAGTCCGGCCTGCACAACGTGGTTCCCGTGGGCCGCCAGCTCCCTCTTACTTCCGGCTCGGCCGCCCGCATCTTCGCCGCCTTCGAAGATATCGATATTGAAAACGCGACCTTCAGTGTCGAGGACGTCGAAAGGGCCCGCAGCAATGGCTACTCCGAATCCATCGAAGAGCGCGAAGCAGGTCTTGCCTCCATCTCTGCACCAGTCTTCGATCCGTCCGGCACACTCGTCGCGGTAATTTCCGTGTCCGGTTCCGCCGAGCGCTTCCGCCCTTCCCCCTCCGAGAAGTACGCCCCGCTGCTTGCCGACGCCGCGCAGAAACTCACTACCCGCCTATAAGACATGAATCTATAAAACTTCGAATAAGCCGCCACCTCAGAAAAGGTGACGGCTTATTTCTTTTAAAGGGCAGGCTTTCTACCTCAGCCGCCTACAACTCCCGGCTGCCTAGATAATGATTCCGTAGTTATTTGCAATGCCGCGGATCGCATCGATACCAAAGCCCTCACTACTGGTGGTTGCCAGCCCTTCAGCTTGGTCACCCACCTTGCGGAGCTCAACGCCCGGCACCTCTACGATGTTGCGCGGCGGTGCGATGTTGGGGCGGCGCGGCACGAAGCCCTGATGCGGCAGGCCAGCCAATTCATTGGCATAAGGCATGCGCGCATAGTTTGCAAAGGAGGCCTGCTTGCCGTTGCGGCTGACCACGGTACCGCCCTGATAGATGCCAACGACGCCCGGACGCCCCGGCATGAACACCCCGGAGCCGCTGTCGCCGTTTGCCTTGGGCAGGTTCGTGGCGTAGTGCATGCCGTCGAAATCCTTCGGGCCGTCGATTGCCTGCGCGCAATCATTGCCGCTGAGACGACCGGTTACACAGACCTGCTCGCCGGCACGCGGAACCGGATTGATGCCGTCGCCACTGAGCGGATTACCTTCGCTGTAGGTGCCGGCCGCAAACTGCACATAGGCCAGGTCATGTTCTGCTGCACCGGAAGGTTTAAACCACCGCAGGGCCCCCAGGTGCTGGCCATACTCGTTGTAGACTTGCTGCCCCGAAAGACCACAGTGCGCGGAGGTCCAAGCACGCGAACCTTCCACATATCCCACTGTGCAAGCAGTGCCTTCGGCAGTAAGAATTACCTGCCCTTGCTTCACGCCAACCCCCGGATTGGCATGGGCCACGGCCTGGCCGCCCAGCAGGGCAAGCGTTGCGCCGGCAACGGCAGCAAAACCCTTTATTAGTCGCATAGATCCCTTCCTCCCTTGCGTCACTTCCTTAACATAGCGTGCCGAGAGCGTTTTTCATACCTCACCCACACCCCGCGCGTCACTAAAGAAAAAGTTTTGAAAAACTTTGGCCGCCTTATTGAAATCGAAATGAAAACATTGTTTAATGGAAACAGATTGAAAACGCGGAGCAACCGCACGACCCACAAGGAGTAGAAACCATGGCACACACCATCCACGAAGACCACGCACACACCCACGGCGAGGGCTGCGGCCACGTCGCATTCCCACACGGCGACCACACCGACTACCTCCACGATGGCCACATCCACCGTGAGCACGAAGGCCACTGGGACGAGTGCGAGAGCACTGAACATCACGAGCATGCGGACCACGACCACCAGCACGGTGAGGGCTGCGGCCACGTTGCGGTTCCCCACGGCGACCATGTTGACTACCTGCACGATGGCCACCGCCACGCCGCCCACGAAGGCCACTGGGATGACCACTAATCGGTAGCGAACTATAACCGTTACCTCAACCGTCACCTCTTTCTTAGAGGTGACGGTTTTAATCTTTTCGAACATACGCCACACGATCCGCGTTAGGCTTAGGGCATGTTTGCTTCACGACGCCTTCCGCTAACGCTCGCCACCATCGCACTCGCCGGCGGGTTTACTGCGGCTTGCAGCCCCGCCCCGAGCGATCACCCCACCCCGGCTGAGCCAAGCTTCAACAACAGCTTTGAAGAGTTAAAGGCCCTTCAGCAAACCAACGGCGCTTCCGTCCCCGATGCCCCGCAGCCCACGCTGGACCCCAACGCACCACAAACAGTGGCGCAGCAGGCAACCCCGCAAGGTGGTGGCCAGGAAAACACCAACAACCACGTCACCGACCAAGACGCACGCCAGAAGCTCATCGACTCCCTCGGCATACCGGCAGGAGACTCTCCAGGAGCGAAGGTGACGGTTAACGGCACTCCATCCGAGCTGTGCATGATGGGCGACGGTTATCGCATCAACTTCCTCATGGCAGGCCCCAACACCAGCTGCGACTTTGCCAAGGAAACCACCAGCGCACTTATCAATGCCACCCCAAGCCCCGAAGACGACCTGCGCGGGTATATCCCCGGCTCCTTAAACGTTGCTAGCCCAGTAACCGGCAAGACTTACGAGATGAGCTGTACCGTGGCCGAAAACGCGCTGATCACTTGCAAGGGCGGCAACAACGCCACGGTTTTCATCGTCTAGGGCGTTAAGCCAAAGGCGCCAGCGATCGGTACGCGCGAGTTTTAAACCATAAGCAAAAATCTCGAAACACTAACCACCTGGAAAGTGTTTCGAGATTTTCTATTTGGCACTTTCACGAAACTCCCCCAACAGCCTGAGCCCCTGACCTGCGAATACCTCTGCACCACAGAATTTCGGGGCTTGCACCACGGCAAGAGAACTACCTCGGCGTCCTCCCCGGCGAGGATCGTAACTAATCCACGAGTCACTTCGCTCACAATCTAGAGTTCCAACTCCATCTGTCCATTAGGTTCACCGTCATCTGTATATACAGTTAACAGCTCATAGCTCGTCTTCTCTTCATCATCCGGTCCGACCTGAGTCTCTACGCGGATCCGCATGTCGTACGTCCTCGCAAGGTTCGCTGCGCCCGAGCTAACGAGAGCTGCAAACTCTTCGTCAAGCAGACGAATGGATATCGTTCCAAACTCTGCAGTCTCAATTCGCCATTTGCGCTTAAGAGGCTCAATGAGATTCGCCGTGGCAAAGCGAGCTGAGACGGTCACAACTTGAGCTGTTGGCTCTGGAAGCGTCTCCGCATAGTTGACCATTCTCCGTGCCTCTTCTTCGTTGATGTGCACTTCAATGCTGCGAGAGCCGGCGAGTTCTACTGTTTCAATCCCTGGCTCAAGAGTCGGCTTTACGATCGCTGCAACATTCTTGCGCCCCCGAGACTTTGCTAGGAGCGCATCAGTTAGCCTTTCAAGTTGCAGGTTCTCACGAAGATCTGGATAGGGAACTTCTGTCTGCTCCTGCAACGCGGCTTTGTTTGACAGTGCTTTCATGACCCAGCCGATGATCTCTTTGACAGTCACAACACCACCCGCAAGGGTGATTGCAGTGTTGGCTTTCGGCTCCGAGGCCCAGTTCAGAACCCCATCAAGAGCCTGACTTCCAATATCAAAGTAGACCGAATACGAGCCTTGCTCGACCCCAACGATCTCCAGCTCAGGTACTTCAGCGGACAGTGGATCGACGTTGCGGTAGATAGCCTTAACAAGTTCGTCCAACGCCAAGAAGACAGGACCGATCTCTGCGACCGACATCGGCTCGGACTGCAGACGTGCGCCATCGTACTTCAGCAGGAAAGACTCTTCAGACATGGAAATATATTAACGGGTACACGCTTGGAACGAGCTATACGCACAACTATTCATGATCAACCACTCCCTCACCGCCGCGAACCCCGTCACTTGCCACGCCGGCAATCTATCCTCCGCCCGCTCCGCCGCCACAGCATTCTGAATCAGCCAGTGTAGATAGTTCCGCCGAAGCTCCGAGTGCCACAACTCCAGTTCGCCGACAGCAAGCCCAGCTGGGTCATATGGGAACGTTAACAAGGTCTCGGGGTTTTGCACCCCATGCTCTTTGAGCACCTTGCGGCCTTCCATCGCTGAACGCTCATCGTTCATGGCCCACAGGAACAGATCCTCGATGATGCCGCCGCAAAAAGAAGCCAGCTCTCGATCCTCGACCTCAGCTGTCACCCGCGCTACGATTCGCTGGGCTTGCCCAGATTCATACAGTCCCGTCCAGCCGCCGCGCATGTCCCACTCGTTATGCAAAGCGCGATTCAGGTCAGTGATAAGTACCTTGGCTCCTGAGTGGTGAGCCTCCATTAAGTCAAGGTCCACGTGAGGAAGGTAAGGCCAGTATCGTCGAGCTGTGACAAGGTCGATCATCTCCACGATGTTGGGCGGGAACTCTGATTGTGGGATTGCAGCTTTGGTCTCGGCTCCAATGATCCAGTAGCCATCTGATGTGAATAGGGAGTCAGTCATTGCTCTCCTGCGTCGTAGGGACAGGAACGAGTATGCCGGATGGGCGCAGGATCAGCGAAGAAGTGCGGAATAAGGGTCGTGGCCCAAGCCCACGAAGGATTCACACACTGCATTTCAAGTACGCACATGACCGTAATTTAGCGTAAGCTGAAGTGAAGAATACTTTCAATCAGCGCCCTGGAAGGAGGATAAATTTTGAATGAAGAGACTCCCTACGCTTGGGATTCCGAAGTCCGCTACGACTTAGATCCCCATCTAATTAGCGACTATTTTCTTGCCCTTGACGATGAGCGCAAAGATCCTGACGTCACTCAAATGAAGCTACACAAGTTGATGTATTTCGCTCAGGCAAACTACCTGGCAGGTACAGGAAGACGACTTTTTGACTCGGATGTTCACGCTTTCGAACATGGGCCAATCATCGACAAAATCCGCGATGAATTCAAGAAATTCGGACGACAGATTATCGTGGCTGCTGATGACGCCGTTGCGTTCAATGCCAAGCTTGACTCCTCTAGCCTGCCAGACTCAGTAAGAGCGTTCTTAGACGCTATCTGGAATATGTTCGGAGATCTATCAGCTGCGCAGCTGCGCAACTTGTCGCATCAAGATGCTCCTTGGGCTGACAACTATGTCAAGGGCGGATATAAGAACGAGATCAGTGACCAAGAAATGCAGTACTGGTACAGGCAGCCGGGATCACAAGATCGACAGATATATCCCCCGAACGTCTATCTGTTCACGGAAGCTGATACCAAAACCTTTGACATAGAGTTTACAGACCAAGATATCGACGCAATTCTCGCAGATCTATGACAGTTCCTTGGACGCGTGTAGAGCCGATAAACAGCACGACTCAAATAGGTAACTTTAGTTCCGGCGAGCCGATAATCGATAATTGGTTTCATCAAAAGTCGGCGCAGGAACACGTAAACAATAGGGTCATCACCCACGTTTGTGTCGATAATGCAGGTCAAGTGGTCGGCTTTTTCTCCCACACCTCTGTGGTCTGCAGGTTCGATGAAGAGTCAAAATCTCTCCGCAAGACTTATTGCTCAACGGATGAGTTCGACGCGCCGGCAATTCTCTTGGCCAAAATGGGTCTAGCAACAGGACTTCAAGGTCAGAAACACGGGAAACGATTGTGTCTTCAAGCTCTGGACAAAATCAGTCAGGTAGCCGCTACAGCAGGAGTCCGATTGCTGGTTGTCGATGCTCTCAACAATGCGCTTGTGCCCTTTTATGAGTCTGTGAGATTTCGTTCTTTGGATGCTCAGCCCACTCGTTTGGTGATGAAAACATCTAACGCGGCCAAACTTTCGTCTAAAGCCAAAAATGATAGCGAAATTATATGAATCACTTTCGCGCCTGCCCCTATTTCTCCCGATTGCATATAGATTCGTCGTGCGAAGTCACAGACACGCTCCCTAAACCACCCGCAGCCCCTCGCCACGTCCGTCTCCATGAAACAGCCCCCGCACCGCCATCAGGTCCTCATCCCCTAAATCAGGGCGGTACTGCTCGTAGCGCTTCAACGACTTAATCCCCGCCGCGTGACAGATAAACGCATCGGGCACATATCGGTTCATCAAGTCCACGATCCATGTCGCTTTGAGTCGGCGAATATCAGGCCGCATTCCTGACTCAGCCTTGTTGCGTGCCGTCCTGCCTGTCACATCATCAGGCTCTCGGCTCGTCACATTGGGGCGCAGAACGTACTCATCTCGCCCCGCCTTGTCCAAGTCGAGAAGGTAGACCCAGCGAGCTGTGACGGGGATTGTGCGGTCGGACAGATGGATGAGCACTCCCCGCTCGTCAACCTCGACACTTGACCACTTCAGCCCACTCATCTGCCGGCTCGTCAACCCTGCGCCTAACCCCAGCCCCACGATCTTGCGTCGCTCGCAGCTAATGAACTCGTCCGTGTCCACACACCAGTCGAGAACGTCGGTGATCTCAGCTGGGGTGTACGGTGGCTGTGAGGTCGTACGGGCGTGCTTCTTGTAGATCGTCTGCCCCATCCAACTCGGGTTGAGCGCTTCTCCGAGCCTGCGCAGCGTAGTCTTGTATACGCCTCTTGAATGAACGGAGAGATCGTCTAGTTCATCGCGGATCATCATCTCGATCATCTCAGCGTCAAGCACGACCTCGATGTCTTGCTCATAGCCGTCCCTGTTGCACACCACATCGATCAGGCGCGTTAGGACAGGCATGTAGCGGTTGTAGGCAATCTCGGGGTGGAGGTCGTGGTATTGCTGCCCCAGGCTCACCGTGAAGTCGCGAATCGTTTCCCAGCGCTCATAAGGTATGGTGGACGGTCGGTAGGTTTCGAGGGCCATGTTCACCGGCCCTTTCTCTCGATAGATTCGAGGTCGTAGGGATGACTTACCGGTCTACCGGGTCCAGGATCCCTTAGTCAACTCGACAGGCTTATCTGTGGTCTCACGTACCGGCCACACGCTCGTCTCAACAAATTGCTCAATCGCCATGATCGTATCGACTCTGGGGATCGACTCACCGCGAACGAAGCGAGTAATCATTGTGTGCGAGACTTGCGAGCGCTCCGCCACATAGCGAACAGAGCCGTGTTTACCAGCCTCCATCTGTACGTTCTTCGCCAACAGGAGCAAGCGACGATGAACCTCGTTGCGTATATCTACAGGATCTGTATTAGGCCAGTCGGGATACATGTCCACGAGACGCTTCTGTGCGGGCATACGACCTCTTTTGTTAGGCAACGGCAGCTGTGACTGATCGTAGGTGCGTAGAAGCACCAGGGCAACCGGTTCACCGGATTGATTTACATCTATGTCTACTCTGGCGCTGTTAAGCTAATTCAAGTCCTATATCTCAAGGAGTATCTGTGTCCTCTGATTCCATGACCCTACGCCGGTCTCAAGCCGAGAAGTTCGCCGAAAGGTGGGAAGAGCGCGGGCAGGAAAAGTCCGATTCGCAGTCATTCTGGACTGACCTACTTCGCAGCGTGTTCCACCACGACAATCCTGAGACCACAGCTCTTTTTGAACAAGGCACTGAGTACGGCGGCTGGATTGACGCAGTGATCCCCTCTGCGCGAACGTTTGTGGAAATGAAGAGCCGAGGGAAGTCTCTCGACGCAAAGCAGAACCACCGAGGCTCAGAGGTCACCCCGTTTGAGCAGGCTTACACATATGTCTCTGAGGTTCCAGGGCACAAGCGTCCCCGTTACATCATCACGTCCAACTTTGAAGTCATGCGTGTCTATGATCTGGACGAACCACGCGCGGCTGAGAATTACCAGGAGTTCAGGGTTGATGACCTAGCCGATAATCTCTCGGCCCTCATGTTCCTGGACGCTAACACCGCCGAGCTCACACGTTATGAGACTCAAGTCTCATGGACGGCAGGCGAGACGATTGGCAAGCTGCACTCTCTACTCCGCAAGCAATACTCAAACCCTAACTCCCCTGAGTCCCAGCATGAGCTCAATGTCTTGCTAGTGCGTCTGGTGTTCTGTTTGTTTGCAGAAGATGCCCTGGTGTTCCACAAGAATTCCTTCTACTCATTCCTCAAAGACAAGTCACCCGCTGATGCTCGCTTTGGCCTCATGCGTCTATTCAAAACGTTGGACACCCCCGTTGAAGAACGCGATGAGTACGACACTGAGCTTTCTGGTTTCCCGTATGTCAACGGCGGTTTGTTCCGCGACGAGGTCACTATCCCGCAGCTGACGGAAGAGATCCTCGAAGTTCTCATCGTTGAGTCCTCCGGCCAAACAGACTGGTCGAAAATTAGCCCCACCATCTTCGGCGGTGTCTTCGAGTCAACTTTGAACCCGGATACACGCAAGTCCGGTGGCATGCACTACACAAGCCCCGAGAACATCCATCGCGTGATTGACCCGCTCTTCTTCGATGATTTAGAGCAGGAGCTTGAGGACATTGTGAACATGCAGGGGCAGTACGCCGGCAAAGGAGCACGCGCCCAGAAAAATGCATTTGAGCGCTTCCAAGACAAGCTCGCGTCTCTGACGTTTTTCGATCCCGCCTGCGGTTCGGGCAACTTCCTTACCGAGACCTACCTGTGCCTTCGCCGCCTTGAAAACATTGTGTTGACGCATCTCTATCACAACCAATATGTCATGGGCTTCGAGGACGTTGACGCGTCTCCGGTTAAGGTCAGCCTCCGACAGTTCCACGGAATCGAGATCAACGATTTCGCTGTGTCGGTTGCACAGACGGCATTGTGGATTGCCGAGCTGCAGACCAATCAAGAGACCTCGATCATCGTCAAGCGAAACATTGATGATCTCCCGCTTAGAGACTCCGCTGACATTCATCTAGGCAGTGCTCTTGAGATTCCGTGGGAGTCTGTCATCCCTGCAGAAGATTGCAGCTATATCATCGGCAATCCGCCGTTCATTATTGGAGACTCACTCACCGGTGCACAAAAGAAAGAGCGCACTCGGATTTTCGGGAAAAATGGTAGCAAACTCGATTACGTGGCGTGTTGGTTCCTACTAGCCGCTCAATACACCAAGGGGACTAAGTGTGAAGTCGCTTTCGTGTCTACGAGTTCCATCTGCCAAGGTCAACAAGCACCTGCATTGTGGCAACCAATGTACAACTCAGGCATCAAAATCAACTTCGCTCACCGAGCGTTTACCTGGGCAAATGAAACACGAAATGTCGCATCGGTACACGTAGTTATCATCGGTTTCGCGCACAAGCAACGCACCGAGCGAGTCTTGTACATTCACGACCGAAACGACAAAGAGACCGAAATCAAGACCGTATCGAATATCAATCCTTATCTGCTTGACGCGCCCGATGTATTCATTCAGGCCACAAGAAAGTCGCCCAAGGATATGCCACGCATGTCGAAAGGCTTCCAACCTACGGACAATGGAAACCTCCTAATTGATGCTGAGACTTATGACGCGGAGCTAGCTCGTGACCCCGGCCTCGAACCTTTCATCCGTAGGTTTACGCAGGCCAAGCAATTCATTAATGGCACCCGCGCGTACATCATCTGGGTTCATAAAGATGATCTGCCAGATGTCGCAGCGCATCGCTTCCTGCGTGAGCGCATTGAAAAGAATGAAGAATGGCGCAGCGAACAAAGTGAGTCGGGAGATGCATTTAAACTCAAGGACTCACCGCACCGTCCGCGTGAAGCAAGTGCATTTGTGGATAGCTCTGACTACATTCTCATCCCACGTCATACGTCACATTTAAGGAAATACATTCCGATCGATCTAATTAAGAACTCCAGCATGATCCCCGGAGACGCGGTAAGCTTCATCCCCTCTGACGATCGATATGTTTTGGGGCTGCTTATATCGCGGATGTGCACCTTATGGTTGGACATTGCGGGCGGGCGTATTCGTCAGGATTACAGGTTTGGTTCAGACACGGTCTATAACACGATGCCGCTGCCTAACGCAGACAAGACGACCCGAGACGAAATCGCATCTCTAGCGCAGCGAGTTCTTTATGAGCGAGCCAAGTTGGCTCAGCGTGGAAAGACGCTCGAAGCTATGTACAAGCCGGGTGACTCACGCTACTATCCCGATCTCTTCGAGGCACACACCGCGCTAGATACGGCAGTTGCCACGGCATACGGAACGTCCAATGACCTCGATGATTCTGAGTTGCAGTTGTTCCTGTTCAACAAGTATCTCGAAGCTCACCCGATCAAAGTCACTGGTCGGAAGAAGAAGTAGCTCTTAATGCCCGCCACCCCCATCCCCGACTTCATAGCCCAGCTGCTCTCCCACCCCGACCTGTCCCCCGATTCGCAGGACAGTCTGTTCCTGACAGATCTCGTGACGTGGGCCGTGGAGAAGCAGGGTTACGAACTCGCCGTTGAGTACGTACTCGACTGGGACATCATCAACGCTTATGCTGAGTCCCTTGTCCCCACCTACGCGTCGGGAACAGCGCAACGACGGCGCACACGACTGCGAGCCGTCGCCCGTATCGTCAACCCAAGTTTCAGCGAGCCAACCGCTCGAACCCCAGTAAAGCCGACCTCCGTTCCACAGCCCTATACTCCAGCTGAGATTGAGCAAATCGAGGTCTGGATGAACTACGCCGCGAACGCCGCAACGAACGTACTCAACAAGCAGCTGATGGTCTCGCTGTGTCTCGGTGCGGGTCTCAGGGCCAAAGAAGCGTCCTACTTGACATGGACACAGGTCTACGTCGACGAGACAGGTGTGATGCTGCTCGATGTGACAGGTCGCGACGTGCCGGTGCGCCAACGCTACGCCGAGCCATTGGTCCATGGTAAGGACCAGTACCGCCCCGAGCAATATGTCCTAGCTCCCGACAGCGCCAAGGCAGACCGAAGCAACATCGCGTCCAATTTCTCATCGATGTACCACTCGAAAGGTCTAGCCCCGAAGCCCGCCCGCCTGCGCGTCACGTGGATTCAGCACTTCATGAATGCTGGGGTAAACGACGGACCTGACCCCTTTTTGGTGGACACCTGATATCCAGCCCAGTCGGGCTGGGAAG